>NZ_KV789296.1:0-58640 GCF_001807545.1 Corynebacterium sp. HMSC08F01 | reverse complement strand
CACTATGCAGTCACTGACACAACACACCCAATGTCACGTGAACTCAATACAGTCCACAACACATGGACACACACTATGCCCATATAGATGTGTCGGTGGTTGATAGCGGCGGGGAAACGCCCGGTCCCATTCCGAACCCGGAAGCTAAGCCCGCCCGCGCCGATGGTACTGCTCCCGGGAGGGAGTGGGAGAGTAGGTTACCGCCGACCCAACAACTTCACACACAAACACCCGTAGACGAAACCACCCAGTTTCATCTACGGGTGTTTTTCACATTCCCATCCCTCTACATTTCGTTGGTGACCACCAACTTGTCCGCAATGCGGAGTCGGAATGTCTGCAATGCGGAATCAACGACAAAACCGGCGTCACTATCCCACTGCATAGTCAACGGCTGGGTTCCCAACCGCCCGTGACCTGGCTGAGGCAACAGAATCGTTGGTGTCCACCAGGTTGTCCGCAACGCGAAGTGAGAATCGGAATGAGGCTCACTATGCCACTGCATAGTTGGTGTCCACCCACTTGTCCGCAATGCAGAGTAAGGAGGGGATCGGGCATGACTATGCCGCTGCATAGTTAATGGGTACACCCCCACTAGTCGTCCGCAATGCGGAGCCAAGCGGTTTCCACCCGCCCGTAGATACTTCATGTCTGGCGCGAACAGCTATCGATGCAAAATGGTGCCTCGTCGGCTGCAGGGTTTTACACTCCGCCCAGGTTGGCGAAAGGTGTGATGTGCAGTTTTGCATTCGGGGTTCCGGTAAGTCGGAAATGGTCGCGACAGATTGTGACAGCCGGACTGCCCAACGAAGGAGCTGTCAGGCCTTCCCGCCTCTAATTCAGTGCGAAGGAGCGATCTTCGCCTGTCAAAGGATCTACAAACCCTAAGCCGATGCAACGTAACCGCATGGGGCGGGAGAAGTCTTCGGCGTCGGCGGGGAGTAGGACTGGGTAGATGGTGTCGCCAAGGATGGGGGCGGCTTCGGTCATCATTTGCAGCCGCAGTTGGTGGGTGCGGCCGGTTGTTGGGTGGAGAACGTAGCGTCCCAAAGGAGCGGTAACGCCATAGAGCGACTGCAACTCCTGCTCCTGCTCGGCAGGCAGCCGAGTAACGGAAGCTACCTCGGTGTGGGAGTTCGGCTCCTCACCCACGACCACAGAACCAGCGGCTTCGCCAGCAACCTTGACCAGGTGGTGGGACCAGTCTGCAGGTACGGACAGTGCAACACACGGTGCGATCGCCTCGTACATCTTGTCCACCTCCCGGCGGGCAAAAAGTTCCTGGTAGGCGCCACGGACTTCGCGGCGTTTGGTCAACAGCAACAAACCAGAGGTGCCGCGGTCCAATCTATGGGCTGGGGTCAACTCTTCGTTGCCGGTCAAGCGTCGCAAACGTACGGTGGCAGTCTCGGTGATGTGGGATGCGCGGGGCATCGTCGCTAAGAATGGTGGCTTGTCCACGACAAGGATGTTGTCGTCTTCAAACACGGAAACGATGTCGTAGGGGACGGGTCTTTCGGGGGCGGGGCGTCGGTAGAAGAAGACGTCGGTGCCGGGTTCGAGCCAGTCCTCGGGAGAGATTGGGGTGGTGTCGCGGTGAACGACGAGGGAGTCGTCGAAACGCTGTTGTACTGCGGAAAAGTTGTCTTCGGGGTGGCGGTGGCGCTGAGTGGAGACGAGGTGCCAGATGAAGTCGATGGCGCGGATGCCGTCGCCTTCGGGGACGCGGGCGCGGGATGCGCCGAGGCCGCCGCGGGGTGGCAGCGGCATTGCTGGTGGACCCTTCTTTCTCGCCATAGTGTGTAGTAGATTAGCCCGCATGGATTTAGGAGCATTGGTTGAGCCGTTGATGGGCTTCTTTTCGCAGGGCATTGGTAAGGCGATCGCGGACGCGTTGACCCTGATTTACAACTTGCTGTATCCGGCGAATGCGCCGGCAGCAACCCCGGTGGAGATTCCCCGCTAACTTGCGCTTGCGCGACTAGAATGTGGGTATAACCAGCTGTCTAGCTCAGAAAGGCTGAGATAATGACCCAGGAAGAGACCCGCGAAGACATCGTTGTTGTTGCTGTCGATGGCAGCCCCGCTTCAGATAATGCGGTGCGTTGGGCGGCGAATACGGCGATGAAGCGTGGTATTCCGCTGCGTTTGGCTGCGAGCTACACCATGCCGCAGTTCCTGTACGCGGAGGGCATGGTTCCGCCGGCGGAGATTTTCGACGAACTCCAGCGCGAGACGATGCAGTCCGTGGATCGTGCCCGCGATATCGCACTTGAAGTGGCGCCGGACCTGCACATTGGCCACGCGGTGGCTGAGGGTTCTCCGATTGACATGCTGCTGCGTATGTCGAATGAGTCCACGATGATCGTGATGGGCTCCCGTGGTCTGGGCGGCCTGTCTGGCATGGTGCTGGGCTCCGTTTCTGGTGCTGTGGTGTCGCACGCGAACTGCCCGGTTGTGGTGGTGCGCGAGGATAGCGCGGTGACCGAGGAGAACAAGTACGGTCCGGTTGTGGTCGGTGTGGATGGCTCTGAGGTTTCGCAGCGCGCAACAGAAGTTGCCTTCGAGGAGGCGGCGGCGCGTGGTGCGGAGCTGGTTGCGGTGCACACTTGGGTGGATACGCACATCCAGGGCCCTGGTGCTGGGTACGCGGTGGCTGAGGATCACTGGGAAGCTGTGAAGCAGGATAAGCAGCAGCTTCTCGACGAGTTGTTGGCCGAACTGATCGAGAAGTACCCGGATGTCCAGGTGAAGAAGGTTATTGCACGTGACCGTCCGGTGCGCGCACTGACCAACGCGGCAGAGAACGCCCAGTTGCTGGTGACCGGTTCGCACGGTCGCGGCGGCTTCAAGGGCATGCTGCTTGGGTCCACTTCGCGTGCGCTGCTGCAGTCGGCGCCGTGCCCGATGATGGTGGTCCGTCCGGAGGAGTAATAGATTCGTTACCCAAAAGTCCGAAAAACGAGGGACAATGGTAGGGGTAACTGACAAAATCTATTTATAAGGACGGATTTCAACATGACTCCAACACTTGGTTTTATCGGCTGGATTATCATCGGCGGCCTTGCTGGCTGGATCGCATCCAAGATGCAGAACCGTGACGCACAGATGGGCATCGGCCTGAACATTCTGGTCGGTGTTATCGGTGGTTTCATCGGCGGCTGGCTGCTTGGCCTGCTCGGCTTTGATGTGGAAGGCGGGGGACGCTTCTTTAGTTTCCTGACCTGCCTGATCGGTGCGGTGATTCTGCTGTGGATTGTGAATAAGGTGACAGGTAGTCGTCGATAAGCAATCTGCTTTGAGCCCCCGGAGTGAGCTGCTCCGGGGGCTTTTCGCTGGAATAGACGAACCGTTTTGTCTATATTGAGATGGTCCTGTTTTAGGCGCGCGAAAGGAGTTCCTATTGGCCGCCGCCACGAGTAAGAAGAAGGCGCCTGCGCGCCGTCGCGATCGTCCGAGTCCTCGGCAGCGTCTGCTGGATGCCGCGACGAAGCTGTTTACAGAAGAAGGCATCCGCGTCATCGGCATTGACCGCATTTTGCGTGAGGCGGATGTGGCGAAGGCGTCGTTGTACTCGCTGCTGGGGTCGAAGGACAACTTGGTTGTTGCGTACCTGGAGGAGCTCGACGAGCAGTACCGTTCACGTTGGGGTGAGCGTGCGGCGAAGGCGCCGGATGCGGATTCGAAGATCCTCGCTTTGTTCGATATGGCGATCGAGGAGGAGCCCCAGAAGGAGTTCCGTGGCTCGCCGTTCCTCAACGCTGCGGCCGAGTACCCGCGCCCGGAGACGGAATCCGAGGAGCGGATTGTGGAGACCTGCAGGAATCACCGCCTGTGGATGCATTCCACGATCACGGAGTTGCTCAATGAGAAGAATGGCTACGATTCGTCCTCGTTGACGGATGAGCTGCTGATCTTCCTGGAAGGCGGTCTGGCGGGGGCGCGCATTTTGCGTGATAGCGCACCCCTGCACACTGCTAAGGCTCTGGCCAAGTCCAAGTTGGGCGCGCCGCCACCGGATTACTCCATTTAGTTATGGCTGGGAAGAATCGTGTCAGTGTCTCGCAGGTGATTGGCGAGGTCCTGCTGACGGTTGGCGTGCTGCTTTTGCTGTTCGCGTTTTATGAGTCCTATTGGACCAATTTGGCGTCGGCGAAGATGCAGGACGATGTGCAGACGAGGCTTGAGGAGCAGTGGGTGAACCCTCGTCAGGCAAAGCAGGCTGAGTTGGGGGACGCGCTTGCGAAGATGTATATCCCGGCGTTTGGGCAGGACTACCAGTTCGCCATCGTCGAGGGCGTGCAGGAGGCGCAGTTGCTCACGGGTCCGGGCCACTACCCGGATACGCAGTTCCCGGGCCAAGATGGCAACTTCGCGGTTGCCGGTCACCGTGTGGGCAAGGGTGCGCCGTTTAACGACCTTGGCGCGCTGAAGGCCTGTGACGCGATCGTGGTGGAGACGCAGCGCGAATGGGTGACGTACCGGGTGATGCCGTTGTCGCCGGATCCGGCGGCTCGTCACGCGGAGGGCGCCGGATGCTTGCCGGAGCAGATGAATGAGCGCATCGCGTCGGGCGATTACCAGCACGTGCTTGGCCGGGAGATCACGCTGCCGGGCAACATTGAGGTGGTCAACCCGATGCCTGGGTCGAAGTCCACGAAGGTGGAGCCCGGCATGGAGGGGCTGATTACGTTGACCACGTGCCACCCGCAGTTTTCTAATGCGGAGCGCATGATCATTCACGCGGTGCGCACGGAAGTGACGCCGAAGGACCAGGCGGGCGCGCTCCCGCCGGCGATGACGGAGGTGGATTAGCCCATGTATGCAGCGTTGTGGCGTAAACTGCCCGGCCCGCCGGTGGTGAAGTGGCTGCTCACCGCCGTCATTTTGGTGTTGCTGTTCCTCCTGCTCATGGAGGTTATTTACCCATGGGTGTCGGCGCAGATGCCGTATAACGACGTCGCGGTGTAGCCCTTAGAGCCAGCGCGGTACCGGTGGGTGCCAGGCGCGCAGTGCTGCGATGAGTTCGTCGGGGTCGTCGGCGACGATGAGGTGTGCCCGGTCGGTGGCGCGCACAAAGCCGTGGGCGACCATGTGGTCCACCATGGCGATGAAGGGGGCCCAGAAGTCGCGGCCGAGCAGCCCGATGGGTTTGCGGTGGAGGCCGAGTTGTTGGGTGGTCCATTCGTCGAAAAGTTCGTCGAGGGTGCCGGCGCCGCCGGGCAGGGCCACGATGGCGTCGGAAAGTTCGCTCATGCGTGCTTTGCGCTCGGCGAGGGTGTCCACCATTTCGAGGCGTTCGAGCCCGTCGTACTGGATCTCGTATTGCGCCAGGTGGTGTGTGAGGACGCCAATGCTTTTCGACGACCCCCTCGCCACCTCACCCATCAACCCGAGCTTGGATCCGCCGTAGACCAGAGTGATGTCGTGGCGGGCCAGTGCCTCGCCGAAACTGCGGGCGAGCGTGGCGTTGTTCGGGTCGGTGCCATCGCGGGCGCCGGCGAACACGGCGATGGCGTTGATGTCAGCGGGCCGGAGGGCGGGAAAGATTTGGGTGCGCAGCAGGGGCGCGATTTCAAAGTCGGCGTGGTTCGTGGGGTCGATCCAGGTGGCTTCGGCGATCTCGGCGGCGGGGGCCGGATCGGCGGGTAGGCCGGGGTGGAGGAACACCGTGGAGGTCACGCTGTGGCCGGGCTCGTTGGAGGCCTCGGCGGTAAACGTGCCTAGGTAGCTCAAGTGTTCGGGGTCGACGTCGATGCCGACTTCTTCGCGGGTTTCGCGCATGGCGGTTTGCAGGCGGGTCTCGCCGCCTTCCGGCTTGCCTCCGGGGAGTTGGAAGCGCGGGCTGGAGTGTTTGCGTACGCACAGGACGCGCCCGGCGTTGTCGGTGAATACGATGGCGGCGACGTTGATGGTGTTCATTACAGCCCTAGGTTAGTGATTGCTTCGGTGGCGACCGCTTCGGCTTTGACCGACTCATCCTGGTTAGTAAACACCGTCACGGCCACGTTGCCTTTGGCCACGGAGTATGCGGCGCCGATGCGGTTGGGGACGTCCCCGCCGCCGTGGCGGCCGCCGTCCCAGCCTTCGGGTTGGTCAGCGGGTTGGGTGAAATCGATCGGGGTAGCCCAGTCCACCACAGCCATGGCCTGTTCGGGGGAGTCCATGTGGCGCACGATCACGGTCAGTTGGGGTTCTTCGGGGTAGGACCAGAACTGGCAGGCGGGGGTGTCGAAACGGGTGTCGGTGCCCACCCCGGTGACACGTTGGCCGTTGGTGCGCGCTACCCACTCGGTGTCCAGGTAGGGGCATTCCTGCCACCCGTCGCGTGCGGTTTCCGGCAGTGCTTCGACGGGCAGGCCGGAATCGGGGGCGGGTGCGGGTTCGGGGGTGGGGGTGTCGTCGTTAAGCGATTGCTCCCCACAACCGGCGAGGGCGAGCACGAGCAGCACGATGGGTAATCTCGAACGCATGAGCTCCAGATTAGTGCTGCTGGAGCAGCACCCCGGAAAACGTACCGAAAACAGCGCGCTTGATTCCGGCATCACCATTTTGGCCGTGTGCCTGATGGTGGTGTCGCTGGGCGCGCTGGCGCGGATGCCGCTGAACGAGGCGCTGTTGCACATTTTGCTCACCGCCGGGTTCGCGTTTCTGCTGTTCTACGGCATGGTGGAGATGTACCGGTGGGGCAGGTGGGGCCGCATCGTGTGGGCGTTTAGCGCGACTGCGCTGTGGGTGGCGGATACGACGGTGTCGCCGGTGGCGGTGTACTGGGTGTTCGTGCTGTTCTTCGTCTATCTGCGGGCGATGCGCGGCTGGCTCGGCTACGTCTGGGTGGCGGTGGGGCTGGCGATTAGCATCGCGGTGCAGATCCCGGCGGGGCTCACGCTCGGCGGGGTGATGGGGCCGGCGCTGTCGGCGGTGGTGGTGATGGCGATTGATTGGGCGTTTTTCACCATCAATAAGGTCAGCCAAGAACGCCAGCAGCTTATCGACGAACTCCTGACCACCCGCGACCGTCTCGCCGAAACTGAGCGCGCCGCCGGTGTGGCACAGGAACGCGAGCGCCTCGCACACGAGATTCACGACACGGTGGCGCAGAACCTGTCCTCGATCCAGATGCTGCTGCACTCCGCCGAGCGCGACATCCAGGGGCTTGGCGTGGATGCGACGCAGCCGCTGCGCAAAATGGAAACGGCGCGCCGGGCGGCGTCGAACAACCTGGCAGAAACGCGCGCGATGATTGCGGCGTTGGCGCCGGCGCCGTTGACGGAGTCGTCGTTACGCGAAGCGCTCGAGCGAGTCGCGGGTGATTTTGCCACGGCGGGCGAGTTGGACATCGAGGTGGAGAAAGACGGCGAGGCCATCCAGCTGCCCATGCGCGTGGAGGCTGGCTTGCTGCGCATCGCCCAAGGCGCGGTATCCAACGTGGTCAACCATGCCGAGGCCACCCGTACCCGCATCACGCTGACCTACGCGCCGGACGAGGTGCGCCTGGACGTGGTGGACAACGGGCGCGGCTTCGACGTGGATGCTCAGGAACTCAAACCCAGCGGGTTGGGGCATTTGGGGCTGGACGCGATGCGTTCACGTGCGGCAGAACTGGGTGGGAAGTTGGACATTGAGTCCGCGCCGGGCGGGCCTACGGCCCTTTCTGTCGCCGTGCCGGTTAATATCAACCAAAAGACGTAAACGAGGAGGTCCCCGGTGATTAGAGTCCTGCTGGCAGACGACCACGAGATCGTTCGCCTCGGCCTGCGTGCCGTGCTCGAAGAAGCGGACGACATCGAGGTCGTGGCAGAAGTTGCCACCGCGGAAGGCGCGATCGCCGCAGCGCAAGCCGGCGGCATTGACGTGGTGTTGATGGACCTGCGCTTCGGCGCCGGTGCGGAAGGCCAGCGTGTGACCACGGGTGCGCAGGCGACGGCGGAGATCCGTTCCCGAATGACCAACCCGCCGAAGGTGCTGGTGGTGACCAACTACGACACGGATGCGGACATCCTCGGCGCAATCGAGGCCGGTGCGGTGGGCTACCTGCTGAAGGACGCCCCGCCAGAAGAGCTGGTCGCGGCGGTGCGCTCGACTGCCCGCGGTGATGCCACCATGTCGCCGGTGGTGCGCGACCGTCTGGAAACCCGCGAGCGTGCGCCGCGTTCATCGCTCACACCGCGCGAGTTGGAGGTGCTGCAACTGGTGGCTGCTGGCTCGTCGAACCGCGAGATCGGCCACGAACTCATGCTGTCTGAGGCCACCGTGAAGTCCCACCTTGTCCACATTTACGACAAGTTGGGTGTGCGCTCGCGCACCTCGGCCGTGGCGTCGGCGCGCGAGCAGGGAGTGCTCTAACTAGCGGGAGAGGCGCTCCTGGACATCGCCGGCGAGGACGTTGAGGTCCTCGTCGATGGAGTTGTGGGCCAGGCGGCGCTGCTCCGGGTTGGCGTGTTCGGCGTTGCGGACGGCCTGCTCGAGCTCGTCGAGACGCACGCTCGCGTCACGCTTGAAGCTCTCGGTCAACTCGCCGGAGCCGGACACGCTTGCGCGGATCGCCTCGATGCGGGCCTTGAGCTCGGCGCCGCGGCCGGAGTGGCGCGCCAGATCACCTGCGGACAGGCCGAGGCCTGCTGCGTTGGCGTTCACCTGGTTCTGCTGCAGGGAGGTCAGCGCCTTGTAGATCAGCGGCAGCGCGACGGGGACAATGACGCGGGCGGCGCCGGTCCACTGCTTGGCCTTCTTCTTGGTAATGCCGGCTTCTTCGATGCGCTTCAGGTGCGCCTTGGCCAGGTCCTTTTCGTGCTTACGCTTGCGCTTGAGGCCCTTCTTCTCTTCCTTCAGCAGACGCTTTTCTGCCTTGTCCAGCAGTTCGGCGGTGCGCTTGTCGGCCTTCGCCTGATCCTTGGCCAGTTGGCGTGCGTGCACCTCAGCGGCCTTAATTTCGGCCTTGACGTTGCGGCGTGCTTTGCGGATGATGCCCAGGACACCCATGGTCGGTACTCCTTGCGTTTTCGTTTGCGTTAACTCCAAACAACTGTACCTGCCGGTCCGACAACACCGCCCGGGTATCGTGGCAGGCATTGTGAAACCTCCCACCGTGGGCGGAACTGCCCAACCAGCGCAGCCGGTGCGCGCGTCCGATCTTGTCGGGTGCCGCTACCGGCTGCGTCAGCGACGCGCGCACCCGGATACGCCTGAGTTGCCGGATGCGCTGCTGCGCCAACCGCAGATTGATGCGGGTCGTGCTGCTGTGTTCGATGCGTTGCCGGTGAAGCGGGCGGTTGGGGATGGCCGTGGAAAGGCGTTTACGCGCATTGATATCGATCCGGGTGTGGGGGTGGACGCGCGGATCGTGGAGACGCGGTTGGCGCTGAAGCGGCGCGCACACCTGATCACCAACGCGGCGCTCGAAGGCGAGATCGATGGGGCGCCTGCACTCGCGGAGGTCGACATCCTCGTGCGCACCGACCGCGGGTACGCGCCGGTGATTATCTCGAACCACCGGGTAGCGCGCGAGCATCCGACCAACGAGATGTTGATGGTGCCCACCGCCCGGCTTGGGTTGGGGCGCGCGATGACGGTGAAGGCGAAAGGCCGCCACCACACGGTCGACGGGTACCGGCTGGCCATGGCGCATGTCCTGCTGGGCACGCTTGCGGATGGGCGCGGTGGTGCGGTGGGGCAGGATCGCTCGCGCGTGTACGTCGTCGACCCCGCCCGCTACGTCCCGCAGTTGCGTGAGGCGCTCGCCGTGGAGATCCCGGACGAGCCGAAGCGGATGAAGCAGTGCGCATCCTGCCGATTCTGGCCGCTGTGCAAGCCGCGCCTGGAGGAACTCGATGACATTTCGCTGCTCCTGCCGGGCGGCCGCGGGGACGTGTGGCGCGAGGAAGGGATCACCACGGTGCAGTCGCTTATCGACGACGGCCCCGCCGAACCCGCAGCCATCGCCCGCGCCTGGCGCGCCGGTATCCCGGTGCTGCGGCGTGAGAAGTTAGCGCCGGTGCCGCGCGCCGACGTGGAGATCGACATCGACATGGAGGCCTACCTCGACCAGGGCGCCTACTTGTGGGGCGCGTACGACGGCGAGGAGTACCGCGCGTTTGTCACCTGGGAGGACGTTGGTGGTGCGGCCGAGGAGGCGAACTTCAACGCGTTCTGGTCGTGGCTGATGCAGCGGCGCCGCGACGCGCGCGAGGCCGGCCAGACCTTCCGCGCTTACTGTTATGCGGCGGGTGGGGAGAACCATTGGCTGCGGTCGTCGGCACGCAGGTTTGCCTCGGTGGACGAGGCGGAGGTTGCGGAGTTCATCGCGTCTGAGGACTGGGTGGACGTGTTCGCCCTGGTGCGACGTTCGCTCGTCGGCACCGATGGCCTCGGCCTGAAAGTACTCGGGCCCGTGGTTGGCTTCGCGTGGGAGGACGACGACGTCGACGGGGAGCGCTCCGTGGCACTGCGCCGCGCGGGCAGGCTTGGCGATATCGACGCGCGCGACATGCTCATCCGCTACAACGAAGACGACTGCCTGGCCACCCGTGCCGTGCGCGACTTCCTCGACGCCGGCGCGCCGGGCGTGCCACGATTGGGCGAGGTTTAGCGGGGTTTAGCGGGGCTCCGCCTTCCACAGCGCCGCACCCGTGGCCACGAGGGCAGCAAGTAGCCCAGCGAGCACCCCGACGAAGCCTGCCCACGGCAACGCCTCGTACGCGCGCCCGGTGGCGGCGCCCAGGATCGACGAGCCCATGTAGTAGCAGAACACGTACATGCTGGAGGCCTCCGCACGGTCGCGCTCAGCGATGAGCCCAACCCAACCGGACGCCGTGGAGTGCAGCGCGAAGAAGCTGGCGGTGAACACCAACAGGCCAAGCAGCGTGACCCACAGCGATCCGCTGGCTGCGGCAAGCGCACCGAGGAGCATGAGTATCGACGATGCCAGCACCACCACCCCGTGCCCGTGGCGCTTCAGCAGCACTCCGGCACGCGCGCTCGACCAGGTGCCGGACAGGTACACCACGTACACCAGGCCGGACAGTGCGGCGGGTAGGCCGAAGTCGAGCACCGCGCGGAAGCCGAAGAAGTTGTACATGGACACGAACACGCCCATGGCCACGAACGCGGTGGCGTAGAGCACCAGCAGCCGGGGGTTGCGCAGGTGGCGGGCCATCGCGCGAATTTCCGCGCTCGGCCGGATGGAGAGTTTTGGTACGAAATTGCGCTGCTCCGGAAGCAGCCACACGGCAATCACTGCCAGCAGGAAGGCAACGAGGCCGCTGCCTAACAGCGCCCACCGCCAGGAGGTGACCTCCAAAAGCCCTGCCGGGATGAGGCGACCGGTGAGCCCGCCGATGCTGTTGCCGGCGATGTAGAGCCCCATCGCGCCGGGTAAGTCCCGCTGGTCGAGTTCTTCGGACAACCACGTCATGGCCACCGCCGGGGTGCCGGCGATCATCGCGCCCTGGAGGGCGCGCATGGCGATGAGTTGCTCGGCGTTTTGGGCGATGGGCAGGAGCAATCCGATGCCGGTGGCGGCCAGTGCGGAGATGACCAGGACGCGTCCGCGCCCGTACTTTTCCGACAGGATCGACGCTGGCACTACGCACAGCGCAAGGGCGCCGGTGGCGGCGGAGACCGTCAGTGCGGCGGTGGAGGGGGTGATGTCCAACTCGGTGGTGAGCGTGGGCAGCAGGGCCTGGGTTGCGTAGAGGGTGTTGAAGATGGCGAGGCCGAACGCCAGCATTGCCAGCGTGGCTTTGCGGTATTCAGGACTGCCTTTTCTCACCCTGCCTATGTTACGAAACTTCTCGCGGGGGAATTACGCAACAAAAACTTTGCGAAAATACTTGCAGTTAAGGCGACCCTAACTTAGACTGCTTCTTGAGTTCATGCGGACTCGACGTATCACAGGGAAAACAACAAGCGCCCGCCACCTCCGAAAGGAAGTGGCGGGCGCTTGTATTAGCTAGGTCGCTGCAGGTTTATGCAGAAGCCTTTGCGTAGCGCTCGTTGACGTCGTCCCAGTTGACAACGTTCCACCAAGCCTCGACGTAGTCAGCCTTGACGTTCTTGTACTGCAGGTAGAAAGCGTGCTCCCACATATCGAGCATCAGGACCGGGGTGAAGTCCACGGAGATGTTGCCCTGCTGGTCGGTCATCTGCTGGATGATCAGACGGCCAGCGATGTGGTCGTAACCAAGCACTGCCCAGCCGGAGCCCTGCAGGCCGTTAGCCACGGCAGCGAACTGCTTCTTAAAGCCCTCGAAGGAGCCGAAGTCGCGGTCGATAGCCTCGGCGATTGCGCCGGTCGGGTTGCCACCAGCGTTCGGTGCCATGTTCTTCCAGAAGATGGAGTGGTTCGTGTGGCCACCGAGGTTGAACGCAAGGTTCTTGGTCAGTGCGCGAATCTTGTCGGCGTTTGCGTCGCCGTTGCGCTCTGCCTCAAGAGCCTCGAGTGCAGTGTTTGCGCCGTTGACGTAGTTAGCGTGGTGCTTGTCATGGTGCAGCTGCATAATCTCTGCGGAGATGTGCGGCTCAAGTGCGTCGTATGCGTACGGGAGATCAGGAAGCACGTAAACAGCCATGATGGTTTCCTTTCGTTTGATTTCGTGTACGGCAACCATCGTAGAGAAAATTTGGGAACAGTGTTGTGCCCAAACTCGTTACAGCAGATATGGGATTTCTTTTCGCACCTGAGCCAAAGCTTGTCGACGACACCACGGCCCTCCCCGGCCGCCCCGAACCCGTCCTTGCCAACCCCCGCCCGCACGCCGTGCTGACCACCCCGATTACCGGCCCGTGGCGTGAGGGGCAGAAGCGCATCCTCATCGGGATTGGCTGCTTCTGGGGTGCGGAGAAGATGTTCTGGCAGCTCGACGGTGTTGAATCGACCTCGGTCGGCTACGGCGGCGGCATTACCCCGAACCCCACCTACCGCGAAGTCTGCTCCGGCCAGACCAACCACGTGGAGTTGGTGGAGGGGGTCTACGACCCGGAGGTGATCTCGCTGAAGGAGATCGTCAAGATTGCGCTCGAGGCGCACGACCCCACCCAGGGTTACCGTCAGGGCAACGACGTGGGCACCCAGTACCGCTCCGCCTTCTACACCGACACAGAGGAAGAGGCCGAGCAGATCCGCGAGTGGATCCGCCAGTACGAGGCAGACCTGAACAGCGCTGGCTACGGCGACATCACCACCGAAGTGCACGCCGGCGCGCCGTACTACCTCGCTGAGGAGGAGCACCAGCAGTACCTGCACAAGGTGCCCAACGGCTACTGCCCGCACCACTCCACCGGGGTGGCCTGCGGTATCTAGTAGCCGTGCTTGGAGGGGAACCCTCCGACGGGGCGGCGCAGTTTGGTGGCGTCGTTGTGGATCCAGGCGGCCACGCGCTTGATTTCGTCCTTGGTCAGCGAGGCGTCTGAATCTTCGCCTGCATCCTCGCCGTGGATGACGCCGTTCCAATACGCCACGGTTTCCTCGTGGTAGTTGTGCCCGGGGGGGGACGGGTAGTCCTTGGAGGACAACTGGTCGATGGCAATCTGCCAGTAGGTGACCAACGGCATCCACCGCATCGTGTGCAGCGCATCCAAGTGCTGCGCCTTCGGTGCCGGAACCCCGCGCGAGCCCGGCTCCTTCAGCCAGTCCGGCCGGCGCCACGCCAGGCTGTGGTCCCACCACACCACCGGGTCAGAGGCGTGCTGGGCGAACACGACGCGCGGGGCCTCCCACTTCTGCGCGTAGGCGTCGCCTTGGAAGTCGTGGTTGAGGTGGTCGGGGTGGGCGGTGAAGCGGACGTGGAGGCCGTCGTCGATAAGCGGAAGGCGCTCCGGAGAACCTTTTTGGCGCTGCTTAGTTAGCTCGCTGTGGTTGCGGGCGAAGCCGGGCGTGCCGGTGAACACGGCGCCAGAGGTGAGCTCGAAGAGTTCGTCGATGGACTCGAACGCGTCGGACACCCCGTAGGCGCCGAGCGATTCGCCGCCGACGAAGAGTTTCGGGCGGGAGGATTCTGGGATGTTTTCCAGTTCGCGCAGGATGTACTCGATCAACATGCGCGAGGAGCGCACCGGGTTCGTGCGGTCCGCAAGGTACGAATACGCCGAGGGCAGATACGAGTACTGCATAGCGACGATCGCACTATCGCCGCCGGTGACAAACTCGAACCCTGACGTGTGGAAGTCGTTGATCCAACCCGTGCCGGCCGCCGACATCACCGCAATGTGGGAGCGCTCAAACGCGCCGGTGCGATGCATCTCCTTAATGGCCAGGCGCGCCATCTGCTCAAAGTCCGGCTCGTCCTGCTCACGCTCCAGATCCAGGCCGACGAAGACACGGATCGGCTCCCGTGCCTCCCGATCAAGGACACGCTCGATGTCCTCTTTGCGCGGGCCGCCGGAAACCACCGCGCGGCCCTGGCGGCCCATGAGGTTCCAATCCACCGAAGACTCCGGCGAACCCGAACGCTGTGGGCGATGCGGCTGCACCGCGCCACGCATGTACTCACGGTCCAGCTCAAAGGCACGCCGGCTCGCATTGGAGAGGAACCGACGCAGCACCACCCGGTCGCTCACTAACACCAGCAGCACACCGCCGCCCACGATGGCGATCGGCCACGACGCCACCGGCGGCAACTTCTTGCCCAGCAGCTCGTTGAGCGCGTCGATGAAGGACTGGATCGCATCGCCGACCAGCAACACCGTGCCGTATCCGAGCGTGCCCAGCATCACGCCACCCGCCAGGTCAGAAGCCCGGAACGTGTCGTCGCTTTGTACCAGGCGCTTCAGCCGAATGCGCCGGCGGATCGAGGTGGCGAACACCGCAACCGTGGTCGCGGTCATCGCAACACGCGCTGGGCGGGGCAAACGTCCAGTCCCGGTTGGTGGGGTCGTCGGCCCGAACGCGTGCGCAAGGCCCGTCGCAACCCCGTGGCCGATGCCCTGGAGCACCGCCACGTTCGCCGCCGTCGCCCACCAGTTGTGCGGCAGCAGCGACGGCGACACCGCACCCCACGTGGCCACCTCCGCACCGACCAAACCAGAGCGAAACGCCGGCGGCAGCCGGTGCGGGCCAAGCAGGCGGATCGCGGGGGAGAGATCCCCCAACACCTGCACCGCGCCGATCGGTACCGCCAGCCAGCCGTCGCGGCTGAACGAAAACCGCTGGCGTGCGCGCCATACCGCGTCGGGCAGTTTTGCGGTGATGTTGCGGATGGCGTTGCGGGTGTCGTCGATAAGCACGCTTGCTATTGTCCCAAACTTCTTACACTCGCGGGCGGGCACAAGGGCGAGTAGCCTGTGGGCCGTGAGCCACAACACCACACCAAAAATCGTCGCCCACCGGGGATTTTCCGGATCCTACCCAGAACTCACACAACGCGCGTTTGAAAAGGCGCTCGAACTTCCCATCCACGGCATCGAATGCGATGTACGGCTCACCCGCGACGGGCGAGTTGTCGTCTTCCACGACCCCACCCTGATCCGCACTGCGGGCGTGCGTGGGCGCATCGACTTCAACGACTACAACGACCTGCGTGAACTGAACGTGGGCACCAAAGAGGACCCGCAGCGGATTATGCTGCTGGAAGAACTGCTTGAACTCATGCAGGACTACCCCGACAAACACATCTACATCGAGACCAAACACCCCACCCCGCACGGGCCTGAGGTGGACGAACAGACCTTCCGCATGCTCAGGTACGCGCGTCTCGACGACTCCCCGAACATCCACCTCGCGTCCTTCTCCCACCGCGCGGTGCGCTACTTCACCGACATGGCGCCCGAACTGGAAACCTTCTACCTGTTCCGCCTGCGCGAGATGAAGTGGAACAAAAAGAACCGCATGTTCTCCCGCCCCTACGGTGTGGGCCCTGCGCTGCAGCACCTGCAACTGCGCACTGAGCTGCTGGGATACCGCGGTTTGAAGACGTACACCTGGACCGTAAACACACCACGTGGCATGCAGTGGTGCGCTGACAAGGGCGTGGATGTGATCGCAACAGACCTGCCGGATCTCGCCCTGGAGATCTTTGGCAACCACACCGCTGTTGTGACTGACTAACTCGTTGCCCGCCAGTGTCGTGCACGCCGGTACGATTGCGCCCATGGTGCAACGCAAACCGAAGAAAAAGAAGAACCGCGCAGACCTGCCTGAGGGCATGTCGCGCCGCGAAGCAAAACTCGCAGCCCGCGCCGCTGAGCGCGAGAAGTTCCAGAAGGACCCCCGTCCGTACGGCGGTCTGGCAGCAGAAGCCGACCTGGTAGCGCTGCAGGAGTTCGTCCCCTCTGCCGTGACCACGGTGGATGTGAAGGGCACCCCGGTCAACATCGTGACCGTCCTGCCGGGCGCGGGTGCTGCGCTCGTGCGCGAGGAGGACCAGGGCGGCGAGCGTTTCGTCGCGCTTCAGGTCACCTCCCACTCCCAGAACCCGGGCCGCGACCTCGCGTACGCCCTGAACTGGGTTGTGAATGCGAAGCCGGGCGAGACGCTGCAGTCCACCGTCGCCGACGGTTCGCAGCCGGAGCTCTCGGAGCTTCTTAGCGACGACGCCACCCTGGACATCACCACCTACCAGGACTTCTCCTGGTGGTTCCCGGAGGGGGCTTCGGTCCCGCCGCAGATCCAGCAGGCGCTGCGCCAGGCCAACGACGCCGTCCTGCCGTCTGAGAAGATCGGCGAGAACCTGCCGGGCGCAATCTGGTGGGTTAACCCGGGCGGCGGCAAGGCACACATCCGCTGGGTGCGCACCGAAGATAACGAGGCGCAGATGCTGTCCGCACTGGCACGCATCGCGGCACGTGGCGAGCTGAACCTGGGCGAGGACACCAAGTTCGCCGGCGCATTCCGCACCCACGGCCTGGTTGTTCCGGTGTTCGACCTCGACCCGTCCGTGGCGGCCGACTCCTACGAGGCGGCGCTGGCAGATCTGGACAAGAAGATCACCGCCGAGTACGCCAACGACGCTGCATTATCTGCAGACGAGCGCAAACAACTGGACAACATTAAGTCCCGTCAGGTGACTATCTAGCTAGCCGTAGACCTTCTTGCCTGCCACCCAGGTCTGCCACGTCATCGGCATACCTGGGCGGTAGGCCAGGTTGATGGCGTTTTCCGCATCCAGGATGTGCAGGTCAGCTGCCGCGCCGGGCACCAGCGTGCCCTTGGCCGGGCGGCCCTGCGGGTCCTTGCCATCGCCGACGTTGTGGCGACGCAGCGCCTTCGCGCCGCCGGTGGTGGCGGCCTCGATCGCCTCGTCGAGCGTGAGGTACTGCTGCAGGACCGCGGTGGTCACGCAGAAGTTCATCGAGGACGTAAACGACGTACCCGGGTTGAGGTTGGATGCGATGGCGACGGTGGCGCCGGCGTCGATAAGTTTGCGGCCCGGTGCGAGATCCTCGCGTGTGGACAGGTCGCAGGCAGGCAGCAGCGTGGCCACGATATCCGAACCGGCCAGCAGATCGAAGTCCTCATCGGAGAGGTAGTTGACGTGGTCCACACTGGCCGCGCCCATCTCCACCGCAAGCTTCACACCCGGGCCCTGCCCAAGCTGGTTGCCGTGCACGCGCACACCCAGGCCCACCTTCTTACCGGCCTCGAGGACGCGCCGGGACTGCTCCTCGTTAAACGCGCCGCGCTCGCAGAACACGTCGATCCACTGCACGTGATCCTTCACCGCATCCAGCATCGGGCCGACGACCTCGTCGATGTATTCGTCAGCGTCCGCTCCCGGCGGGACCAGGTGGGCGCCGAGGAACGTCACCTCGTCCACGTGGCGGGCGGCCACGCGTGCGGCCTCTGCCTCGGACTCGACGTTCAGACCGTAGCCGGTCTTGGTTTCAAACGTGGTGGTGCCGCCCGCATGACCTGCGGCGACGCGCTCCGCCACCAACTTATCCAGGCGCTCCTCACCTGCGGAGCGGGTGGCTTCCATGGTCACGGCGATGCCGCCGGCGGCGTAGGACTCGCCGGCCATGCGAGCCTCGAACTCTTCGGCGCGGTTGCCGTCGAAAACCATGTGGGAGTGGGAATCTACCCAGCCGGGCAGGACTGCGCGCCCGCCAACATCGACGGTCTCCGCGGCGTTTGCTGCTTCCGCGGGGGCTTCGTCGGCGGGGCCGACCCAGGCGATCACGCCGTCGTCGATAAGCAATGCTGCGTTCTTAATGGTGCCCAGCTCGGAGACCGTGCGCAGCTCGGAAATGCCAGTAATAAAGGTGCTCATGGATGCCTTTCTTCGGAGGGCTCGTGGGGCCCAGAGTAACGAAAAGCGCTGACGCGCCCGTGAGGGAAACGTCAGCGCTCGCCGGCGCGGGATTAGTCGCGTGCCTGGAACTTCATCGGGATGCGCACGCCGCGCTCCTGCGCGACCTCGTTGGCGCGGGAGTAACCGGCATCCACGTGGCGGATGACACCCATGCCCGGGTCGTTGGTGAGCACAGCCTTGAGCTTCGCCTCGGCGAGCTCGGTGCCGTCAGCCACCGTGACCTGGCCGGTGTGGATGGAACGACCCATGCCCACGCCGCCACCGTGGTGGATGGACACCCAGGTCGCACCGCCGGACACAGCGGTCATGGCGTTGAGCAGCGGCCAGTCAGCCACAGCGTCGGTGCCGTCAAGCATGGACTCGGTCTCGCGGTACGGAGACGCCACGGAGCCGGAGTCGAGGTGGTCGCGACCGATGACGATCGGAGCCTTGACCTTGCCTTCCTTGACCAGGTTGTTGAAGATCACGCCGGCCTTGGCACGCTCGCCGTAGCCCAGCCAGCAAATACGTGCCGGCAGGCCCTCGAACTCCACGTACTCCTCAGCCGCATCGAGCCAGCGGTGCAGGTGCTCGTTGTCCGGGAAAGCCTCCTTGATGGCCTGGTCGGTGACCTTGATGTCCTCCGGGTCGCCGGAAAGTGCAACCCAGCGGAACGGGCCAAGGCCCTCGCAGAACAGCGGGCGGATGTAGGCCGGGACGAAGCCCGGGAACTCAAACGCGCGGGAGTAGCCGGCCTTGCGGGCTTCGTCGCGGATGGAGTTGCCGTAGTCGAACACCTCGGCGCCCTCGTCCTGGAACTCGACCATTGCCTGGACCTGTGCGGCCATGGCCTCGCGGGCCTTCTTGGTAAAGGTGGTCGGGTCGGCGTCTGCCTCGGTGTGCCAATCGGCGAACGGGATCTCGCTCGGCAGGTAGGACAGCGGGTCGTGTGCGGAGGTCTGGTCGGTGACGATGTCCACGGTGAACTCGCCAGCGCGGTGGCGGCGCAGCATCTCCGGGAAGACCTCGGACGCGTTGCCGACGAGGCCCACGGACAGGGCGCGCTTCTCGTTCTTCGCGTCGGTGACCAGCTTGATTGCTTCCTCGAGGTCGGTGGTGACCTCGTCGAGGTAGCGCTTGCCCTGGCGACGCTTCAGGCGGCCCTCGTCAACATCGACGATGAGGCAGGCACCACCGTTGAGGGTGACGGACAGCGGCTGTGCGCCACCCATGCCGCCGCAGCCGCCGGTCAGGGTCAGGGTGCCGGCGAGCGTGCCGTTGAAACGCTTCTTCGCCACAGCCGCGAAGGTTTCGTAGGTGCCCTGCAGGATGCCCTGGGTTGCGATGTAGATCCAGGAACCGGCCGTCATCTGGCCGTACATCATCAGGCCCTCGTCCTCGAGCTCGCGGAAATGCTCCCAGTTCGCCCAGTCGCCCACCAGGTTGGAGTTGGCGATGAGCACGCGCGGCGCCCACTCGTTGGTCTTCCATACGCCGACCGGCTTGCCCGACTGGACCAGCAGCGTCTCGTCGGACTCGAGGTCCTTCAGCGTATCGACGATCGCGTCAAAGGCCTCCCAGCTACGTGCCGCACGACCGGTGCCGCCGTAGACGACGAGGTCATCGGGGCGCTCCGCAACCTCGGGGTCAAGGTTGTTCTGCAGCATGCGCAGCGGGGCCTCGGTCTGCCAGGACTTTGCAGTGATCTCGGTGCCTCGCGGGGAGCGGACCTCGCGTGCACCTTCGGACCAGTTCTTCGCCATGGGAATCCTTTCTACGGCTCATTGAGTTTCGTGATGCAGGACCACAATCCGACAGGAATGTAACCCGCGTTACATTGAGGATAAGGGAGCAATGTGGTTGCTGGAATACAGTTTTTGCCCGGTTTGTCTCGGATACGAGACAGACCGGGCAGTGGGGGTTAGAAGATCAGGTACGCGATCGGCACCGTCAGGATGATGGACAGCACCACGCGCTGGAACCAGATGATCACCATGTGGCTGATCTTCAACGGGATGTCCGTGGCCAGCACCGCCGGGATCATCGAGGAGAAGAAGAACACCTGGCTGATGGAGACCACACCAACGGTGAAGCGCAGTACGTCAGACTCGTTGCCAGCCGCCAGCGTTGCCGGCAGGAACAGCTCAGAGAGGCCGATGGCAAACGCCTCGGACGCGAGCCACGGATCCGGCAACTGGAACACCCACGCGAGCGGATAGAACAGCGCGCCCAGAATCTTGAACGCCGGGGTGTAGAACGCCAGCGCCAAACCGATGATGCCAACGGCCATGATGCCTGGGATGACCTGGATGGTCATGATCACGCCGTCTTTGAAGTTGCGCCAAATGGTCTTCGGCAGCGACTCCGCCTGTGCCAAGAACGCCTTCGCTTCCTTCCATGCGGCAGCAATCAGGTTGCCCTCCACGCGCTCTTCCGGCTGCGGGGTGGCACCGGGGTAGTAGTCGTCCGGGATCGTGCTCAGTGGAGGGATGCGGACGATGACCACGGTGACCAGGAAACACACGATGAGGGTGACCGCGAAGTACACGCCCCAGATCTCCATCAGGTCCAGCGTTCGCGCCACAACCACCATGAACGTTGCGGACGCGGTGGAGAACCCAGCCGCGATGATCGACGCTTCGCGGGCGGTGTATCCGCCGGTGCGGTAGACGCGGTTGGTGATCAACAAGCCCAGCGAATACGAGCCCAGGAAGGACGCCACCGCGTCAACGGCAGACTTGCCCGGCGTGCGATACACCGGCCGCATGAACCGCTGCACCATCACACCGATGAATTCCATTAGGCCGAATCCAACCAACAAACCCAAAAACACCGCGCCGACTGGGATAAGCAGGCCGACGGGGATGACGAGTTTGTTCAGGATGAAGGGGCCGAGGCGTTCGTCGAAAAGAAATGCGGGGCCGAAGTTGAACACGAGCATCGCGCACAACACCACCGCCAGCGCGGACAGGAACGCGAACACGGCACGCGCTTTATCCTCGCGCCACTTGCCGGTGGCGAATTGGTAGACGGCGCCGGCGGTGATCATCACCAAGGTGATGTACGGCAACGCCGGACCAAGCGCCGCTTGCAGCCAGCTCACAATGTGATCCAGCAGAATCGTGTTCTTCTCTCCGACAGTAAACGGGACGAAGAACGCAAAGGAACCGATCGCGCTGTAGAGGAAAAACCTCCACTTATTCTTCGGCTCTACGTTGTCCACCTCGTGCTCGGGTGGAAGGGACGGGACGGCGGCAATATTGTCGCCCGGAATCCAACGGGTGCTGCCACCACGACGTGGGGTCTGCGTTTTATCCATGGTGCTGCTCCTTTACGGAACTCAGGTGGTGCGCGGATCTTCGCTCAACCAGGACTGGATACGTTCGTTGTCTTGCCCCAACTCCGGCGCCGGCGTCGGCTTTTCCATGCCGGCGAGTTTGAGTGGGGAGGCGAGGGTGCGGAACCCATCCGTTTCTTCAACCACCACGCCACGCTCCTGGGCGAACGGGCTACGCAGCGCCTCGTCCAGGTCGTACACGCGGGCGGTGGGCACGCCATGTTCTTCAAACAGGGCGATGGTCTCCGAGCGTGTCTTCGTGCTCAGCGCTTCTTCGATCAGTTCGCGCAGCGCAACCCGGTTGTCGGAGCGGGCCACCGGCTCTGCAAAGCGATGGTCGGTTGCCAACTCCGGCATGCCAAGCGCGTTGGAAAGGCGCTCAAACAGGCGGTTCGTGGTGATCGCGATGACCACATCGCCGTCCTTCGTGGCGTAGGTGGAAAACGGCGCGGACAGGCCGTGGTCGTTGCCGATGCGGGTGGGTGGGGTGTCGTCGTAAAGCGCGCGCATGCCCACGGACTCCATGACGGACACGAGCGAGTCGTACATCGCGAGATCCAAATGCTGGCCGGTACCGCTGGATTCGCGCTGGTAGAGCGCCGAAACCGTGCCGATCGCGGCGTAGAGGCCCGGGATGAGATCACCCAGCGAGATGCCCACGCGCGTCGGCTTGCTGTTCGGCCAACCCGTAATCGACATCAGGCCACTCATCGCCTGCGCAACCAGGTCGTACGCCGGTTCCTTGGCAAGCGAGCCCGTCTGGCCGAAGCCGGAGATGCTCGTGACCACGAGGCGCGGGTTGATCTCCAGCAGATCCTTCGGCGCAAGGCCGAGCTTCTCAAGCACACCAGGGCGGAAATTTTCGACGACCACATCAGCGCGGCGGACCAGATCACGCAGCACCTCCTTGTCGTCGTCGTTTTTGAAATCCAGCGTGATGCCCATCTTCGAGCGGTTGAACAGGCGATAGTAGGCGGACGTGCCGTCGACGAACGGGCCGAACTGACGCGAATCGTCACCCCACGGCGACTCCACCTTGATCACCTCAGCACCGAGGTCCGCCAAGATCATGGAGCAGAACGGTCCCGCGAGCACGCGGGAGAGGTCAAGGACGCGGATTCCGGAAAGCGGTGCATTCATAGTGTTTCCTCCTGCGTGGACTAGACGAAGGCCGATTCGCCCGTGATGGAGCGACCGACGATGAGCTGGTTGATGTCGTAGGTGCCCTCGTAGGAGTAGATGGCCTCGGCGTCGTTGAAGATCTTTGCCATGCGGTAATCCGAGATCAGGCCGTTGCCGCCGAGGATCTCGCGGCCGAGCGCGACCGTCTCACGCATGAGCTTCGAGGTGAACGCCTTGGCCAGCGCGGACTGCTCGTTGTTCGCGGAACCGCGATCCTCCATGCGGGCCAACTGGGCCATCATCGACTCGGAGGCAACGAGGTTGCCCTGCATGGTGGCCAGCTTGTTCTGGTTGAGCTGGAACGAGGAGATCTTCTTGCCAAACTGGATGCGCTCATCCGCGTAGCCGAGTGCCACGTCGAGCGCGCCCATCTGCGTACCGACGGCCTGCCAACCCACCGTGGAGCGTGCACTCTTGAACACCTTGTTGATGTCCTTGAACGAGTTCGCGCCCTCGAGCTTGTCGCTGTCCGGAACAAACACGTTGTCGAGCGTGATGTCGGCGTTTTGCACCGCGCGGATGGCAATGCGGTTTTCCATCAGCGTGGCCGTGTAGCCCTCGGACGTGGTGTCCACGATGAAGCCCTTGACCTGCTCGTCCTCCGGGTCGCGGGCGTAGACGGCGACGTAGTCGGAGAAGGTTGCGTTGCCGATCCAACGCTTCGCGCCGTTGAGGATCCAGCCGCCGTCCACCTTGGTGGCGGTGGTGCGCATGCCCTGGGCAACGTCGGAGCCAGCCTCCGGCTCCGTGATCGCAAGCACGCCGGTCTTGCGCACGGCGTAGAGGTCCGGCAGCCAGCGCTCCTTCTGCTCCTCGGAGCCGAGCAGCTCGATGCTGCCGGTGAACAGGCCGTCCTGGCCGGAGAAAAACGTGCCTACGGAACCGTCCGCGCGGTGAATCTCCGCCGCGACGAGGCCTGCGAGTAGGCGGGAGCGACTCTGGCCGCGCACGAGGCTGATGATGTTGAGCTCGCCAATCGACGGCAGCAGCTCGTGCGGGAACTCCGAACGGTTCCAATAGTCCACCGCGATCGGAAGCACCTTCTCCTTTGCCCAATCGCGGACGTTGTAGAGGATGTCCTTTTCCTCTGTGGACAGTTCGCTTTCAAAGTCGTAGAAATCGCCATTCGGGTACCGGCCAGCCATGATGAGACTCCAATCACAATCTGCGGGGGTTAATGATGTAGGCGACAGTGTATGGAGTTTCCCGTGGTAACAAAGGGGGCAGTGTCGCCAGTTGTCTGGGTTCCCAGACTATTGGTGATGCGTAATAGAAAACGGGCGGCGCCGATGCTGCGGCGCCGCCCGTTGAGTAGTGCGGTTTAGCGAAGTGTGCCCACAACCGCCTCAACGGCCGTGACGTAATCGCCGCCCTTGACCAACTGGACGGAGTGCTCGATCTCCGGGGAGAGGAAACGGTCGGTGCCCGGGCCTTCCACACGTGCGCGCAGCGTGGTCAGCGCAGCACCGGTGCCGGCGGACGGCTCGCCTTCGCGCATGTCCAGCGCACGCGCGGCGGTGAGGATCTCTACTGCAAGGACGCGCTGCAGGCCGTCGATGCTGCGGCGCAGCTTGCGGCCCGCCGACCAGCCCATGGAAACGTGGTCCTCCTGCATCGCTGACGACGGGATCGAATCCGCAGACGCCGGAACCGCGTTGCGCTTGAGCTCGCTGACAATGCCTGCCTGCGTGTATTGGGCGATCATGTGGCCGGAATCCACGCCCGGGTCGCCCGCGAGGAACGCGTTGAGGCCGCGGTTGCGTGCGGGGTCGAGGAAGCGGTCGGTGCGGCGCTCGCTAATCGACGCCAAATCCGCCACCACAATCGCCAAAAAGTCCAACACGTACGCCACCGGCGCACCGTGGAAGTTGCCGTTCGACGCAACACGGCCGTCCTTGGCCACTACCGGGTTGTCGTTCGCGGCAGCGAGTTCGCGGTCAGCCACCGTGGTTACGTACGTCAGCGTGTCGCGGAAACCACCAGCGACCTGCGGGGTGCAACGGATCGAGTAGGCGTCCTGCACGTCGTTGGCCTTGAAGCCCTCGAGTGCGGCCGCCAGGATCGGCGAATCCGCCGCCACGGTGCGGATGTTGTACGCGGCATCCGCCTGTCCCGGGTGCGGGCGCAGCTGCTGCAGGTCGTCGTCGAAAACGGACAGCGTACCGTTGAGGCCCTCCACGCTCATCGCGGTTGCGATGTCCGAAACCTTGGCGGCCTCGCGCAGATCTGCGATGGCCAGGCACAGCATGCCCAGCATGCCGTCGGTGCCGTTGATCAGCGCCAAGCCTTCCTTTTCGCGCAGGACCAGCGGCTCGATGCCCGTCTGGGACAGAGCGTCGGCAGCCGGGATGATCTCGCCACCCTTGACGCGGACCTCACCCTCGCCCAGCAGTGCTAAAGCGCAGTGGGCCAGTGGCGCCAAGTCGCCGGAGCAACCCAGCGAACCGTACTCGCGCACCACCGGCGTGATCCCAGCGTTCAGCGCGGCGGCGTAGGTCTCAGCCACCACCGGGCGCACACCCGTGCGGCCCGTGCACAGCGTGGACAGGCGCAGCAGCATCAGCGCGCGAATGACCTCTTCTTCCACCTCCGGGCCGGAGCCCGCGGCGTGGGAGCGCACCAGCGATACCTGCAGCTGCGCGCGCATATCTTCCGGGATGTGCTTCGTGGCCAGGGCGCCAAAGCCAGTGGAGACGCCGTAGACCGGGGTCGGGTCCGCAGCGAGCTCCTCGATGCGCTCACGGGTAGCGGCGATTTCCTCGAGCGCCGCCGGATCGATCTCAACGTTTGCGCCGTAGCGCGCGACGGCGACGACGTCCTCAACGGACAGCGCGCCGATGCCTACTGTGACGTGGTTAATAGTTGCCATGCGTGCGATGCTAGATCACACCGTTGTAGTCCTCAACGATTACCAAAAAACTGCGTACGCAAGCGGGCCGAAGCATCCGTCAGCGCTCCGAGAAGCTCCTGCTTGTCGGCACTTCCCACCGGGAACGTCGCCGCAAGCGCCGCCGCCGGTCGCTCCAGATGGTCCAGCACCGCAACCGCCACGGACTCCTGCCCGCGCGAGACTTCCTCGCATTCGCTTTCCCAGCCGTGCTCGCGGACGTCGATAAGCTGCGCTTTGACCTCGCTGTACCGACGACGCTCGCCGGACGACGTGAACACCGCGCGCAACTCCGCGTCCGGCAAATGCGCAAGCATGATGCGCCCCGACGCCGTAGCCAACGCCGGCAAACGCACACCAACCTCCGTCACCAACGACACCGCCCCTGGAGCACGCACCTCGTGCAGGTACACAATCTCCGACCCGGCCAGGCGCGTCAGGTGAGCCGAACCCCCAGCAAGCGCAGCAATACGGGCGAGAGGCTTCGTCGCGAGCCGCACCAGCGGCTGCTGCGTGGTGTACGCCTGCGACATCCGGTACGCCGCCAACCCCAACCCGTACGTGCCCGGGTTTTTCAAGTGCACCACAAAGCCGGAATCCTCCAACTCGCGCAGCAAGTGGTACGTCGTCGAACGGGGCAGCTCCAACTCGCGTTGAATACGGGTCGCAGAAATCGGCGCATCTGTAGTGGACAGCAGCGACAGGATGCGCAGCACATTGTGCGCAGCGGGAACCTGGGGCTTATTCATCGCCTCTCAGTATGCCCCGACGCTAGGCTCGTGTGGCATGAATACAGTCACAGCACCACTTTTCGCACCCGCACCCGACTGGACCGGCCGCGACGACGGCCCCGGCGCCGAGCACGCCCGCTGGCACAGCGAGGTCTCCACCAACGCCGAACCGCACGAAGGAGCCGTGCACCTCATCGGCTTTGCCTCCGACGAAGGCGTTGAGCGCAACGGCGGCCGCCAAGGCGCCGCCCAGGGCCCCGACGCGTTGCGCGCCGCACTCGGCTCCCTCGCTATTCACGACGAGCGCACGCTTATCGACGCCGGCACCGTCACCACCCAAAACGACGACCTCGAAACCGCGCAACGGACCCTTTCCGACAAGGTGTATGACCTCGTCACCGCGCAAGGCGCAGACGGCATGACCGTCGTGCTTGGCGGCGGACACGAAACCTCCTTTGCCACCCACCGCGGCGCCTACGAGGCCATCGGCCCGATGCACATCATCAACTTCGACGCCCACTTCGACCTGCGCACCGCCAGCCGACCCACCTCCGGCACACCCTTCCGCCAGATCGCCGACCTAGCGGGCAGCGACTTCGACTACTCCGTCTTCGGCATCTCCCAGCCCAACAACACCAAGGTGCTCTTCGACACCGCCGACGACCTCGGTGTGACCACCGTGCTGGACACCGAACTTGCTGAAATGTCGATGCGCGAAGCCGTCTACCGCGCCCTCGCCTCCGTCGACGGCGACCTGCCGATCCACCTCTCCATCGACCTCGACGTCCTTCCCGCCGCCGTCGCGCCGGGTGTGTCCGCCCCCGCGGGCTTCGGCGTGGACTACGCGAAACTGCGCGCCATGGTCTCCGCCGTCGCCGCCACCGGCCGCGTCGCGCTGCTGGATGTTGTCGAACTCAACCCCGATTTCGACGTAGATAACCGCACCGCCAAAGCCGCAGCACGGCTTATCGACGATGCGGTAACGGCGACGGCAGGGCGTCGTCGCTAAGCAAAAGCCCCTTAGAACAGCAGGTAGGCGACGGGCACCGTAATGATCACGGTGAGCACCACGCGGATGAACCAAATGATGACCATCTTCACGATGTTCAGCGGAATGTCCGTCGCCAACACCGCCGGCACCATCGCCGAGAAGAAGAAAATCTGGCTCACGCACACCACAGCAATGGTGAACTTCAACACCATGTCATCCGAACCCGCCGTCAGCGTGGCCGGCAGGAACATCTCCGCCAAGCCGGTCGCCAGCGCACCCGACGTTGCCCACGGATCCGGCAGACGCAGCAACCACACCACCGGATAGAACACCACGCCAACGGCCTTGAACACCGGGGTGTACGTCGCCAGCACCAGGCCAATCACGCCAACCGACATGATGCCCGGCGTGACCTGCACCGCCATGACCAAACCGTCGCGGAAGTTCGTCCACAACACCTTGCCCAACGAATCCGCACGGTTGAGCTCAATCTTCGCCTCACGCCATGCCGCCTTGAAACGGTTACCGGTGATCTCCTTCTCCGGATGCGGCGTCGCCCCCGGGTAATAATCCTCCGGAATGCGCGAAATCGGAGGGATGCGCACCGTAATCGCCGTCACGATAAACGTGATGATGAAGGCGATGAAGAAGTACGCGATCCAGTGCTCCATCATGTCGAGCGTCTTAGCGACGATCACCATAAACGTGGCCGACACCGTAGAAAAACCTGCAGCAACAATCGACGCCTCACGCCCGTTATAGCTGCCGTTCTTATACATACGATCCGTGATCAACAGGCCCAGCGAGTAGGAACCAAGGAACGACGCCACCGCATCCACCGCAGACTTACCCGGAGTGTGGAACACCGGGCGCATGATCGGCTGCACCATCACGCCAATGAACTCCATCAGGCCAAAGCCCACCAGCAAACCCAAGAAGATCGCACCCACCGGGATCAACAGCCCGACCGAGATCACCAACTTATCCAGGATGAACGGACCAATATCCGGATTGAACAGCCACTCCGGGCCGAACCCGAACGTCAACATCGCGCACAGCACAATCGCCAGCACAGACAGTGCCGCAAACGCCATGCGTGCGTAGTCCTCTTTCCAGCGTCCAGTGACGAACTGGTAGATCGTGCCAGCGATGATCGCCGCCAGCGCCAGGAAACGGGTGCCCTCGCCGAGGGTCGTCGTGATCCACGTGACGATGTGATCCAGCAGGATCGTCGACTTCGAACCATTAATAGAAAACGGCACGAAAAACGCGAAGATACCGATTGCGCTGTACACAAAGAAACGCCACACCGCCTGAGGCTTCACATCCGCATCGGGGGTGAAGTCCGGATCGGGATCGGCCGGTTGGGTGGAGTCGTCGACAAGCACATGCGAACTTGCGGGCAAGTCCTTTACCGGCCAAGCAGGCGAATACCTACGCATACGATTCGTGCGCTTACCAGCGGGTTCCATAGATGTCCTTTCATTACAACAGTGGCATCCACAGCGTCTGCTTCATCGCGGGATCCAAATAATTTTGGTGCCGGCGAATAATTTTTACACAAAAAGTGACCCACGGCACAAAATATTCGTCTACATTCACTATTTACTTGAAACGACCTTGAAGCAACGTTCAAGAAACCCCAGCACACAAACAAAAGGAGGGCGCCATGGAAGGGTTCATCGACACCCTCAATGGCCTCATTTGGTCCAACTGGTTGGTGTTCCTGTGCCTCGGCGCAGGCGCATACTTCACACTCGTCACCCTGTTCCTGCAGATCCGCTGCCTGCCGGACATGATCCGCCAACTCAAATCCGGCGAAAAGTCCGAGGAAGGCATCTCCTCGTTCCAATCCCTGATGATCTCCTTGGCCGGCCGTGTCGGCGTCGGCAACATCGCCGGCGTCGCCACCGCCATCGCCTTCGGTGGCCCCGGCGCAGTCTTCTGGATGTGGCTCGTCGCCCTGCTCGGCTCCGCAACCTCGTTCATCGAGTGCTGCCTCGCCCAGATCTACAAGGAAACCGACCGCGACACCGGCGAATACCGCGGTGGCCCCGCCTACTACATCGAGAAGGCCTACAAGCACACCACCGCCGCACCATTCATGCTGGTCTACGCCATCATCTTCGCAGTCTGCATGCTGCTGGCAACCTCGTACTTCCTCCCCGGCATCCAGGCCAACGGTGTGGCCGCAGCCGTGGACAACGCGTGGGGCATCGACGTCAAGATCTCCGCAGCCGTCATGGCGATCCTGCTCGCCTTCATCATCATCGGCGGCGTGAAGCGCATCGCGAACTTCGCATCCATGGTCGTCCCGTTCATGGCCGGCATCTACATCATCATCGCGATCGTCGTCCTCTTCGCCAACGCCTCCGACATCCCCGAAGTCTTCGGCGTGATCTTCCGCTCCGCCTTTGACAAGGAAGCCGCATTCTCCGGCATGCTCGGCGCAGCCATCATGTGGGGCGTCAAGCGCGGCATCTACTCCAACGAGGCAGGCCAGGGCACCGGACCGCAGTCCGCAGCAGCCGCCGAGGTCTCCCACCCGGCTAAGCAGGGCTTCGTCCAGTCGTTCGCCGTCTACATCGACACCCTCTTCGTCTGCTCCGCAACCGCCTTCATCATCATCTCCACCGACATGTACAAGGTGTTCGAGGGCCAGTCCGAAGACGGCGCCGTCGTCTACGACGGCTCGCTTGCCGACGGCATCCCCGTCGGCCCCGGCTTCGTCCAAGAAGGCCTGAACTCCTTCTCCGCCGGCCTCGGCCCGTCGTTCATCGCCCTGGCCATCATGTTCTTCGCCTTCACCACCGTGCTGGCGTACTACTACATGGCAGAAACCAACTTCGTGTACCTCAACCGCTGGGTGAAGAACGAAGGCGCCCGCAAGGCCATCATCTGGGCTCTGCGCGTCCTGATCATCGCCGCCGTGTTCATCGGCGCAACCACCACCCCGGGCACCGCGTGGGCCCTCGGTGACATCGGCGTGGGCGCAACCGCATGGCTCAACATCGTCGCCATCCTCTTCCTGCAGGTCCCGGCCCTCAAGTGCCTGTGGGACTACCGCCGCCAGAAGAAGGCTGGCATCGACCCGCACTTCGACCCCGAAGCCCTCGGCATCAAGAACGCCGACTTCTGGATCGAGCGCAAAAACGAGCTCATCGCCGCCGGCAAGTGGCCAGGCGTTGAGGGCAAGGTAGTCACCTCTGACGCCGCTGGTGCTGCTGGTGCTGGTTCCACGGTTGTGCGACCTGACGCTCAGTAGCTCCTGCCGGGGTTCGCATGCGCGGACCCCGGTTTTCAGCTGACAGTTACTTGGGGTCCGTGCCTTGAATTGGACAGGACAAGCGGCGCGAGAAGTTAGTCGAGCTCCTCAAGTGCAGCCGCACCTAGGCTAATGAACACTCGAACAATTCTTCCGGCGCGGAATTCGCCGAAGACTGGATAAAAGCCATCACCCCAGCCACTGGCAAATACGATCCCTGCACCAGGCGTCCCATTTCTGAACCTCAAATCACCGTATGCACCGTTGGTTGTGGCGAGACATGCTCCGTTGTATGAGTAACGGTAAAACCCATCGGGTGGTGTATTCGGGATCGCTACTACCGACCCCGCTGCCTGCATCTCGTTCATAGATTGTCCTAAATCGGGAATCTGCTCGTCGAAGTGCTGGAAGTCCACCCGGTACTCGAGAACTCTCTCTGTTTCTATATGGAGGTAGCGGCGTATGTCCACAAAGGGTTCGTCGATCCATTGCGAGTCGATATAGCAAGGGTCGGAAATTAGCAGCTGCCCGCTGTCCACACTCACCTCTCCGAGGAAACGTACCTCCGATGCTGGAGATGCCTCCGGGTCGGTGATACTTCTGAGAAGCTCGATGTAATCATCATCGGGTTTGAAGTCAGCCTCCATCTGCAGAAATTGCTCTAGTCCCTTGGTCGCTGCGAGAAGGGATCGAAGCTCAAGCAGCTGCTTCTCCGCGTCTCTCCTTTTAAGTGACTCGTGTTCCTCGTCCTGCTTCAATCGCTCAATTTCCGCGTATTGCCGGTTGATCCTTTCTTGGAGGATTGATTCGATTTTTTCAGGTGATTTGGACTCCGCTGATTCAGCTTTCTCTTTCCAGAAGGCGACTCTTTCCTTTTCGGCCTCTACCATTTCGGCTTTAGTTTCTACTCTTGCTTTAAGTTGATTTACGTAGAGTTTCCAGACGCTGGCCCCCGCGATCAGGGCGCCTCCATTTAGAGCGAGTTGAAGCACTTCTATTCCCGAGGTCACTGATACTCCTAGAGTGGTGGAAATAAATTGACACTACCGCAGCGACGCGAACAGGGCTTCGGCCCCGGCGTCGTCCCAGAGCACCACGTTGCCCACTTCGGTGTCGGCGAAGCCGCCGATGGGCACGGTCTCCGTCTCTAGGCCGCCGCGCATGGCGAAGGCGATGCGGGCAAGATTCCAGACGTGGTCGCCGGAGCCGACGGTGAGCAGGGTCGGCGCTACCCACAGCAGGCGTCCGACGCGGAACGGGTTGAGGAACACTGCAGGTGAGAGTGCTCGCGAGGTCAGTGCGTTGAGGAATTCGCGTTGGCGGACGACGCGGTCGAGGTCGCCTTGGGCGGTAGCGCGGGTGCGTACGTAGCCGAGTGCGGTGGGGCCGTCCATCTTTTGGCAGCCGGGCTCGACGAACAGGTTGGCGAGGGGGTCGTCGATAGGTTCGGCAACGCAGATTTCCACGCCTCCGACGGCGTCGACAACGCCGGCGATGCCGCCCATGCCGATTTCGGCGTAGCGGTCGATGTGTAGCCCGGTGTTTTGCTCGACGGTCTGCACGAGGAGTTCGGGGCCGCCGAGGGCGAACGCGGCGTTGATTTTGTCGTAGCCGTATCCGGGTACTGGCAGGTAGGAGTCGCGCGGGATGGACATCAGGGTTGCTTTGCCGCGTAGGGGCAGGTGGAGCAGCATAATGGTGTCGGTGCGTGTGGAGCCGATGTCGCCGCCGGTGCCGAGCCGTTCGACGTCGCGTTCGCTCAGGCCCGTGCGTGAGTCGGAACCGACGAGGAGCCAGTTGGTGCCGGCTGTATTGCCGATTTGTTCGTCGGGGAGTGTGGCGACGCGGTTGAGGCGGGCGTCGGTAAGGAGGACGGACGCGAGCGCGATCACGATGATGAGGGCGATGATGCTGCCGCATCCAGGGCGTTTTGCTTGACGACGACGCCACGCCGACCTTTCCCTCCTCTTGGACACCTGCAGCGGCATCGGCCGTTCATCACGGGGTGCCTGACGCTGCGCGGGCCTGTACTGGCCCTGCGCTGGGCGCTGTCCGGGCCGGTACTGCACCGGCCGTGAAGCTTCGCGCGGAGGGTACTGGGGCGCGCGGCGTGGCTCGTAGGCGGGGCGTGGCTCGAACACGGTGTGGCCGGGTTCGACGCGGCGTTCTTCCCGGCGCCACTCGTCGCGGTGCGGGGGTCGCTCGGCGGAACGTGCGGGCCGCTCCGTATGGGAATCCGCAGGCCGTGCGGTCTGTGAGGGCCGGCGGCGGACGGGCCGGCCGTAGCGGTCGACGATGGGTTTTCCGTCTTTGCCCAGGACGAACTCGCCCGCGTTGTCGCGGGGGTCGTTGGAGTGGGGCGTCGTTGACATAAAAACAGTGTAACCAGTGTGACGCGTGTGGTTAGATTCCGAGCCACGACAGGTCGAGGAGTGGGTAGGCGATAAACGCCACGGCGTCGATGAGGAAATGGGCGATGATCAGCGGCCAGATGCGCCCCGTTTTGTGGAAGTACCAGGCGAACACCACGCCCATGACGATGTTGCCCAGGCCTGCCGAGATGCCCTGATACAGGTGGTAGGACCCGCGCAGCACGGCGGAGGCGGCGATGAACTGCCAGGGCTTCCAGCCGAGTTGGCGCAGGCGGGTGACCAGGTACATCACCACGACGACCTCTTCGCCGAAGCCGTTGGCCAACGACCACAGCAGGGAGGTCGGGATCTGCACGGCCTCGGTGGTCGGTACGACAACTTTGGACAGGCCGAGGTGCACGGCGGTGACGTAGAACGCGAGCCCGGGCAGGCCGATCAGGGCGGCGAATCCGACACCGCGGGCGAGGTCGGGGAGGTGGGGTAGGCGGGGTGGTTGCGCTCGGTCGTCGAGAAGAAACCATGCGAGTCCACCCCACGCGAACAGGGTCAGCGCCGAGCATGCCTGGAGGGCGAGGTCGAGCCACGGGATGGTGGAGGTGGCGTCGTAAATTGTGGTGGTTTGTTCGCTGAGCGGGGCTTTGAGCAGCGAGTCGATGAGTCGCAGGGCTGCGCGTAGGCCCGCGGTGCCGAATGTGACGGCGAGGACCAGCAGGATCTCTATCTTCAGGCGCCGTTGCATGCGGTAACTTTAGCGCCATGCACGAATTGTGGGCGCGCACTGTCGTCGAGGTCGTCGGTCGGGAGTATCCGGCGGCGATGCACCACGCGAGCCTCGGGCCGGCCGACACGGATGTCACCCCGCGCCGCTTGCACCCGGCGTTTTGGGGGTCTTTCGACTGGCATTCGTGCGTGCACATGCTGGCCAGCGGGGTGAAGTTGCACAAGCTAGTCGACGACCCCTCGCTCACCGACCTGCTCAACCAGCGCCTGACCGCCGACAACATCGCCGCCGAGGCTGCCTACCTGCGCGCGCACCCGCTGTACGAGCGGCCGTATGGCTGGGCGTGGGCGCTGCAGTTGTGCAAGGTCACGCGTGGCACCCCGTGGGAGGCCGCGATGGCGCCGCTGGCCCGCCAACTGGAGGAGAACATCACCGCCTGGCTTGGCACTCAGCAGTTGCCGGTGCGCCACGGCGTGCATAGCAACTCGGCGCTCGCTTTGCTGCTGATCATCGACGCCGCCGACGCACTCGGCCTCCACAAGCTCCGCTTGCTTTGCGACGACACCGCCCGCGCCTGGTTCCACAACGACCACGCCTACCCACACACCTGGGAACTGTCCGGCCACGACTTCGTCCCCAACGGGCTGGCGCAGGCAGCCCTGATGCAGCGCGTACTCGGCGAGGATTTCCCCGCCTGGCTAGACTGCTTCTTCACTCCGGGTGCGCTGGAGTTCTACGCCACCCCGCTCCAGGTCAACGACCCCGACGACGGCCAGCAGGCCCACCTGCTCGGGCTGATGCTCACGCGGGCATGGTTGCTGCGGGCCATCGGTAGGCCAGAGGGCACGCAAATGCTTATCGACGCCACCGTGCCGCACCTCACCGGCACCAACTTCATGGCCACACACTGGCTGATCACCTACGCGCTACTCGCCGAAGAAGCAGCACAAGAGCAAGCACAGGAGGAGAAGAAATGACACGAATTGCGTATCTCGGGCCCGAGGGCACCTTCACCGAGGAGGCGGCGCGCCGCTTCGACTCCACAGGCCAAGCCGAGTTCGTCCCGGTTGACTCGCCTGCGGCGGCGCTCAAAGCGGTCGCGGAAGGCAAGACCGATTGGGCGGTGTGCGCGATTGAGAACTCCGTCGACGGTGCGGTGACCACCACCGCCGACGCGCTCGTCGACACCCCCGGCGTGCAGATCTACGCCGAGACGGAACTGTCCATCGCGTTCGCCATCATGACACGCGCGGGCGAAACACTGGGCAGCGCCCGCCGCTTGGCCACCCATCCGGTGGCGTACAGCCAGGTCAAACGCTGGGTTGGTGAGCACGCGCCGGGCGTGGAGTTCGTCCCGGCATCCTCGAACGCGGCCGCGGCGAAGATGGTCGCGGACGGCGAGGCGGACGTGGCGGCCGCGCCCGAGCGCGCTGCGGACCTGTTCGGCCTGGACATCCACGCCCGCGGGGTGGCGGATATGGAGACGGCGCGGACTCGGTTTGTGCTCGTCGGTAAGCAAGGCAAGGTACCTGCCGCAACAGGCAACGACCGCACCGCCATCGTCTTCCGCACCCCCAACAAGCCCGGCACGCTGGTCGGCGCGCTGCAGGAATTCGCGGTGCGCGGGGTGGACATGTCGCGCATCGAGTCGCGCCCGACCCGCAAAGAGCCCAACACGTACAACTTCTTCGTCGACCTTGTGGGCCACATTGACGACGACCCCATCGCCCAGGCGATTGCCGCCGTGGGGGAGCAGGCGACGCAGATACGCATGCTCGGGAGCTGGCCGAAGGCCTAACCCCAGCCGAGGGCGTGCAGCTCGTGCTCCTCTAACCCGAAGTAGTGGCCGACCTCGTGCAGAACGGTGACCTTCACCTCGTGGCGCAACTGCTCCTCGTCAGTGCAGATGGCTTCGAGTGCGTTTTTGTAGATGAACACCGCATCGGGCAGGAACCCGGAGTGGTTGGAGTGCTGCTCGGTCAGCGGCACGCCCTCGAAAAGCCCGAGCAGTGTGGGGTCGTCGGGGTTGAAGTCGCGGGCCAAAATCACCATGTTCTGCATATGTTCGGCGAAGCGGTCCGGGATGGTGTCCAACGCGTCGTTGATCATCTCCTCGAACAGTTCGTCGCTGACCGGGGCCATCATCAGAACTGCACCGGAGCCTCAGGTGCAGGCGCAGGCGCTTCGGGGGCAGGCGCTTCGGGGGCAGGCGCTTCCGGCGCAGGCGCGGGAGCCTCAGATGCCGGGGCCTGCGATTGGTTCGGCTGCTGCTCAGAGCGCAACGGGCGGCGTTCGGGGCGTTCGGGTGGCGGGGCGTCGTCGATACGCAAATGCTCGCGGCCCTGCGTCGCAGACCCGGTGAGGTTGGCAAACTGGCCCTCCGGGCGCGAGAACATCAACGCGCAGTTGGCGCTGCGGGAACCGCCCTCCCAAGCGGCGGCGGTTTGCGAGGTCCAGAACGGGCGCAGCGCAATCTGGTAGAGCGCCTCCTCGCTGCCCAGGTAATCCTGCGCGGCCTGAGTGCACACGTCGCCGAGGTACTTGTCCTGCTCCTCGACGGACGGGGTGTGGTCCGCGAAGTGTTTTGCCAGGTTGACGCGGCTGGTGATCTCCAACTGGTGCGGCTTGTCGCATGGCACCACCGACAGGGAGTTGGCGGCGTCGATGGCCACGCACTCGCCGGCCTCAAACACGCGGGCCTGGTCCGCATCCGCAACCCGGCCGGAGGTCAGCACCGGCTCGCCGTCGTTGTCGGTTTCCTGCAGGCCGCACAGCATGGTGCGGTCCCCGTTTTGCCACGCGTCGGCCGGCGGCAGGATCGGAGCGATGGAGTAACGCCCGTTCGGGTCGTACTTGCCGTCCAGGTAGCGCAGGGTTGCCGCGCCACAGAGTTCCTCGCGCAGTTGCGCCTGGCGGGTCTGGTTTGGCAGCGGTGCTTCTGGCCCGAACTCGGAGGTGGGGTAGGTGGCCAGGTCCTCGCGCGCGGCAACCTCGAAGCGGTGCTCGCCGGCGCAATCCGCCTGCTCAAAGTTGGTATGGGTGCCGTCTTCGGCAACCTGCCACGTCAAACACGAGCCGGCGTCGGCGGTGGTGAACGACGCCGCCTCCGCAACAGAACTCGAGGTAGACGAGCCGCCCGCCTGGTCTGCGGAGCCGGAACTATCGGCGGTCAGTCCGTAGGTGCCGGCGCCCACCGTGCCCGCCAGGGTAGCGATGAGGAAGGCGCGCAGCGCGGTCTGTTTCGAAGCCATGGCGCACCATTATTCCACTTCGCGGGCGACCCGTGTAGTCAGCCGGTAGCGGTCCGTGCGGTACACCGAGGAGCAATACTCCACGTTGCTGCCGCCACTGCGGGCGTAGCGCAGGATGTGGAGCAGGGCGGTGTCCGGGGTGACGTCGAGAAGCGGTGCGTTGTCGGGGCCTGCCGTGACGGCGGTGACGGTCTGCTCCGCTTCTGTGATGCCGAGTCCGTATTCGTTTTCCAGCAGGGTGTACACGGAGTGGTAGACGTCGTTTTCCAGCAGGTCAGGCACGAGGATGGAGTTGTACCAGGCGTCGTCGACGGCGTACGGTTCGCCGTCGCCAAGCCTTAGGCGCCGCAGGCGGATGTGCTCAGTCGTGGGCGGGGTGCCAAAGAACGTGGCCACCGCGTCCGGCGGAGTCGTGCGCTCAGAGAGCAAGATTCTCGACGACGCCTCCACCCGCTGCGCTCGCATCTCGTCCGAAAAACTCGCCAGGTGCAGACGGCTCACCAGCGGGGCAGGCGCCACAAACGTGCCTTTGCCGCGCACCCTGCGCAAACGGCCAGCGGACACAAGATCTCCGATCGCGCGACGCACCGTGATGCGGGATACGCCGTAGGCCTCTTCTAATGCCCGCTCGCCAGGCAGGGGGTCGCCGGGGGAGAGCTCGGTGGAGATCAGCTCGTCGATAATCGCGCGCAGCTGCTCATGCTTGGGCACGGGGCCGTCTGTGATCCGGGTGGGCATAAGGCCACCATAGCGCACTGGTTATGACCGGATTGCGGATCGGCGTACGCGCGTCGGGGAACAAGGTAAGGTATGCAACTGTGATTGATCTGAAGCGTGTGCGCGAAAACCCCGAGGCAGTCCGCGAGTCCCAGCGAGCTCGCGGAGAGGACCCAGCGCTTGTCGACGAGCTATTGGCCGCCGACGAAGCCCGACGCTCTGCGATCCAAGCAGCAGATGAGCTGCGCGCCGAGCAAAAAGCGTTCGGTAAAAAGATCGGCCAGGCCGCCCCGGAGGACCGCCCGGCACTGCTGGAAGGCTCTAACGAGTTGAAGGCCCGCGTGAAGGAAGCCGAGGCTGCGGAGGCTGAGGCGCAGGGGAAGCTGGAGAAGCTGCAGTACTCCATCGCCAACGTCATCGAGGGCGCCCCGGCTGGCGGCGAAGAGGACTTCGTGGTCCTCGAGCACGTCGGCGAGGTCCCCGAGTTCGACTTTGAGGTCAAGGACCACCTGGACCTCGCCGAGCCGCTCGGGCTGATCGACATGAAGCGCGGCACCAAGGTCGGCGGCGCGCGTTTCTACTACCTCACCGGTGACGGCGCCTGGATGCAGCTGGGCATGCTCATGCTCGCCGCGCAGAAGGCCCGCGAGGCCGGCTTCAAGCTCATGATCCCGCCGGTGCTGGTACGCCCGGACATCATGCAGGGCACGGGCTTCCTCGACGCGCACGACGAGGAGATTTACTACCTGGAGCGCGACGATATGTACCTCGTCGGCACCTCCGAGGTCGCACTCGCCGGCCTGCACCAGGACGAGATCATCGACCTGTCCGACGGCCCGCTGCTCTACGCCGGCTGGTCCTCCTGCTTCCGCCGCGAGGCCGGCTCCTACGGCAAGGACACCAAGGGTATTCTGCGCGTCCACCAGTTCGACAAACTCGAAATGTTTGCCTACTGCAAGCCGGAAGACGCAGAGGAGATGCACCAGAAGCTCCTTGGCCTGGAGCGCGACATGCTCGCCGCCGTTGAGGTGCCGTACCGCATCATCGACGTCGCCGCCGGCGACCTGGGCTCCTCTGCAGCCCGTAAGTTTGATACGGAGGCGTGGGTGCCGTCGCAAAACACCTACCGCGAACTGACGTCTACCTCGAACTGCACCACCTTCCAGGCTCGCCGCCTGCAGACGCGCTACCGCGACGCCGACGGCAAGACCCAGATCGCCGCAACCCTCAACGGCACCCTGGCCACCACCCGCTGGCTCGTCGCCATCCTGGAGAACAACCAGCAGGCCGACGGCTCCGTGCGCGTGCCTGAGGCGCTGCGTCCGTGGGTTGGCAAGGAAGTGCTCACGCCCTAATGAAACTGCGCGCCTACCGCGGATTCAACGTCCCGCAACGCTTTACTGAAAGCCCAGCCCACCGTGAGGAGGCGGTGGAGCGCTTCTACCAGGGGCTCGTGGGTACGCTACGGCGCGTGATGCGGGCGTTGAACATCGACGTCACCGTCATCGGCGCCGAACACGTCCCCACCGAGGGCGGCGCGCTTATCGCCGGTAACCACACCGGTTACGCCGACTTCATCCTCATGGGCACCGGCCCCTACCTGCGCGGCGAGCGCCTCGTGCGCTTCATGGCCAAACAGGAAGTCTTCGACGTACCCGTCCTCGGGCGTCTGCTGCGCAAGATGCATCACGTGCCGGTCAACCGCGCCCACGGCAGCACCGCCATCGCGCCCGCCGTGGAGCGACTTCGCAGCGGCAACCTGGTGGGCATCTTCCCGGAAGCGACCATCTCCCGCTCGTTCGAACTTGCCAGTTTCAAAACCGGCGCCGCACGCATCGCCCATCAGGCCGGTGTGCCGCTCATCCCGTGCGTGATCTGGGGATCGCAACGCATTTGGACCAAGGACCTGCCGAAACACTTCCGCAACGTACCGGTCATCGTCCGCTACGGCGCACCCGTCGAACTCACCGGTGACGCCGAGGCCGACACCGCGGAACTCAAGCGCCAGATGCAATTGCTTCTCGACGAATCCCGCACCGAATACACCGCACTCGCCGGCCCCGGCACAGGTGAGCCCTGGCTGCCCGCCGCCCTCGGCGGCACCGCACCCACTATTGAGGAGGCCGACCGGATCCACGCCGAAGAACGCGCCGCGAAAGCCGCGAAGAAGGGGCGGAAACCATGACCACCTCGCTGCCGGAAACCGCACCCCGCCTGATCATCTCTGACATCGACGGCACCTTCATCACCTCCGCCGGCCGCGTCACCCCGCGCCTGCGCAACGTGGTGTCCCGTGCGATTTCCAGCGGCGCTCATTTCGGCCTGGCCACCGGCCGTCCCCACCGCTGGCTCATCCCGGTGCTCGAGCAGCTCCCGGTCGCACCCGTGTGCGTGTGCGCCAACGGTGCCGTGGTTTACGACCCCACCGAGGACCGCGTCCTCCACGCCCACGAACTTACCCCCGACACCATGGGCGAAATCCTCCACGACGTCGAACGGGCGCTTGCCGACGTTTACCACGGCTACGGCGTCGAACGCGTCGGCTCCTCCGCCCTCGACCCGGAGGACGAATGCTTCCTGATCACGCCGGAGTACAACCCGGATGCGTGGGATAGTCGGTTTGGTGTCGTCGATAAGCAAACGCTCATCGAAGTGCCCGCCGCGAAACTGCTGGTCCGCTGCCCCGACATGACCTCCGCGGAGATGTACGACATCATCGCACCGCTTATCGACGACACCACCGCCCACGTCACCTACTCCATGGACGAAGGCCTCATCGAAATATCCCGACCCGGCGCCAACAAAGCCACCGGCGCGCAATACCTCGCCGACCGCTACGGGCTTACCGCCGCCGAGACAATCGCGTTCGGCGACATGCCCAACGACCTGGAGATGATCCAGTGGGCGGGCACCGGCGTGGCCATGGCTAACGCCAAACCCGAACTCAAAGACGCCGCCGACCACGTCACCACCACCAACGACGAACACGGCGTCGCCGCAGTCCTCGAGCGCTGGTACTAGGTCTCTTCGAGGATTTCCTGCATTCTCTGGCGGAAATAGTCGCGATCGTCCTCTTGCATGCGAGCAAATTCCATGAGTACGCCCGGCCAGGTGGGAAATGTATCGACAAGGTTCTCCGAGATACCTAACAACGGTGAAAATGCGAGCTCGCCCCACCTAACACCTACACCTACTCGCTCTGAGTAAGCAGTGCTGCTGAGAGGACCAACAGTCCACTGGCTCCCTGATGCGGCATTCATCCATGTTCCGGTTATGGCCAGGATGCGGGAGACGGTGTCTTCATGGCTGTGTTTAGAGTTGAGAATTTCGAGCACGATTTCAAAGGGAAACTCGTCTACGCCATTGGTAACTTGCTCCCGTTGGGAAGGCGTCAATTCTGCGAGCGCTTCGGGGACTGCTACTGAAAGGAAGTCCTCCAGCCGATTTCCGAATTGCCGTAGATATCCGTCAAACCACATAGTGTCCTCCCAGGTTATGTATGGCGGATGACCCAGGCTCCGTAACCGTAGTTTAAGGTTCTGTCGAAAAAGCAGGTTGCGGATCTAGCCCAGTACCCAGTTTTTTGTTGTGCTCTTAGGAGATCAAGTTTATTCCAGCATTCACTTTCAACGAGGAAGATTCGGTCGTTGTGTCCCGATGCTTCAGAATTCGGCTCTTGGGGGTGGAACAAAGACATCGTCGTAAAGAAAGCAGCGAGAAGTGCTAATCCGAGGTATCTTACGAACTTGGAGTTATTCCTGTCCATAGTAGGTTTTAGCATGTGACCACTCCATCAATACGACCAATATGTGGGGAGATATTTGTACGAGTTCCGGCTACCACTAGCTTGCAGGCTGAGTCTGGGGCAAATGCAAAAATTACCTTGACGCGTATGTCCCAGTCGCAATGGTTGTAAACTTGGACGAAACCTTTTTCCGGTATCGCATTAATGCAATCAGGCGCGCGTTCACCTGTGGACCTAAGTTGTGCATTCGGATTAGGGGACTCTACCGACGAGATTTCACCATTTTCTTGAACGGTGATGACAACTTGATTGGTATGAAATTCTTCGCCGACAGGTTCTGCTGCGGTGGCAGGGGTGGGCAGAGACGCAAACAAAAGAGTTGTGGCGCAGATTGTTGGGGCGAAAAGCTTTTGTGCTGTGGACATTTTCCCTCCTGTAGTAATTAGCGACCAATATGTGACAAGCGACACAAGTGTGTGTGTGACGTAGAGCATACATAGGCGGCGGCGTGCGCTTTTTGAAAATCAGCAATCGTTGTAAAAGCGTTATACCGGGCAGCGTCCCGCCCACCGTAGAATCACGCGCATGGTTTTGATCGCGACGATTGACCAGGGTACGACGTCGACACGCGTGTGCATCACGCGCACGGACGGGAAGGTCATCAACCAGGTGCTGTTTGAACACGAGCAGATCATGCCGCGCGTTGTTCTAACTCCTCCAACCAGTCGCGATAGTTCACGTCTACCCGATTTGGCAACTCCCTCACGCCGGGGCTGCTGTCGATCACAGTCTGCAGCGACGCGATGAACTCGGTGGACGTTGCACGGTCCCACCTCACCCGCCTGACAACTGCGCCCTGGTTTTGAAGCTGGGTTTCGCGCTCGCGTTCGTCGCGAAGCATGCTCGCTGCATCTCCCATTACCCCGCTCGTCTTCTCGAGACCGTCTGCCTCCACAACGAGAAACCCGTTGATCAGTATGTCCGCCCAGGCCATCATCGGGCGGCCGTCACGTTCCCGGATCCGCAGGCCAACCTGGAACTCGAGCGTGACCACCCCGGTAAGCGTTCCGTCTGCGATCGCACGCAGGATTGCGTCGCGCACAATCGTCTCCAACACACTCGCTGACGTATCCGTCGCGTGTTCGATGAGTTTTCGGAACCCCGCGATTCCGCGTGCTTTCGGCAGCGTTTCCGTTTTATCCAGTAGGTATTCCGTGGTCAGGTGGCGGTGCTTCCACCTCGCCGACTCGATCTGCACCAGCGCTTCAGTGCGCCCGTGGTACCTGAACGAGTCGAACATCGCCCTGATCGCCGTCGCCGTGCGAACCCCCTTGTGTACGAGGTACTCCTGTTCAGCGAGGATTCCACTTCTGTAAATGCGATGGGCATCGCCGCGCTTCCACGGCCTCGTTTCTCCTGGTAGTGCGAGGTCGACTGTGGTGACCCAGTTATATGTCGAGAGTCCTAGCCACCTGGACGCGGCTGGACCTGTGATCACTGCAGATTTGGACTTTGCTGCGACGTCTTGAATGAGTTCGAGTTCTGCTTCGCGTTTCTTCTGTAAATCCCCCATGTAGGCAATATTGCACCCGACTGCTGCGCTGTAAAGGGGGTCTTTGCGCAATATATTGTGCATTTTGAGGGAACCGGGGCGCGCTGATCGTCTAGTTCGGCTCATCGTCTAGCTCCGCATCGAATCCAGCTAGACGGCCTCGGGGAGGACCCGGTATTTCCCCAGGTGATGATGAACACGGTTTTCAGTAATTAGCTGATCGTCTGGTTCGACAAAAATGCAGCTAGACGATCAGCGGAAGCTAGACGATAAGCAGTGGAAGCGAGCCAGAAAGCGCCAGAAAAGCACCGGAAACGAGCCAGAAACACCCACAGCAACCCAACTGGCACACCCCGCCCACCGTAGAATCACGCGCATGGCTTTGATTGCGGCGATTGACCAGGGTACGACGTCGACACGTGTGTGCATCACGCGCACGGACGGGAAGGTCATCACCCAGGCGCAGTTTGAGCACGAGCAGATCATGCCGCGCAAGGGGTGGGTGGAGCACGACCCGATGGAGATCTGGCGTAACACGCGCCGGGCGCTCAGCGAAGCACTTGCTGACAAGGACATCGCTGAGCAGGACATTTACGCTCTCGGGCTGACCAACCAGCGCGAGACTGCCGTGATTTGGGACAAAGCAACCGGCAAGCCGATCTACAACGCGATCGTGTGGCAGGACACCCGCACGAACCACGACGGGGACGCCACGAAGTACCTGAGTAAGACCGGGCTTTTGCACAATTCGTATCCTGCGGCGCCGAAGTGGGCGTGGATTCTGGACAATGTCGAAGGCGCTCGCGAGCGCGCCGAAAAGGGCGAACTCCTGGCGGGCACGATGGATACGTGGCTGATCTGGAACCTCACGGGCGGGGCGAAGGACAAGGACGAGGCGTTGCATCTGACGGATGTGACCAACGCGTCGCGTACGTTGCTCATGGATTTGGAAACCCTCGATTGGGACGAGCAACTTTGCGACGACCTCCGCATCCCGCCCCGAATCCTTCCCGAGATCCGGCCGTCTGTGGGCAACTTTGGCAAGATCCGTCCGCGGGGTCCGCTGGCGGGCGTGCCGATCACGGGCGTGCTCGGCGACCAGCAGGCCGCACTGTTCGGCCAAGGCGGCCTGCATGAGAACGACGCGAAGATGACGTACGGCACCGGCCTGTTCATGCTGCTCAACACGGGTGCCGAGCCGAAGTTCAGCGACCGTGGCCTGCTGACCACCGTCGCCTACCAGGTGCAGGGCCAGCCGCCGGTGTACGCGCAGGAGGGCTCGGTGGCCGTGGGCGGGTCGTTGATTCAGTGGCTGCGCGACCAGCTCGGCATCCTGAGCACCGCCGCTGAATCGGAAACCCTCGCGGAGCAGGTCGAGGACAGTGGAGGAGTGGTGATTGTGCCTGCGTTTTCCGGCCTGTTCGCGCCGCGGTGGCGTCCGGATGCGCGGGGTGTGATTGTGGGGTTGACGCGGTTCGTCGATAAGCGGCACATTGCGCGCGCTGCGCTGGAGGCGACATGCCTGCAGGCGCGCGAGGTGGTGTGTGCGATGGGCGGCGACCCGACGACGCTGAAGGTCGATGGCGGCATGACGGAGAACAACCTGTTGATGCAGATGCAGGCCGACATCCTCGGCGTGACGGTGGAGCGGCCCGCGAACACGGAGACGACCGTGATGGGGGCGGCGTCGGCGGCTGCGATGGGCATTTCGCTTATCGACGAACCCTTGTCGCTCGGCACCTCCACCACCTGGGAAAGCGAAATGGCCGGCCCCGAACGGGACCGGCTGGTCACCGCGTGGGAAGACGCGGTGGAGCGCTGTCTAGATCTTGCCTAGGCCCGAGCCTGCGAGGGCCTAGCGCGTGGTGATGTCCAGCGCGTTGGTGGTCGGGTTGTAGGTGATGCTGCCGCCTTCGAAGTCGATGCGGACGACGTCGCTGGTCGGGTAGTACTCGCGGGTGATCGGCATGCCGAGTGGGCCTGCGTCGAGGCCTTGCTGCAGCCAGGCCTCCGCAATCTTGCCGACGAGCGCGATGATCTCGCCCTGGTCATTACGCGCGGCGATGCCGTTGGAGTAGAAGGTGATCGCCGGGCCGGTCGGTCCACCAACGCCTGCGATGAGTTTGCCCAGGGTGGGCTCAAGAGCGGTCCAGACGGCGGCGGCCTCGGTGGCGCCGAAGGCGTTCAGTGCGGGGCCGACGGCCGGGCCGACCTTGCGTGCCAGTTCTGCGACTTGGGTGAGGTTGAGGCCCTGGAAGACTTCGACGCCTTGGCGCTCGCTGACGCCGGGGAGCATGTCGCGTGCAGCCAGGAACAGCAGGATTGCGCCGATGACGGTGCCGGCCGCGGTGGCGATGGCGATCGGGTCGCCGGAGGTCAGGCCGGTGAGAACGCCTGTGGCGTTGTTGCCGGTGTTGCCCTGATTGCCGGTGTCGCCTGGCAATGCCGGGGACTGCGCCGTGGTGGTGACAGCGGTCGACTCGGTGCCGCGGTTGCCCAGGCCTGCGCGGTTGCCGGCCTTGAGCGTGCGGTACTTCGCTGCGGCGGTGGCGCGGATCATGGGCAGTTTGGAGTACAGGTTGTCGCCTGGGCAGGTGCTGTAGTGGAAGTCACGGTGAGCGTTGATGTTGCTAAACGATGCACCCTGGCCAGCCGAGTACTTGGAGCCCTTGAAGCTGAATTCTGCCTGGTGGTAGCTGTAGCCCATTGGGTTGAAGTCGGCGACGGCTGCCTTCCAGCCGATGATTTCGCCCATGGCGCGCAGTGCTGCGGTGGTGGGCTGGGCGCTTTGGTAATCGCCAAGCATGGAGACGCCCCAGGTGTTTTGGTTGAATCCGCCGACGTGTGCGCCTTGCGGTCCGCGGTCCATGCCGCCTGCGCGGCCTTCGTAGATGTTGCCGTACTTATCCACGAGCGCGTGGTAGCCAATGTCACCCCAGCCCAGGGTGCGGGCGTGGTAGTTCCAGATGCCGCGGACGATGCCGGGTGCCTGGGCCTCGGTGTAGTTGTTGGAGCCTGCGGTGTGGTGCACGGTCGCTGCGGTGGTTGGCTCGTTGTAGTACGGGGCCTGGCTGGAGCCTGCACCCCACTGTGCGCGGGTGATCACCTTGGGCATGCCCCAGGTGTAGGAGTCCGCGACCGGGTTGATGCCGCCTTGGGTTTGGCCTTCGCCGCCGTCGAGGAAGACAGCGTTGAGGTCCTTGGCGGTGGTGGGTGCGCCGGAGTCGGTGCGGCCGCCGTCGAGAAGATCAACGCCGCCGGTGGAGACCTGGACGCGCTTGGTTTTGCCCACGAAGATCGGTTCGGTGCCGAACTTGTCGCTGCCCTTCGGCGGGTCGATCGGGTCCATTTCGAACCATTCGGACCAGGTGCCGTCGGCCTTCTGGGAGCGGACGAATGCGGCAATGTCGCGGTCGCCGGTCCAGGTCAAGCCGACGATGGAGAAGTCGCGGTCGTTGGTGAACTCCTTGACCACGCGGCGTACTTCGCCTTCTTCGCCGCCTTGGGTGCGGATGGCGGCGTCGTCGACAGTGATGTTCGCGCCGGACGCGAAGGACTCGGACGCGGTGTACACCTCGGGTGCGCCGGCGCCGAGGGATTGGACGTGGAGGATGCGGTTGCCGCTGAACACTTGCGTAGCGACGAGAGCCACCACGAGGAGAACGGACACCACGACAGGCAGGATGACGGCCCGGCGTGGTCGGACCGCACCGCCCTGAAGACTACGGCGTTGTTGCACGGTAAAACTCCTGACACTTCTTGTGAAAATAGTGGCAATTGTGACTGGAACGCAGTGTAGTGCAATCTAAAGTCTCAAGAAAGACTTGAGGCTTTTGTGGCGTGTCGCGGCGTGGTGTCGTCGATAAGCAACTGTGCGAAAATAGACCGCATGGCATACGACCTCATTGTTGTTGGATCAGGGTTCTTCGGCCTCACCGTGGCCGAGCAAGCGGCGAGCGAGCTGGGCAAACGCGTGCTGGTGGTGGAAAAGCGCAACCACATCGGCGGCAACGCCTACTCGGAGCAGGAGCCGGAAACCGGCATCGAGGTGCACAAATACGGCGCGCACCTCTTCCACACGTCGAACGAGCGCGTGTGGGAATACGTCAACCGCTTCACCTCGTTCACCGACTACCAGCACCGCGTGTTTGCGATGCACGACGGCACCGCCTACCAATTCCCCATGGGCCTCGGCCTGATCAATCAGTTCTTCGGCAAGTACTACTCGCCGGACGAAGCGAAGAAGCTCATCGAACAGCAGCGTGAAGGCCTCGACCCGGCCGCCGCGACCAACCTGGAAGAGCGCGGCATCGCCCTGATCGGCAAGCCGCTCTACGAGGCGTTTGTCAAGCACTACACCGCCAAGCAGTGGCAGACCGACCCGACTGACCTGCCGCCGGAGATCATCTCCCGCCTGCCGGTGCGCTACACCTTTAACAACCGCTACTTCAACGACAAGTACGAAGGCCTCCCCGTCGACGGATACGCCGCCTGGCTGGAGAAGATGGCGGAGCATGAGCTTATCGACGTCCGCACCGACACCGACTGGTTCACCGTCCGCGACGACATCCGCGCCGAAAACCCCGACGCACCAGTGGTCTACACCGGCCCGCTCGACCAGTACTTCGACTACGCCGAAGGCCACCTCGGCTGGCGCACCCTCGACTTTGAGCAGGAAGTGCTGAACACCGGCGACTTCCAGGGCACCTCGGTGATGAACTACAACGACGCCGACGTCCCCTACACCCGCATCCACGAGTTCCGCCACTTCCACCCGGAGCGCACCGAGTACCCCACCGACAAGACCGTCATTGTCAAGGAATACTCCCGCTTCGCCGAGGGTGACGACGAGGTGTACTACCCGATTAACACCCCCGAGGACCGCGCGAAGCTCGAGGCGTATCGACGACTCGCGGCGGAAGAATCCGAACAACACAACGTCCTCTTCGGCGGCCGCCTGGGCACCTACCAATACCTGGATATGCACATGGCCATCGCGTCTGCACTGACCCTGTTCGACAACCAGCTCCGTCCGTTCTTCGAGTCCGGCGAGCCACTGTCCCAGCCGCGCGGCCACTAGGAGGTACTTGTGAGCGCTGAGATTTTCGTTCACCCCGACTGCCCCGACTGCACCGACGTGATCGCGCAGTTTAAGGCAGACCCGCAGGCCTTCGGCGACGCCGAACTTCTCGACGTCACCAACCTGCGCAACCTCAAACGCTTCCTCACCCTGCGCGACTCGCTTGACGGGTTCGCTGACGTGCGCGCCGCCGGCAAGATCGGTGTGCCGTCCAAGGTGATCGACGGCAGGACGGTCGAGTTATAAACAACCCAAAACAACTCCAAACAACTATGCTGACCTGCTCGGATGGGCTGATTTCGGGCGAGTTTTGCGGTAAGTTGTTTCGGAGTTGTTTCAAACAACTTTGAAACAACTTTTGTTATTCTGAGCCCATGCTCGATTCGGGTTTTGAGGGTGTGGAGGAAGCGCTGTCGGCAATTGAGGCCGGAGATAGCGCTGGGAGCTGGGAATCCCAGGTACTGGATTTCAAGGAAGATCCTGCTGTCCACCCGATGAACAAGAACCCCGATGCGGGGCTTGTGGAGTTTCTTGTCGACGAGGTCATTTGTTTCTCCAACGCCGACGGCGGTGTCGCCTACATCGTCCTTGGCGTCAATGACAAGAAGGCAGGCCCTGCTGCGTTCACTGGCACCGATCGCTCATGCGACTGGTTGGTGGAAAAGATTTACAGCAAGACGCAGCCTCATATTCAGGTCGAAGCTTCTGAAATCGAGCGCTGCGGCAAGCGTTTGATTGCATTGCGCATCCCACGGGGGATGGCGCTGTATCAGCGTTCCAAAGGCCAAGCCAGTAAACGTGTCGGGAAAAACTGCGTCCCTCTGGGCGAGGATGAGCGTCGCAGTATTCACCTGTCCCGTTCGAACCCTGACCTGAGCGCTACTGCGTCTCGACGAAGCCCTGAAGATCTCGATCCTAAGGCAATCGAGCAGGCTAAAGCACTCCTTGCCAACCGGAAGCATGCCTTGGGTGATGACTCTCCTGTACCCCAGACGAGTCTTGAACTCTGCAGTGAGTTGGGATTGTTTACGCCCGATGGCGCGCTGACCTTTGCGGCAGAAATTCTCTTCATGCAGCCGCTGCGCAACCGGACGGTCGTGCGACACTTGCTTCGCGACGTGCCCAGTGGCGATCCGAAAGTCACCGAGATCTCCGCACCGTTGATTACTGCATCAGAACAGCTTCGTGCGTTGATTAAGGCTCACACGTCGCAGGAAATTGCGCGAGTGCAACTCCCGAACGGGCAAGAGTTTCCCATTCCGGCGTTTCCTGCGGCTGCTGTAGACGAAATTGTTTCCAACGCATTCGCGCACCGCGACTGGGGAGCGACCACTGCAATCGTTGTTGATCAGTCTCCGACCAGTCTGACCGTTTGGTCTCCTGGTGGTCTCCCTGTCGGCGTGCCTGAGGAAAGGATTCTGACCACCCAATCGATCCCGCGTAACCCGATTCTGATGGGTGCATTGCGGCGGTTGGGCCTCGCTGAAGAGTCTTCGCGAGGCTTCGATCGCATGTGGGTCTCCATGCTCGCCAGTGGTAGACAAGCGCCTAGTCTGAATGCCGATGGACCGTTTGTGGAGGTCACGTTGCCCGCCGGAAACGTCGATTCGGCTTTTATTAAGTCGCTGTACCTGCTGCGTGCTGAGTTCGGAGAGGCGATATTCAATAGCGTAAATGGGCTCTTAGTGGCGCGTCATCTGGCGAACAACCAGATTTTGATGACGTCCACGGCGGCCCGACTCATGCAAGTCCCGGAAGCGCAGGCCCAAGAATACTTGGGGTGGTACGCAAGTCAGGGCTTCCTAGAACCTTTGCGGGATGCCCCCGAGTGGATATTGTCTGCTCGAGCACGGACGGCTTTTGGGGGGAACGAATCTACTGCGATTGCATCCGTGACTACCGAGGACTGGATCGTTGCTCAGTTGCGCGAGGGGAAGTCCCTGAACGCTCGTGAGGTTGCGAATGCACTCGGCGTCGAGCGTGAATCAGTGAGCCGAATCCTTCGCCACCTTCGGGACCTAGGGAAAGCGAAAATCGCCGACGGGAGCCCAACGCGAGGCCCGAGTGTCCGTTGGGTTTCGGTATAAACAACTCAAAACAACTCGAAACAACTATTGTGACCTGCGGCGATGGTTTAATTTCGGGTCAGTTTTATAGCGAGTTGTTTCATAGTTGTTTCAAACAACTCCGCAGCCGGGTGGCTAGGCGCTCGGGACCGGGGCGACGAAGGCGGACACGAGGTACCGGTTGATGTCAGGGCGGTTGATGATGCCCGCGCCCGTGCCGTCACCGGTCTTAAAGGCGACTAGCCGTTTGGCCGGCTACACGGGCGCCGGGACTGCTCACCTCAATGCTTTCCTTAGGATAGGCAAGCCTATATAGTTTGCGGGGTGAGTTTTAGACCTTTCCTTGCAACCGTCGTCCGCAGTGAACGCATTGCGCCGAGTTTCCAGCGGGTGACGTTCACCGGGGTCGACGACATGGGACCCGCCGTTCCTATCAGGGATTTGCGTATCAAGCTACTGATCCCGCCTGTCAGTGGTCTGTTCGAGCTTCCGGAAGAGGGGTGGTGGGAGACGTGGCGTGCGATGCCGGAGCATATGCGCGGACACCTGCGTACCTATTCCATTCGGGAGTTCCGGCGAAGTGCTGAAGGCCCTGACGAATTGGATGTGGATTTTGTTTTGCACAGCGATAGTCCCGGTCCCGCCTCGGCGTGGGCGCAGGACGCACACCCTGGGCAGCAGCTGCTGATTATTGGACCAACCCGCGACGATGATTCCGGTGTTGGTATTGAGTTTGACCCCGGATCTGCTGCGATTGTGCGTCTTTACGGCGATGAAACCGCGTTGCCTGCAATGGCTCGTATCTTGGGGGATTGGCCCGAGGGGCTCGCCGGTTCGGTTGATATTGAGGTGCCCGCCGGCAATCATCTGCCCATCGACTCCCCTTCACAGGTTGATATCCGTTGGCACTTTCGTGAAGAGGGTGACTTCGACTACGGAGGCTTGCTTCTTGCGCAGCTGAAACAGGAAGTTGGATCCCGTTGTGCCTCCGCTTCGTTGGAAACTGGAAAAACTGGCCTTGTGGATGAAGCCCAGCTCGATGAAGTCTGGGAGACACCCACGTATTCCAGCAGTGGAGAATTGATAGGTCCCACGTCGGGTACTGCAGGGCACACCTACTACTGGATCGCTGGGAAGAATACGGCTGTGACGGCGATGCGGCGGCTTCTGGTGGGTGAGGCGGGAGTGCCTCGTCACCACGTGTCGTTCATGGGATACTGGCGGTAACGGAGTTACAGCGTGACTAAACGTGTTGGGCTTGTCGCCTTCCTTGTGGTTTCCACTGTGTGTGCAGCGCTGGTGTCGCTGTTGATCGGGGCGCGCGAAATGGGTTTCGAGGCAACGGTGAGCGCGGTTCGTAATGGACTCATGCTGGCGTTCTCGGGCGCAGACGAACAGCCTGAGGCGTCCAGCGATGAGGCGAAGATCATCGCGCAGCTCCGTGTTCCGCGCACTCTGCTTGGTCTGCTGGTGGGAGCAGCGCTGGGCACTGCGGGCGCACTGCTGCAGGGACACACCCGAAACCCGTTAGCAGACACAAACCTGCTGGGCGTCGGGCCTGGCGCGGCGCTTGCTGTGGCAGCAGCCATTTCCTTTCATGGGTCAATGACGGTATTAGGCACTGTCGGGGTGGGATTTCTCGGGGCGATACTTGCGGTAGCGCTTGTGTTCGTGCTCAGCATGAGAAGCCTGGGATCTACGCCGATCACGGTGGGGCTTGGTGGTTCCGCGTTGGGTGCGGTTTGTTCTGCGCTGACGAGCGGCATCGTACTGACGCATACGCGAAGCCTTAATGAGATGCGGTTTTGGACAGCGGGTGCTATCGCCGGACGCGATATGCAGGTGGTCACGGTCCTTGCTCCCGTGATTGTTCTTGGGCTCGTGGGCGCCTTTGCTTCAGCGAATCAGCTAAACCTCCTGAACTTGGGGGATGACGTTGCAAATGCACTTGGCGTCCGAGTTTCTATCGCGCGGACCTTGGGTATCGTCCTGGTTGCATTGCTTACTGGCGCAGCGGTGGCTGGAGCCGGACCGATCGGGTTCGTTGGCCTGGTTGTTCCGCACCTCGTGCGTAGCCTCACCGGCCCGGACTACCGCTGGGTGCTGCCGTGTTCCGCGCTGGCTGGGGCGACGTTGCTCTTGCTTGCTGACGTTATTGGTCGCGTCATCGCGCGCCCTGGAGAATTACAGGTGGGCATCACACTCGCCTTCGTTGGGGCCCCATTTGCACTGCATATCTTGCGGAAGGGGACGAAACTCTGATGCGGGTTTTCGCGATAAACACTGCTCTCGCGGTGCTGGCCCTAGCCGCTGCCCTCGGGGGCGTGATGGTTGGAGATTTCGAGCTATCGGTTCGAGACGTAGTTTCCGCTCTCATGGGCCAAACGGCAGAGCTGACCCGGACTGTAGTTCTCGAGTGGCGCCTGCCACGAGTGGTCACGGCGCTGGGTGTAGGTGCTGCGCTGGGCTTTGCCGGGGCAATTTTCCAGACCATTACAAGGAACCCACTGGCGAGTCCGGACATCTTGGGGGTCACCTCGGGTGCCTCCGCTTTCGCGTTGACCGCGCTACTCGCTGGTGGAAGTGCCGGGATGATGCTGCGTGTATTGGGCGTGCCGCTCAGTGCATTCCTCGGGGGACTGACCGTATCTGCGGCAATCTGGTGGCTGAGTCGTGGTGCTGGACTAGGGTCTTTCCAGCTTGTCTTCGCCGGCATCATCATCAATGCGCTGGCGATGGCCTACAACTCGTTCCTGCTTGTTCGTGCTGACTATCGAGATGTAGGCAAGGCGCAGGCGTGGGTGACCGGTTCGGTGGGTTCTTCTAGTTGGCACGACGCCATCGCTGTACTCATTGCACTGGCGGTCGTCATTCCACTATTGCGGTGGGTAGCCTTCAAGCTTGAGGCACTCTCTTTGGGGGAGGACACTGCTGCTGGTCTCGGGGTAGAGCCCCGGCGTACCCAGCTGATCCTCATGCTAATGGCTGTAATGCTGGCATCGATGGGCATTGCGGCATCTGGGCCGATAGCCTTCGTGGCGTTTGTCGCACCACAGATCGGACGCAAGATCACACATGCAGCAACGCCGCCATTAGGAACCGCGATGCTTACTGGCGCGGCGATCGTATCCGTCGCTGACTTGGCGGTGCGAACCCTGGTGCCGGGGAATCTGCCGGTGGGAATAGCCACAACTGCAATTGGTGGCGCAGTGCTGCTTTACACGCTGTTGCGTGCAACACGAAAGGTGTCCATATGATGCTTCAGGTCCGAAATCTTAAGGTAAGTTATGGCGCTTCCGTCATCCTCAAGGGCATTGATTTCGACGTGTCCAAAGGCGGAATCACCACAATCATCGGCCCAAACGGTTGTGGCAAGTCAACGCTGTTGCGTGCTGTGGCAGGGCTTCTTACACGTGACTGCGGCACGGTAACGCTGAACGGCGTGGACATGGCGAATCTGAAGCGCCGCGAGATTGCGCGTCAGCTTGCAGTGTTGCCACAGACTCCGGTGGCTCCCGAGGGGCTGACAGTGCATGATTTGGTTGGCCGTGGACGCCACCCACATCGATCTTGGTTGCGACAGAGCTCGGCTGAGGATTCACGTGTGGTCGATGAGGTGATGGAACTGACCAATATCACGGAGTTTGCAAACCGTCCGCTCGAGCGACTTTCTGGTGGTCAGCGTCAGCGCGCTTGGATTGCGATGGTCTTAGCTCAGGAGACTCCGCTCGTGTTCTTGGACGAGCCGACGACTTACCTAGACTTGTCTCACTCTGTCGAAGTCTTGTCGCTCGTACGTCAACTCGCCGATCAGGAGGGTAGAACCGTGCTTATGGTGCTGCATGATTTGAACCTCGCTGCACGCTACTCAGATCAACTCATCGTGATGCAGCGTGGCGAGGTGGAAGCGGTCGGTGCGCCCGCCGAGGTGCTCACCGAGTCCTTACTGGACCGTGTTTTTCATCTGCCTGCTGTCGTGGCAACAGACCCGGTAAACGGGGGGCCACTGGTTGTACCCCGGTAAGCACCACTTCTGCCTGGTGTTCTAGAGCTGCTTTTTGAATTGATCGATTGCGTACGGGATCGTGAGGGGGTTCGGCATGCTCATTGCGTTGGCGGTATCTGTGTCTAACCAGTAGACCCCGCCACGCTTATTCACATCGAGGTCCATGAAGGTGGCGTCGTTCTTCAGAGCATCGATTGCGCCGTAGTAGTCCAGCACGAAGAGGTAATCCACGTCGTTGAAGTCGGCGTAGTTCTCGGGGGACCAGTCAAGGAAGAAGCTGGAGCCATCGCCGTTGAACTTCTCCGGGATCTTGAACCCTAGTTTTTCGATGAAGGAGCCGCGGCCGTCGCCCGAGGTGTAGACGCCAAACTTTCCGTCGTAAGGCATGCCGATTACCGCTGTTTTGCCTTGCAACTCGGGGTGCGCTTCACGGAAATCCTGGAAGGCCTTCTCGGAGTCGGCGATGAGCTTTTCGCCTTCGGCCTCCTTATTCAACGCCTCGGAGATTTCCTTAATCTGTTCGTCCCATGGCACCTGCCAATCTTGGTACTCATCCGAGTGGAAGGTGGTTGGTGCAATCTGCTCGAGTAATGCCCTCTTATCGGCTTCGAGGCCGCTATTCACTGCAATGATCTTTGTCGGGTTGAGCGAGGCAACTTGTTCGGCAGTGTCAGTACTGAACTCGGTGGTCGTGTCCCGGAGCGGGTTTGGTTCGACTGTGAGCTTGTCCTTGGCCCACGGTCCAAGTCCGGAAGGGTCCCCCGTACCTTCCTGTTGCCAGGTGGCGTAACCAACCGGTTGTTCGCCCAGGGCAAGAACCGTATCGACGTCGCCGAGGCCCATTGTCACAATGCGCTCCTCTGACCCGTTGGCATCGGAAGTTTCGGGAGCGGTTGTTGAATCGCTTGATCCGCTGGAGCAGCTGGCAAGCATGAGCGCCGCAGTGAACGTGGCTGCGATCCCCTTCAGGGCGCGAGAGGTAAAGAGTGCCAAGGTTGCACCTTTCGTAGGTGGTCAAAAAGTTTCACGTTAGGTCTCCCTGACCTAACGTGATTACTCTAAGGCATGCCTTACCTAAGTGACAATCCTTGTCTGGGCGCTCGGGACCGGGGCGACGAACGTCGAGACGAGGTACCGGTTGATGTCGGAGCGGTTGATGATGCCAACCACCGTGTCGTCATCGGTGCCGAACTCGGCCGAGTCGTTGTGGGCAAGCAGCGCATATGGGGTGGTGAAGGCCGGGACGGAGTCGCCGATGACGTCCAACACGTCGCCGGCGGAAGCCGATATCGGATTTCTGTGAATTCAGCAGATGGGCGAGGAACCAGCGTCAGCGTCGTAAGCTGAGCCAGCGTGGGAACGTTTATTGCGCTAATCGGATTGTTGCTGGCCACCGTCATTGTCGCTGCGGTTGGTGAGCGCACGGGCATTCCGTGGCCGGCGCTGCTGACCATCGTGGTGGCGCCGGTGATTTTCATTCCAGGCATTGACACGGTGTCCATTGACACACACCTGATCTTGCCGATCTTCCTGCCGCCACTGCTGTGGTCGCTGGCCAGGCGCACGAGTTGGGGTCAGATCGGCTCGCAGCTCAACGTGGTGCTGACCATGTCGGTCATCCTGGTGTTCCTTACTATCGCGGCGCTGACGGCGACGGCGATGTGGATCCTGCCGGGTGTGAGTCTGGCTACCGCGATGGTGTTGGCGGCGGCGATCGCCCCGCCGGACCCAGTCGCGGTCGACGCGGTGGCGGGACCGGCTGGCATTCCGAAGCGCATCACCGGAACGTTGCAGACGGAGGGGCTGTTTAACGACGCCGCATCGATTGTCACCTTCAACATCGCCATGGCTGCGGTGATTGCAGAGGGTGAAGTGGACTTCACCAAGGGATTCGTTGAGTTCCTTTATGCCGCGGCGGTTGCTGTGGTGGTGGGGTTGATCGTCGGCAGGCTAGCTGCGCTGTTTGCAAACTCGGTGCCAGATTCCGTGATCCGTACCGCGTTTACGTGGGTGCTGCCGTTCGCCATCTATGCGGGTTGTGAGGCGATCCACGCTTCGGGCGTGATCGCGATCGTGATCGCCGCGGTGGAGTTGTCGTCGCGCTCCACGATGACAGCGGAGGACCGCCTGACCGGTCACTCGTTCTGGGGAACAGTGGAGCTGCTGTTCACGGGCGTGGCGTTCGGGTTGATCGGCATGAGCGTGCGTGATGCTATCGACACCGCCGGCACCTATATTTGGCCCGCCGTACAAGTCGGCGTGGTGCTCTCTGTCGTCGCATTTGTGGTGCGTCTGGCCTGGATGTGGGTGCTGTACAAGTTGAACGTGCGCAAGGGTCGCACGCACGTGTCGCCACTGCGCCTGCAGGAGGTGCTCCTGATGGCGTGGTCTGGCATGCGCGGTTTGGTCACGTTGGCGCTGGTGTTGGCTATCCCGCCGTCGGCAACCGAGTACCACCACGAACTGTCCGTCATTGCGTTGACGGTGCTGACCTGCACGATGGTGATCCCCGGCCTCATGCTGCCATGGCTGGTACGGAAGATGGACCTGCAAAAAGGCCCAGAAGCAGACCGGGCAATTGAAGAATTGAACCAGCGGGCGTACGCGGCGGCGCACAAGGCGGTGCGCGAACACGGCGAGGAGCATGCGCCGGAGGCGTACACGATGGTGCAGGAGTGGCTGAACTCGATTACGGAGCAGCGCCTGCAGGATCCGGAAAGCACTGACGAGCGCATGGCAGCTTTCGAGCGCGCTCGCGAAAGCGCGATTGAAATGCAGAAGGTTGCGCTTAAGGCGGCGAGCTCCGAGTTGCACCGGGCGCGCAGGGAGCGCCAGTACAACCCGGCGGATGTGGACGCGGTGCAGGCTGACCTGGACCGTCTTATCGTGGCCAGCAAGCGCAACGTGCTCGCACGCCCAAGCCAGATGGTGAAGTGGGAGTCCTAGTTGCTAATCGACGACCACATCCGCCATCGCATATAACGTCTCCCGCGCCGCCTTGAACGCCTCCGGTGTGGCGGCGAACTCGGCTGCACGCGCAATGGCGGAGTTGAGCAGCGCGATATCCACGGCTGATACGCCAGGGCAAAAGTCCGCCACGATGGTGCGGAATCCGGCGTGGGAGCGTTGCACGTTGTCGTCGGCAAACGCCTCCGGGAAGTTCTTCGCCGCCGCCATGAGTGGGCCGTGGCCACCATGCGCGAAGAGGTCCAGGGTGGCGTCCACGTAGGCGCGGATGCGCTGATGAGGCTCCGGCGGCGCGTTTTTAATCTTGGTCTCGAGTTCGGCGTTCCACTCGTCGGTGGCCGCGATGAGGAGTTGAACCAGCAGGTCGTGCTGCGATTTTGCATACCGGTACACGCTGGGACGTGCGAGACCGACCGCGGCAGCCACCTCCGCCAGGGTGGGCACCTTGCCGTGGTTTTCGACGATGAGGCGCTCGGCGGCGTCAAGCACCGCGCGGTGTTGTACGGCGCGGTGCTCGGCGACGGTGTCCTCAGTAATCTTCGGCATGCCCCTGAGTCTACGGAGTGGTTATTTCGTTTCGGCGAGACATGTTTCCGCCGACTATCTCGCAGAATTTCAAAGTGCAAAGTGAAACCGTTTCAAAATGCAAAGCAGAACCGTTTCAAAACGCAAAGTGAAACCGTTTCAAAGTGCAAAACGCGCAGGTAGTCGGCTATGGTTTTTGCATGTCGAACTCATACATTCCAAGGCTTGCAGATGGCCAACTCGAAAGCGCTCTTCGTCGCCAAGGTGGAGTGCTCATTCAAGGGCCGAAGGGCTGCGGGAAAACGGAAACCGCGAGCCGGCAAGCGGGGAGTGTCTTGAATGTTGAAACTGATCCGAGCGTCCCGCTGGCGATGGCGACCGACCCGCGCGTACTGCTCGAAGGTGGCACCCCTCGCCTCGTCGACGAGTGGCAATTGCAACCGCGTCTTTGGGATTTTGCGCGGCACGAGATTGATTCTCGTAAGGCGAAGGGACAGTTCATCTTCACGGGTTCCACCGCTCCGGGAGTGGACGCAACCCGCCATTCTGGTGCTGGAAGATTTGCGCGCCTAATGATGTCGACGATGACCCTGTTCGAGTCGGGAGAGTCGGACGGTTCCGCTTCCCTCAGTGAGATTGCTGCGGGCAATGCGCCTGATTTTGTAACCCCCGCCTTGACGCTGGCGGAACTTGCTGAGCGAATGTGTCGCGGAGGCCTTCCTTACAACGCGGATCTTTCCTTGGATGACGCGATGCAAAACGTCCGTGATTACGTGCAGACGGTCGCCGATGTGGATATCCACACTGTGGGTGAAGTCTCGCGAGACTCGGAGCGTGTGCGCAGAATGATGCAGTCCATCTCTCGCGCGGTTGCTACCGAAATTGAAGTTCAAACTATCGCCACGGACGCGGATGTCACTCGTGAAACCGCACGTGATTATCTCGACGCGTTATCCCGGATCTTTATTTCGGTGGATCAGCCAGCGTGGTCTGGGGTGTCATGATTCCGGTGGACGGTGAA
>NZ_KV789295.1:0-30916 GCF_001807545.1 Corynebacterium sp. HMSC08F01 | reverse complement strand
AAACACAGAGCTAGACGACCAGCGGAAAACAGCAGGCCAGGACCGTCGAGCAACACCCGAACAAGCACCGAACTTCGCGACCAAGACAACCCGCTGAGTGCAAAAGTGCAGTGGCCCTGAGGGCAAAAGAAAACGCCCGGTACCTTCCCGAAAGGGGAGGTACCGGGCGAGGGCTTTAGCGCTTAAGAGTTTGCGCGCTTGCCGTGATTCGCCTTCTTCTTGCGGCGATCCTTGCGCTTACGACCACGCTTGCTCATGAGGGTCTCCTTTATATATCTGTACCGGTTACAGACCTATCACTGTATCGCCTGCGATACCGGAGAGGAAAATTAGGCGGACATGCGAGCGCGGTTGCGGGCGAGTGCCTTGTTGCGACGCTTCAGTGCGCGACGCTCTTCCTCAGACAGGCCGCCCCACACGCCGGCGTCCTGGCCGGTCTCGAGTGCCCACTTCATGCACTGGGTGGTTACTGGGCAGCGATGGCAAACAAGCTTCGCCTTTGCGATCTGAGCGAGGGCGGGGCCGGAGTTACCAACCGGGAAGAACAGTTCCGGGTCTTCGTCGCGGCAAATTGCTTCGTGGCGCCAATCCATGATGATGCTCCTTAAAAAATAAATCGGTACTGCGTGGTCGGTTTTCGTGCACCACTAAAACACCCAACGATGTAGGTGCGTTGCAAACAAAGTTTGGTTCCTGGCTCCGGGCGGTGCCTCTCGGTGGATTCGAGATCCCGTCTTCCGGTTTACCGGGCGTTAACCCCGTGGTGTCTGAGGGTTAAGGGCTGAGTTACCAGCCCGTTGTTTTTGCTACTTGTGAATAATGACATGTTCATGCAAAGCCCGCTAGGGTTCGAGGCCAAAATGTGCGCGGAATCACAGAATGTATCTACGTCATCGCGGTCACATTTGCACTTCTGGGCCGATCCGCAAGCCAATGGTCTACCCTCTGACCTGGGATGATAGTAAACGGGTGGTGGGGGTGCCCGGGTCAAATCGTGTTTTTCGGATTTCTGCCGGTTCGCTGGGGTTCATCTGCCGTATCGGTGGCGATAGACTGCTTTGTTGTGACTACGAATCGGAATCAATCCCACGCGCCCGTCCCAAATGACCCGGAGCAGCAGCCGTTCGCGGATGCTGAGGTCCCACCCCTGATGCGTTTCGGCGCGATGGTGGTGCTGGTGCAGTGCTTGGCGATCTTTGTTTATGTGGTGACGCTGATCCGTGATCAGTTCCTTGCTACCGAGCACACCCTGGAGTCCGACTCGCCGGTTGCTGGTTACGTCAACATCGGTACTGCGGTGTTTTTGCTGATCATTTTCGGCTACATCGCGTTTGTGTCGGTGGAGACTCTGCGCGGCCGTCCGCGTGCGACTGGCGCGGTGGTCCTCATTGAGGCGATTCTTGGCGGCGTGGCTATCTATATGTTCCGCGGCGGGGCGGTAACGCTCGGCGTGGCGACACTGATTTCGGTGGTGTTGGTGCTGGTCACCGTGTTCCACCCGCGTTCGAGGGCGTATAACGAGGCGCAGTATGAGGAGCGTAAGGCGCGCCGCTAATCGACGACACCGCTCACCCCTCCGGCCTCGCTAAACCTTGGCGTCGAGGACGACGATGTCGTCGCCACGCTTTTCCACAATGGTTGCGCCGGCGGAGGAGATGTGGAGGGGGCCGGTGTAGCCGCCGCGGTCGACGGGAATGATCTCGTCGACCGCGTTTTTGTCCCAATCCACAACCGCGATGCCGTCCTGGGAGGCGTAAAGCAGGCGGTCGCCGGCGGCGAAGCCGGTGCCGAGTGCGCCTTGGAACACGCCGGTGACGCCGAGGCCTGCCGGCTCCATGAGCAGGAGAGAGTCGTCCTGCCAGTAGGACATGTGATGGGGGAGGTCGGCGACGGGGAGGACGGCGATGGTGCCGTCGAGACGCTGTGGCTCACCCATTGCTGGCACCGAGGAGGAGCTGGTGTTGTTGCCTTCCTTGTCGTAGGCCAGGACCTGCTTCTTTGACGGGTCGTAGACCGCGGCGGCGTCTTGGGAGACGGCGACGAGGTAGGCCTGCGGGTCGATCTCAATGTTGGCGTCGACTTCGGGTTCGCGGGAGTCTTCCGGGGTTGCCTTTTGGATGCGGAGGAAGGTGCCGTCCCCACACGTTTCGGTCAGCGCGACGAGTTCGGTGCGGGTGAGCGCGGAGGTGATCACGCAGCCTGGGTTGGGCTGCATGTCGGATTCTTGCGGGGCTTCGATGTAGCCGTATTCCATGGTGCGCACCATGTCGGAGCGCCATACTTCGATGCGTTCGCTGGAGGCGTAGCCAATGCGGTCGTTCGAGGCCAGGCGCGTGACGTTTTCAGACGCCGGGGCGGATCGGGTGCCGGCGTATTGGCCGGTTTTCGCGTCGATGGCCACCACGTCGCCGCAGCCAGCGTTGTCGCGGTAGACAGCCACAACCTTGTCCCACGCCTGATCCATCAGGCACAGGTCGTTGGGGCGTTCGTAGGTCCAGACGGTCTCGCCCTCAGGGTTCGTCGCGGTCAGCGTGTGATCGTTGTAAGTAATGATCAAGCCGTTAGCTACGAGCGGTTGCGCGCGTCCGGAGGTGTCGGTGAGCCGGAAGCCCTCGCTTAGCGACGACGGCACCACCGCCAACTGACCAAAATCCTCCTGAGCTTCGGCTGCTGGAGAGAGATCAGCCTGGCGCACCGGGGCGGTGAAAAAGGCGGTGCCGACAAGCAACGCCGAAACGCCGGCGATGACGCCGGTGGCAATGAGGTCGCGGCGGGTGCGACGCAAAGGCTTACTCAACGCCGTTTCCTTCCTGAACGCTTGCCCGGAGCCGCCGGGCGGGATGGACGGTTTGGTCGTGCCCCGAGCACTTTACGCGGGCGTCCGACATGGCCAGTAGCTGACTCCGGGAAACCGAACTCCTCCTGCAGTTCAGGGGAGGTGGAGAACCACTCGGGCAGGTTGGGTTTGCCCAGGTCGAGGTCGGTGTTGATCATGGACCACTTCGTCGCTTCGTCGTAGCCGACGAGGGTGACCGCCACGCCGGTGCGTCCTGCGCGGCCGGTTCGCCCGATGCGGTGGACATACGTCATGGGGTCGTCCGGGGTTTGGTAGTTGATCACGTGGGTGACGTCGTCGACATCAATGCCGCGTGCCGCGACGTCGGTGGCGACGAGGATTTCCACGTCGCCTCGTCGAAAAGCATCAAGAGCTTTCTCGCGCGCAACCTGGCCGAGGTTGCCGTGGACCGCGCCGACGGCAAAGCCACGGCCAGCAAGATCCTCGGCGAGATCGGCCGCCGAGCGCTTCGTGCGGGCGAAAATAATGGTGCGCTCGCGGCCCGGAGACTGCAGGATACGGGCGATGACCTCGGCTTTATCCATGCGGTGAGAGAGGAACGCAACCTGACGGGTGGTGGCGTGGGTAGCGGAGGCATCTTCGGATTCGGCGCGGATGTGCACCGGCTTGTTCATCTTCGAACGGGCAAGGGACAGGATCGGGCCCGGCATGGTGGCGGAAAAGAGCATGGTCTGCGTTGCGCCCACGGCGGACCAAAGCTTTTCGATGTCGGGCAGGAAGCCCATGTCGAGCATCTCGTCGGCCTCGTCAAGCACGAGGATGGCGACCTTATCCAGTATGAGCGCGCCACGGTCATGCAGGTCAATCAGGCGGCCAGGCGTGCCGACGACAATGTCCGCGCCCGCTTCGAGTGCCTCGAGTTGTTCCTCGTAAGGGCGGCCGCCGTAGACCGTGGCCACGCGCACCGGCGTGTGCACGGCAAGGCGTTCGATGTCCTCGCCGACCTGCACCGCAAGTTCGCGCGTCGGGGCGATGAGCAGTGCGCGCGGGGTGCCGTCGAGTTCGGCAATGTCTGCGTCGTCAAAGACGCGGTCTAGCACCGGCACACCGAAACCGAGCGTCTTACCCATACCCGTGCGGGCCTGGCCAATGATGTCGCGTCCGGCCAGCGCGATGGGCAACGTGAGCTCCTGAATGGAGAACGGGTGGGTGATGCCGTGGTCCGCAAGCGCGTCCACAATTTCAGCCGCAACCCCCAACCCGGCAAACGTCGTTTTCTTTGGCGCACGACGAGCAGCGCCACGTTGTTCACTCTCAGCTGCGTAGGGCACGCGTTCATCTTAGCTACCGGCCGTTACAATGGGGCCGTCCGCCAGCAGGTGGTTACGTTTAGCTATTGCACCTGCGGGCACACAAAGCGCAACAAGAAAAGGACAGTGAGCGAGAAAATGGATATCAAGATTGGTCTTGCAGACACCCCGCGCGAACTAGCGATCAAGCTTCCGGAGGGCCAGGAAGACATCTTTGCCACCGTCGAGCAGGCGATTGCGAACGGTCAGGCAACCTTCAAGCTGGAGGATGCCAAGGGCCACTCCTACCTGATCCGCACTGACCGTGTCGTTTACGTCGAGCAGGGCAGCACCACGGCCCGTAGCGTCGGCTTCATGCGCTAGATTACTCAGACATGGCACAACAGCAGGGCACTCCGTCTCACGGTGGGCGCCATAGTGAGCACCACGGGGGCGCTGAAGAGGACTTCGGCGACTGGTTTGATAGCTGGGGTATGGAGTCTGGCGACGACACCCCGCAGGGCGCAAGCCGTGAAGAGGGACGTCTTGTCGCCTTTGCCCGCGAGTACGGGTGGCGCGCGTATGCGATCCCGGTGCTTGCGGTAATTACCGTGTTTGTCCTGCTGGACATGGTGCAAAACCCGGATGAGCAGGCGATCGGGACGGTCGCCGAGTCCGCGTCGGCTCCGGCCGGTGAAGCGGGCATGGCTGGTGCGGATGCGGATCAACCGAAGCCGCTGGAGCCTGCGAAGATCGCGGAAGGCATCTTTGACCCGCACGATCTGCCGCCGGGTGGCCCGTACACCACGACGGGTGAGGGCACGTTCTACGAGGTCGGCATCCCTGGTGCCAATGCGGGCCAGGGCACTGAGATTGTGGTGCGCTACATCGTCGAGGTCGAGCACGGCATCGACGCCTCCGGTTACGGCGGGGATCAGTCGTTTGCCCAGATGGTGGATGCAACGTTGATGGATCCGCGCGGGTGGACGAATGATCCGCGCTTCCGCTTCGAGCACGTGTCGGCAGATCAGGATCCGACGCTGAAGATCCGTTTGACCTCTCTGGATACGACGGCGGAGCTCTGTGGTGCCGCGTTGGGTACGGAGACGAGTTGCCGTACTCGCATTACGGGCGAGGACACGGTGATTATTAACGAGTCGCGCTGGGTGCGCGGTGCCGTGCCGTTCCAGGGTGACATCGGTTCGTACCGCCAGTACCTGATTAATCACGAGGTGGGCCACGCTGTGGGCTTTGCGGAGCACGTGCCGTGCCCGGAGGCGAATGCGCTTGCGCCGATCATGATGCAGCAGACGCTGAGCCTGAACAATGCGCAGTTGCATGAGATGAGCCCGGAGGAGAACTACCCGAACAACGACGACACGTGCCGGCCGAACCCGTGGCCGTATCCGCGTCCGGCCGTGAATTAAGAAGGTGGTGTCGGTGGTTTCTTTGCTTAAGCCGATTCCGGCACATGTGCTTTCCGCATTCCAGATCGACGACATTGAGCCGGTTGCGGTCCCGCAATTTTGGAACAATGGCCTGCGCTTCGGGCGTGTTGTGTTGTCGCATGCGCGTGAGACGTCCGCGTGGTCTGGCAAGGCGCGTGAGAAGGCAGTGCCGGGGGAGGGCCTGCGCATTTCGCGTCCTGTGCGTGCGACGGATGGTCGCTTGATCGTTGCGGGGTATTGCGCGACTGAGTTCGCCACCGGTGAGCCGCGCGAGCGTGTCGATGAGGCGGTTGCAGCAGCATTGCTTTACGACGACGCCGTGGCTGGCATCGAAGCCCCCTCCGGCGAGCGCACCGGGCTGGTTGCCAATGCTGACCGGGCGGTGTGGCGCGAGGAGCACCTCGGGTCCGAGGGGGTAGTCGCGCACCTGGATTTCTTGTCGCATTTGCTGTTCGATGGCCACGCTGAGCCTGTGCTGACCGAGTTTGATCCGTCCGTTGGATTGCGCCCGCGTGGGTTTACTGCAGCGCTGGTGATCGTCGATGGTCTGCTGGCCGGTGCTGTGGATCCGGACATTGTGGCGCGTTGGTCGCATATCCCCAGGCTGGACTGGTTGTTGGGGAAGGCGATCGAGTACCGTCGCCACACGACACGCGGGCTCGGTTCGGGCGTATGTTCGATAGATGATGTTGTTGAGATTGTCGTGTCGTACTGACCTGGCACAATCTCCTTTATGTTGTTTCCACACCCTTCACCAGTGCCTCCGGCAGCGTTAGAGCCGAAGGCGTACCTCGTGCCGCGCGAGCGCAACATCACCCCGCGGACCTGGGACAACCCGCTGCCTGAGGCCGGGTTGTGGAAGGTCACCGGCCGGCCCGGCTCAGGCGTGAGTAGTTTTCTTGTGGATACGGCGGCGGCCGCGGTGCGTCGTCACGCAGGCGCGGGGGACCCGGGTGGCATTTTGGTGCTGACGGACTCGAAGGAAACCGCCGGACGGCTGCGCTCGCAGTTGTCGGACACGCTGGCGCAGTCGGGGTTTGTTACCGATGAGCCCATGGTGCGCTCCGTGCACTCGCTGGCCTTTGCCATTTTGCGCTCGCATGTGGACGAAGAAATCCGCCTGATCTCCGGTGCGGAGCAGGACGCAGTGATCCGCCAGTTGCTCCAAGGCCAAGATGAGGATGGTCGTGGCTCGTGGCCGGAGGATCTGCGCCCGGCGCTTCCACTGGTCGGCTTTGCCCGTCAACTGCGTGACTTCCTGCTGCGTGCAGTGGAACGTGGTCTTGGCCCTGTCGAACTGGAGGAGCTGGGCAGCCGACATGGTGTGGGCATCTGGAGCGCGTCTGGCGAATTCTTGCGCGAGTACCAGCAGGTGATGGCGCTTTCGGGAGCGCGCAGGCTGTCCGCCTCGGAGCTGGTGGATCAGGCGGTGCGACTGCCACTGCCGCGCAGGTGGCACACGGTGATTGTGGACGATGCCCAGCACCTCGCACCCGCTGCCGGCGCGCTGGTCAAGCGCCTGCTGGATCAGGCGGACTTGGGTGTGGTCGGCGGGGACGAGGAGCAGTCGGTGTTCCACTTCCGTGGTGCGTCGCCTGAGTTCTTCCGCACCCTTGGCGGGCTGGAGCACACCACGATTGACCTGGGGGAGTCCAAGCGCGATCCGCGTCGCAGCGTGGCAATTGCGCCCGATTCTGCAACGCAACTGGCGGCGGTGGCGGATGCGCTGCGCCGTGCCCACTTCGAACACGACGTGGACTACCGGGATATGGCGGTGATTGTCCGCTCGACCACGGGCATTGATCCGGTGCGCCGCGCGCTGTTGCGCTCTGGGGTTCCGGTGTCGCTCAACCCGACGGACCTGGTGCTTTCGGAGCAGCGCCTGGTGGCATCGCTGTTGCTGGGCATCCGGGCACTGTACGAGGAGCTCACGCCGAGCGAGTGGCGCGACCTGCTGCTTGGGCCTGTGGGTGGTGCGGATCCGGTAACGCTGCGTCGCCTCATTCGTGGGCTTCGCCGCTGGGCACCTGAGCGTCGTGCCGAAGAGTCGCTGCGCGAGTTGCTGACGGATCCCGCCGGGTTGCCTGACTTTGATACGTGGTTGACCGACCGTGAGCTCGACATCCTCCAGCATGTGCGTGGCGTGCTTGACGCGGGACGCCAGGTCTACGCGGAAGACGGCAGCGTAGAAGAGATCCTTTGGGCGCTGTGGCAGGCCACGGGCCTGTCGAATCGCTTGTTGGCCTCGGCGCTGCGCGGTGGTGCGACGGGCTCGCAAGCGGACCGCGACCTAGATTCCGTCATGGCGCTGTTCGATGCTGCGGGCGACTACACGGAGCGCCGTCCCGCTGCCGGGGTGGAGTCGTTCGTGGACTTCATCCTGGAACAGGAACTGCCCACCGGTGTGCGCGACCGGCGCACCGCAACCCCCGATGCAGTGTCGCTGCTCACCGCTCACGGTGCTGTCGGGCGAGAGTTTCGCCGTGTCATCGTGGCGGGCGTGCAGGACGATACATGGCCAAACCTGGGGGAGACCGGCTCGCTGTTCCGCCAAGAAGACTTGATCGACCTGGTGGATCATGACGTGGATCCGGACGTGCCGGTCTCCCACACCGTGGAGCGTCTGATTGAGGAACGCCGCCTGTTTACCGTCGCCACCACCCGCGCCACCGAATACCTGCTGGTGATTGCGGTTGACGACGAAGACGCGGAGAAAGAAGGCGAACCCTCCCGATTCGTCGAGGAATTCTGTGAAGACCACGGCCTCACCCCGGCACGCTTGCGGCTGAGTTCGGCATCGCAGGCGGATCTTGGCGACGACACCGAGACGCTCGTGCGCGTGCTCGCCCACGACGATCTGGTGGCGGAGTTTCGCCGTGTGCTCACGGATCCTTCGGTGGATGAGGCGACGCGCTCCCAGGCTGCCCGACAGTTGGCGCGCCTGGCGGACGCGGGTGTGCTTGGTGCGGACCCTCGGCAGTGGTGGACCACCACGACGGTGTCTACGGATGAGCCGCTTAGCGCCAGCCCGACGCTGTCGCCGTCGCGAGTAGAAGGCCTGCTGAAGTGCCCGATGAGTGAGGTATTGCAGCGCATGGTGGGCCTGGACGAGTCGATGGACATGGTCTACGGCGTGATGGGCCACGCCTACCTGGAAGCGCTCGGCCGTGGTGTGGATCCGGACGACGCGTTTAACGCCGTGATCGCCGCACGCAAGGAGGTCAGTGACGCACCTGCGTGGAAGGCGCAGCGCGACATCGAGGAGTTTGAGCGCTTGCTGGAGCGCACCCGCACCTGGCTAGAAACGAGCCGTGGCGCGTTTGAACAGGTCGCGGTGGAAACATCCGTTGACGTGCAAGTCAGCGACAACGTGCGCGTCCGGGGTCGTGTGGACCGCCTCGAGCGCGACGGCGATGGTGCGCTCTACGTGGTGGATCTAAAGACCGGTGCGACGGCGCCCACGAAGAAAGAGATCGGTGAGCACGCCCAGTTGCTTACCTACCAACTCGCGCTGGCTCACGGCACGTTCGACGGCGAGCGGGTCGTCACCGCACGCGGGGAGTCGGACATCACCGTGGGTGGTGCGATGCTGGTGTTTCCGAAGAAGGACACCAAGGCCATCACGGTGCTTGAGCAGGCTGCCAAGACACCAGAGGAGCTAGCAGAGTTCGCCGAGGCTATCGATACATTGCCCGCCGAAATGACAGGACCTACGCTGCTTGCCACAACGGGGAAGCATTGCGATCGCTGCAGTGTGCGCGCCTTGTGCCCGGTGCAGCCGGAAGGGGAGATGATTCACAATGTTTAACCAAGAAACCATGTCCCCGAAGCTGCTGTCGCGCTACCTCGGGCAGAAGTTCCCGCCGACGGACCAGCAGGCGGAGGTTATCGGCGCCCAGCCAGGCCCGCTACTGGTTGTCGCAGGTGCCGGCGCCGGCAAGACGGAGACGATGGCCGCGCGTGTGGTGTGGCTCGTCGCTAATGGCTTTGCACGCCCCGAAGAGATTCTGGGTCTGACGTTTACCCGCAAGGCCGCCCAGGAGATGAAAAAGCGCATCCGCGACCGCCTGGCCACGCTAGCGCAGAACCGCGACCTGGTTGCGCGCCTCGACCCGTCTGGGGAATTAGCCAAGCGTCTAGAGGTCATCGCACCGCAGGTGTCCACCTATGACTCGTATGCAGGCACCTTGATCCGTGAATACGGCCTGCTCGTGCCGGCGGAACCGGACGCGCGGTTGATTACGGATGCGGAGTTGCACGCCATCACCACCGAGGTGGTGCGCAACTACGCCGGTTCGTTGCTGCCGGACGGGAAGAACCGTGCACTTGGCAGCGTGGTGCAAAACGTGCTCAAACTCATCACCGCGATGGGCAACGAACTTGCCACCCCGGAGTGGGTCACAGAGCATGCCCACGACTTCCTTGCAGAGACGGAGTCGTACCCCTCGGCGAGCAAGATCGAGTTTTCGAAGATTCTGCAGGGGTGGCGCGATATCCAGAAGGAGCGCGTGAACTACCTGCCGCTCGCACAGGCAGTGAACGAGGAGCTGCGTAAACGTGGTGTGATCACGTTCAACGAACAGATGTCTCTCGCGTCTGCGTTGGCACGTGATCATGCGGTGGTGGGGGCGTCGCAACGCAATCGCTTCCGCGTGGTCATGCTGGACGAGTACCAAGACACCTCGCACGCCCAGCGCGTGTTGCTGCGCAGCCTTTTCGGCGGAGCGCAAGATCCGGGCCTGACGGTCACGGCGGTGGGCGACCCGATGCAGGCGATTTACGGCTGGCGTGGCGCGACCGCGGCGAACTTGCAGGCGTTCGTAGAGGACTTCCCGCTTGAAGGCGGCTCACCAGCGCCGAAGTTGCAGTTGACCACCTCGTGGCGCAACCCGCCTGAGGTGCTGGATCTGGCCAACGGGGTGTCCGATGCGATCCTGGGCACCGACGAGACAAAGCGTGCCGTGGCACCGTTGGCGCCGCGCCCGGGGGCGGATGCTGGCGATGTCACGCTCGGGTTCTTTGGCACGCAGGCCGAAGAGATCGAGTTCGTCGCCGATGAGCTGGCGAAGACATACGCCCAGGCCCAGGAGGCCGAGGAGCCGTTTTCGGCGGCCACGCTTGTGCGCAAGAACAAGCACTCGCAACTCATCGCCGCAGCACTCGAGGCCCGCGGTGTGCCCTACGAAATCGTGGGCCTGGGCGGGTTGCTGGACGTGCCGGAGGTCGCCGATACGGTTGCCGTGGCCACAATGCTTGTGCGTCCCGACGACACCGCAGCAGCACTGCGCGTCCTCGGCGGGCCAGCTGTTGGGTTGGGCCTTGCGGACTTGCGTGCGCTGGCATCGCGCGCGAACAACCTGCGCGGCAAAGAAGACCACCGCGAAAACACGCAGCGTATCAGCGACCCCTACGCCCACTTGGTCAGCCAACTCGAAGAAGCCATTGCCCAAGCCGACGACATCAAGGCGCGCACCGACCGCCCAGAAGGGCTCACGGATGCGCTGGCGGATCTCGGCGAGCCGGAACGCTACAGCGAGGAAGGCCTGCAGCGCATGCGCGATACGGCCGCCAAGCTGCGTTGGCTGCGCACCCACAGCCTGGGCAAGCGACTGAGCGACCTGTTTGCGGACATCATCCACGTCTTCGGCATCCGCACCGAGGTGCTCTCCCGCCGCAGCGCGACGGGCGCGGTGCATCTGGATCGGCTGTTAGAGGAGGTAGCCAAATACCCCGGCGCAGGCCTCGATGGGCTGCTGGACTACTTCGAGCTCGCCCGCGAGCACGAAGACAGCCTGACCCCGGGTGCGGTGACGGTAAAGGAAGACCGGGTGCAGATCATGACCGCCCACAAGGCGAAGGGCCTGGAGTGGGATACCGTTGCGGTAGTGCACGCCGATTCGGAGACGTATAAGCCGAAGACGGAAACCTTCCTCACCTTCGTGCAATTCCTGCCCACGGAAACCTACGGCGATCCGGAGATCTTCCCGGAGTTCGGCGAAGTGGACACGCGCACCGACTACCAGAGGGCGGGCGAGGCGTGGAAGAAGCACGTCACCGCGGACCTGGCGGAGGAAGCAGCGCGTCTGTTCTATGTTGCGGTGACGCGCTCTGGCGGGAAACTCATCGTCACAGGTTCGCGCCGTAGGCCTGACGTGGTCAAGGAAGCAGCGCCGTACGAGCACTTCGCCACCATGCGCGACGTTGTCGCACCCGAGTGCGTGGTGGTCTGGAACGACGGCACGGATGCTGAAGCAGACAGCGATACCGACGCCAGCGCCGACGCTCTTGTCGACGACGGCGAGCGCACCGGCCGCTGGCCAAACTACGCCCCGCTGGCCACGGACGAAGCAGCCGCGCAGGCGGTCAACGCCGCGCGCGAGAACCTGCCAAAGTTCGTAGACGGCGAACTGTTTACCCTCTGGGAGCGCGACGTCTCTGCACTCATCGAAGAACACGAGCAGGCCCAGGCCGGCGACGTCCCGGTGGTCATGCCGGGCGAACTGACCGCGTCCGATGTGGTGGCGCTGAAGGCCGACCCGGTGCAGTTCGCGCGCCGGGCACGCCGCCCAGTGCCGTTTAAGCCGAACACTTACGCCAAGCGCGGTACCGCCTTCCACGAGTGGTTGGAGGAGTTCTACGGTGCACGCCCGTTGCTGACCGAAGACGAACTTCCCGGCGGGGATGAGGCTGAGGTGGATCGTGCGGTGCTGGAGCGGCTCAAGCGAAACTTTGAGGCCAGTGAGTGGGCGTCGCGCACCCCGACGTTTGTGGAGCATCCCTTCGAGCTCGCCGTGGGCGAGGGCGTGGTCCGCGGACGTATGGATGCCGTCTTCGAGGATGTGGACGGCTGGACCGTCGTGGACTGGAAGACCGGCGAGAAGCCGAAGCGGGATGCGATGGAAGCGGCGCAGTTGCAGCTTGCGGTTTACAAGGCGGCTTGGGAGCGTATCTGTGGTGACGGTCGTCCGGTGCGCGCTGTATTTTTCTACGTGCGCACCGGTGAGACGTATGCTCCGCGTAGTCTGCCCGATGCGGCAGAACTCGAAGAGCTACTCAGCAGATCTGCTGAAGGCAAGGGTAAGGACGAAACGGAATGAAACTGCGCAGGGTTTTTACGCTGAGCGCGAACGCCGCGGATCAAACGGCGATCCCGGTGCACCACCTGCTCGATGTGGTCAGTATCCCGGCCCTCGAGCGGGCGACGCCGTGGTCGTTGATCGCGCGCCGGTTCGGCTACGCCCTGCTGCTTATCGTTGCCGTCGCGATCGTCGCGTTCATTGATCGCAATGGATACTCCGAGCCGTTGACGTTCATTGACGCGTTGTATTACTCGGCGGTGACCCTGTCTACCACGGGCTACGGTGATATCACTCCGGTGACGCAGTCGGCCCGAGTCATCAACATTTTCTTCGTCACTCCGGCCCGTGTGGCCTTCCTGATGCTCCTCGTCGGTACGACTTTGTCGGTGCTGACGGAGGATTCCCGTAAGACGCTGCAGATCCAACAGTGGAGGAATACCGTGCGCAACCACACCATCGTTATCGGCTACGGCACGAAGGGCCGCTCGGCGGTCGACGCATTGGTGGCAGGCGGTGCGTCGCCGTCGTCGATTGTTGTCATCGACCCAGACCCGGCTGCGCTCGCCGTCGCGGAGAAGCACGGTTTGGTCACGGTGCACGGCAATGGCACCAAGTCGGATGTGCTGCGCATTGCGGCGGTGAGCCGTGCGCGTTCGGTGATTGTGGCGCCGTCTTCGGACGATACGGCCGTGCTGATCACGCTGTCGGTGCGTGAGTTGGCGCCGAGCGCCATGATCGTGGTCAGTGTGCGAGAGGGTGAGAACCAACACCTGCTTATGCAGTCGGGCGCGGACTCGGTGGTGGTCTCCTCCGAAACGGCCGGACGTCTGCTTGGCATCGCAACGGTGACCCCGCCCGTGGTGGAGATGATGGAGGATCTGCTCAGTCCGGACGAAGGCTTCGCGGTGGCAGAGCGTCAGATCGCGGACGACGAGGTTGGTGCGAACCCGCGCCACTTGGCAGACATCGTGCTTGGCGTGGTGCGCTCCGGTGAGCTCTACCGCATCGATTCCCCCGAAGCAGAAACGGTCGAGCCGGGCGATCGCCTCCTGTACGTGCGCATGAACACCCCGGATATCCGCCGCCAGGCGGAGAAGGCAGTGCGCGATGAGGATTGATCTGAACGTGCTTGATAGCGACCAACGTGTCGCCGCCGAAGCACCCCGCGGGCCTGTGTGCATCCTGGCGGGTGCTGGCACGGGTAAGACGAGGACGATTACGTATCGCATTGCCAACCTGATCGATCGCGGCACGGTCGCCCCGAACAAGGTGCTCGCCGTGACGTTTACCCAGCGCGCGGCAGGGGAGATGCGCGACCGTCTGCGCACCATGGGTATCGGGGGAGTGCAGGCGCGCACGTTCCACTCCGCGGCCATGCGGCAGTTGCAGTACTTCTGGCCGCAGATCGCCGGTGACCTGCCGTGGCGGCTTTTGGATAACAAGTTCCCGTTGGTCGCCCGCGCCGCGCGCGCCGGTGGGCTGGATACGGGCAAGGAAATGGTGCGCGACCTGCTTAGCGAGATCGAGTGGGCCAAAGCCAGCGTGATCGGCCCGGAGGATTACGCCGCACGCATCGCCGATACCCCGCGCACCCCGCCGACGGATCCGCAGCGTGTGGCCCAGGTCTACCGCCTCTACGAGGAGGCGAAGACGAGTCCGGATGGCATGCTGCTCGATTTCGACGACCTGCTGCTGCACGTCGCCGGCGCGCTTGAGAACGCACCCGCGGTGGCGGAGGAGTTCCGCGCCCAGTACCAGACCTTTGTGGTGGACGAGTACCAAGACGTCACCCCGCTGCAGCAGCGCGTGCTGGAAGGCTGGCTGGGTGATCGCGACGATCTGACTGTGGTGGGCGATGCCAACCAGACCATTTACTCGTTTACCGGCGCCACCCCGGATTACCTGCTGAACTTCTCGCGCACCTACGAGCACGCCACAGTGGTGAAATTGCAGCGTGACTACCGCTCCACGGTAGAAGTCACCGAGTTGGCCAACACCGTCATCGGCAAGGCCAAGGGTCGTGTCGCCGGCACTCGCCTGGAACTGGAGGGCATGCGCGGGCGCGGTCCGGCGCCACAGTTCAACGGCTACGACGACGAGCCGTCTGAGGCCCGCGCCGTGGCCCGCGCGATCAGGCGTTTGCTTGACGACGGCGTCCCCGCCCGCGAAATCGCCATCCTATACCGCATTAACTCCCAGTCGGCCGCGTTTGAAGGGGCGCTGGCCGATGCCGGCATTGCCTACCAAGTCCGCGGCGGGGAAGGGTTCTTCCACCGCGCCGAGATCCGCGAAGCCATCGCAGCCCTGGTCCGTGCCGCCCGCCGCACCGACCTGCCGGACGACCCGGTGGCGGTCGCCCGCGCCGCGCTCGCACCCATCGGCCTGACCCAGACCGAACCCGAGGGCGCCCAGGCTCGTGAGCGCTGGCAGTCACTCAGCGCGCTTGTGGATCTCATCGAGGAGATCGTCCGCACCCGAGAAGCCGAGGATCTCCCGCAGGTGTTGCGCTCGTTGCGCCAGCGCGCAGAGGCCAAGCAGCCACCCGCTGTGGACGGGGTGACCCTGGCCAGCCTGCACGCCGCGAAGGGCCTGGAGTGGGACGCAGTATTTCTCGTTGGCCTGGTGGAGAACACCTTGCCGATCTCGCACGCGATTAAGGCTGGCGACGACCAGATCGAAGAGGAACGCCGCCTGTTCTACGTCGGGGTGACGCGTGCGCGTGAGCACCTGCACTTGTCGTGGTCGCTGTCACGCCAGGAAGGTGGGCGAAAGAACCGGTCGCGGTCGCGCTTCTTGGACGGCATCGCACCGGAACTTGATGTGGAGCGCTCCCCGGAACGCCTCAAGCGCAACCGCCGCTGCCGCGTATGCGGCAACCCGCTGTTCAGCCCACCAGACAAGGCGCTTGGACGCCACGAGGAGTGCGAGCCGAGTTACGACGAGAACGTGCTCGCCGCCCTGAAACGCTGGCGCCTCGACGTCTCACGCGCAGCGGGACGCCCGGCTTACATGGTGTTCTCGGACGTGACACTCATGGCAATCGCCGAAGCCATGCCCGCAAACGAGACGGAACTGCTTGGCATCTCCGGCATCGGGCCGGTGAAGGTGGAGGAGTACGGCGCGGGCGTGCTTGCAACGCTTGAGGAGCACCGCCACTAAGGCGGGTCCCAGCCTCGCTAGCCCAGCCGCGCCACCCCAGCCGCGCCAGCCCAGCCAGCGCTAGAAGCACATCGGGCAGTCCGGGTGCGACGGCACCCGCTGCGACACCACAGGCACAGGCGCGAACGGGTCTGCGACCACCACGTCACCAGCCACAGGTGTCGGCGCCGACACCCCGGGCGGGTCGGGCGCACCGGCAAGCCTGCCCGCCACCGTCGCTGCCGCCACCGCACCGGCCGCCAAGGACACCGGCTCGGCCGCGATCGCCGGCGGGAGGTGCTCCTCCACCTGGGCGATGTTCGGGTCCCGGTCCAAAAGGTACAGCCGGGCGCACACCGGGCACGGCCCAGACGGAGCGCACACAGGGCCGACGACCACGCGCGCGTCGAACTGCGTCACCGGCACCACAGGGCCACGCCGGCCACGGGTCGCGGCGGCGATCTGATCCACCTCGGCAGCACAGTTCACGGCAAGCACCGGCAGGTGCGGCTCGTGGTCCAGGAGGAACTTGCTCACCGACTCGTCCTTCATCGGGCTGCGCGTCACCACACCACGGCGCGACAGCAGCAGCGTGATCTGGGAGGCCAGCGCGTCGCGCCCCACCACCAGCACTTGTGGGGTGGTGGTGGGGATGAGGAGCCGGTAGGTGATGAGGTCGTCGATAAGACTGCGCGCACGCGCCTCACCGAGATGCACCGCAAGGGCTGCGACAATGGTTTTGAGCATCCGCGGATGTGTCAGCGAATCAAGGACTGTGACCACCTCGTCGGCGCTGGGCACGGTGATGAGCCCGGTGCGTGTCGCGTCCGCCCCGAACTGGATTGTTTCTGGCGCGCGTACGAAAACGCGGACGCCGCGCGCAAGTTGAATGCGTGTGTGTTCTTGGATTGCCACGTGTGTTCCACCCCCGCGTCGCATCCTACAATGTTGCGCTATGTCTGGGATGCAATATCGCGTGATCCGCTCCGCCCGTCGTGCGAAGACGGTGCAGGCCAGGGTGGTTGGCGGGGTGGCGGAGATCCGCATTCCGGCGCACTTCACCAAAGCGCAGGAGCGCGAGATGGTGGAGCAGATGCTGGCCAAGTTGGAGAAGAAAACGTCGACGCGTTTGCTTGACGACGACTCCCTACGCACCCGCGCCGAAACCCTGAACAAGGAAATTCTGCAGGGGCGGGCAACGATTGGTTCGGTGCGGTGGGTGTCTAACCAAAACACGCGCTGGGGCTCCTGCACCGTATCGACAGGTGATATCCGCATCAGTGATCGGCTTCGCGACGTGCCGGCGTACGTGCTGGACGCGGTGCTGGTGCACGAGTTAACGCACACCTTCATCCCGAACCATTCGGCAGAGTTCTACGCCTGGGCGGATCGGGTGCCCAAGGCGGAGCGCGCCCGCGGGTTTTTGGAGGCCTACCAGCGCTACGGCTAGGGCAGAGCGCAGCCCCGCCGCGCGGCCAGGCAGCGCCTACAGCTCCGTGCCGTCCTGGCTGCCGTCGTCTTTGCCGTCGCCGTCTTCGCGCTTCAACTCCGGGTTGTTGCGCAGTTCCTCTTCCAACTTGGCAAATTCGTCGTCGAGGTCGGTGTCGGGGGCGTCGTCGAGAAGCGTGTCGATGAAGGACGCCGGGTTGTCCAGCTGCTCGCTGGACGGCAGGAGGTCGGGGTGCTCCCAGACGGCGTCGCGACGATCCACGCCCACAGCGGTGCCTGCGCGACGCCACAGTTCGGCGGCCTCACGGGTGCGAGGGGCTGCGAGTTCGATGCCGACGATGTTGGCAAAGGCCTGCTCAGCAGAACCACCGGTGGCGCGGCGGCGTGCCCACGCCTCGGCGAGTTGCGGGGTGGTGGGGATGCGTTCGCTGAGGGCTTCGTCGACGACGACGTCAACCCAGCCTTCAACAAGCGCGATCAGGGTCTCCAAGCGGGACGTAGAGGCGGCGTTGCGGGTGCCTACGCGCGGGGAGAGGTCCTCGTCTTGCAGGCGCTGCATGGCCTCCTGGATCTGTGCAGGATCGCCACCATCCAGGTTCAGGTCGCGGACGGCCTCTTCGATGTGGGAGGTGTCAATCTGCAGGCCGGCGGCGTATTCCTCCACGGAGGACACGAGGCGCTCGACAAGCCACGGCACGTTGCGGAACAGGCGCTGGCGTGCGGCCTCGCGTGCGGCGATGTAGACCATCACTTCCTGGCCCGGCAGGTCCAGACCCTTGGAAATCTCCGCGATGTTGCGCGGCAGGACCGCACCAATGCCGGCGGGTGCGACAGGCAAGCCGAAGTCAGTGCCGGTCAGCGCCTGCTGGGCAAGATCGCCCAGTGCGTGGCCCAACTTCATGCCGAACTGCATGGAGTTCATCTGGTTAACCATGCTGACCATCGGGCCCATCATCTCGCGGGCCTCTTCGGGCATGGTGTCTAGCTGGGCGCGCGCCATGTTGGCGGCGACCGGGTTGACCAGGCGCTTCCACATCGGCATGGTCTGCTCCAGCCAATCTTGGGCGTTCCAGGCCTTGGCCTGTGCCTGGCTGGCGGGCAGTGCGGTGGCACCGTCGAGCCAGAGCTCCGCTAGGCGGAAGGACTCCTCGGCGGCGCGGGAGTCTGCCTCGCTGACCGGGTTCACCCCGGCGATGCGCTGGCGAGCCATGCGGGCGGCCAGATCGAAGTTGACGGCGTCGCCGTCCTCCTGGGCGTTCATGGAGGAGCCCATGCCGGAGAGCATTTGGCCGAACTGATTCAGGATGTCGCCAAGCCCGCCAGCACCAGCGCCACCAGCGCCACCAGCGCCACCAGCGCCGCCGGGGCCACCGAATCCACCGAACCCGCCGGACCCAAAGTTTCCGCCGAAACCGAAGGCTGCAAACGGGTTGGTCGGCTCGCCACGCCCGTTGTCGTTGTTGTTGCCTTCGTTGTCCCTGCCCTCGTTGTCGTCGTTGCCGTCGTTGGGAAAGGAGAATCCGAATCCGTTACTCATAGGCGCCACAATACAGCTGCACAACGGCGCGGGTTGGAGCTGCTGGTTGCTGCGCTAACATGTGCCACCATGACGAACGCGCATACACCAGCGGACGCGGCAGAACACACGCCCGCGACCAAGACAGCGAACAAGCGTTTTTCCACGCTGGTGTGGGGTGCAGTGCCTATCGCGTTGCTTGCGGTGGGGATGACGATGGACCACATTCCCGGCACGGACATCAAGCTCACGGTGCCGTACGCGGCGGAAGGGGCGGGCCCGACGTTTGACACGCTCAGCGAGATCCAGGGCACGCCCGTGGTGGACATCGAGGGTGCGGAGACCCTCGACACCGGCGGGCAGCTGAATATGACCACGGTGTCGGTGCGCACGAATATGACGTTGGGCCAGGCGTTGGCCCGCTGGGCGGTGACGAAGGACACGCTGGTGCCGATCGAGCAGGTGATGCCGGCGGATCGCAGCGAGGAAGAAACGCGCGAGTTTAACCAGCAGATGTTTGTCGCGTCGGAAGCGTCGGCGACGGTTGCGGCGATGCACTATCTGGGCAAACCCACAACGGTGAACATCCATGACGTGGTCGAAGGCGCTGCCGCGGACGGGACGTTGCAGCAGGGTGACAAGATCCTTGCCATCGACTCCACTCCGGTCGCCAAGCCGAGCGCGGTCCAGGACGTGGTCTTTGCCAAAAAGCCCGGCGAGACGGTGGATGTGACCATCAGCCGCGACGGCAAGGAAGAGACGAAGACCATCGAGCTGAAGGAGAATCCGCACGAAAAGGGCAAGCCGATGCTTGGCATTCTCATGGATTCTGAGCCCGCCGATGGCCTGAAGGTGCACTACAACCTCAACGACATCGGTGGTCCGAGTGCGGGCATGATGTTCTCGCTGGCGGTGATTGACAAGTTGACGCCAGGCGAGCTCAACGGGGGCAAGTTCGTTGCCGGTACCGGCACGATTAACGACGACGGCGAGGTCGGCCCCATCGGCGGCATCACCCACAAAATCCGTGGCTCGCGCGATGAGGGCGCCGAGTTGTTCCTCGCGCCGAAGGGCAATTGTGATGCGGTGAAGCGGGCCGACGCTGGTGATATGACCGTCGCTGCCGTGTCCACCCTCCAGGAGGCAGTGGATGCGATGGAGGCGTTCGCCGCAGGCCGCGACGTGCCAACTTGCGACGGCTAAGGGTTAGGGCTTCTTCGCCAGGCCGAGTTCGTAGATCCGCTGGCGCGGGTCCTCCTGGTCGGAGGAGATCAGTTGCTGCATGACCAGGCCCTCGCGGTTATCCACCACGGTGATGATCGCGGAGGTGCCCAGCGTGGACCAGCCGACTACGCGGTCGCCGGAGTCTTCCACCACGCGCGAGGAGCGCAGCTCAGTAAGAAGTTGGGTCGAGGAGGCCGCCTTCGATTCGGAGTCGAAGAATTGGAACTGGCCAATCTCGTCGCCCTGGCAGTCATAAGATCCGCTGATCCCACCGGCGCCGCAGCCTTCGAACTGGTCGAAGAACTCCTCAGGCGCAAGGGAGGCGAAGCGCTCGCGTACCTTTTCCAAGGTTGCCTCTGCAGACGAGTCCGCTTTCTCCCGCTTCGAGGAGCTTGTGCTTGTCGACGACACCGTCTCGGAAGCCGACTCCGACTCCGACGCCGTGCCAGATTCAGACGCAGCGATGGTAGTTGTCACGGAGGTGGTCGTTTCAGGCGTGGTCGTCTCCGAATCCGAGGAGGTGGTTGGGTCCTCGCTGATGTACGACGTCGAGATGGGGCTGCTGGTCGCGTTGGCCTCGTCGTTATCGCCACCACCACAGGCGGCAAGAGACAACGAGCCGACAAGGACAGCGGAGGCGATTGCGCGGCGGGACACAGACACGGTCAGAAGCTCCTTGGGTTGGGTTTCGGCTGTCTAGCTTAAACCAGGTCGTCCGGGTCCTGCTCAAGGCCGTAGCGCAGCGCAGCGATCACACCCGGGGCGACATCCGGGCCGCCACGCAGCTCAATGTCGTCCTGGGCGAAGGGGCCGCGCTCCTCCAACTCCTCATCCGTCAGGCGCATCTGCAGCAGGGTCTGCTCGATGTCTTCGGTACGCAGCACGCCGGAGAACAACCGCGCCGGGCGCGCCTCGGCATCCGCCGGGGCAGAGGCGTCGCGGAAGAGGATCTCCTGCGCCAGGATCACGCCTTCAACCTCACGCGGCCAGGCCAGGCGGGTGACATACTCGCCGAGCTCCTCGGAACCGGGCAGGATATTCTCCGGCAATTCCTGCACAACCAGGGTGAGGGGGGAGGAGTCGTCGAGGGTGCCCAGCTCGTCGACAAGCAATTGCGTTGGTACCAGACCGAAGAGGGTTGGCGGGGCGTCCCAACCTTCGGCGTGGACGAAATCGACGGCCTCCATCATGGCCTTATTCAGGGCTTGTTGTTCGCGCACGGGAACCTTTCCGGATTGTTGGCCGTTAAACTTTCTAGGCTGTAATGCACATAGACGTTGGACAACACTATTCCTAAGGAGCAGGCTTGGCTACCCGCCTCACCCGGCCACAACCACGGTCGCAGAAACCGAATAAAGGCCTCATGGTCACACTCGGTGTACTCGCCGCACTTTTCTTCCTCCTGCCAGTGCTGATCGGTATCTATACCGATTTTCTCTGGTTTGGGGAGGTTGACTTCCGCGGTGTTTTCAACCGAGTGATCCTCTTCCGTGTCGTGCTGTTTGTCATCTTCGCGCTGCTTGGTGCAGCCGTCGCATGGGCAGCGGCACGGATTGCGTGGCGTGGCAGGCAACAAGACAGCGGCGATATTTTCGGCGAGACCTCGCAGCAAGCGCAGTACCGCGCCGCCGTGCAAGACGGTGTGAAGGGGCTGCTGACCTGGGTGCCGGTGATCGTGGGCATCATGTCTGGTCTTGCTGGCCAGCGCATGTGGCGTGTGTTCATGATGTGGTTCAACGGTGGGGACTTTGGCACCACCGACCCGCAGTTTGGCAAGGATCTTGGCTTCTACGCGTTTAGCCTGCCGGCAATCTCTGCGATTGTGGGCACGCTGTCCATGCTGCTCGCCGTGGCATTTTTGATCGGTGCGGTGGGCCACTACATGCTCGGTGGCATCCGCATTGGCAACAACGTCACCGGAGTCAAAGGCATGGTGTCCAAGCCGGCACGCATCCAGCTCGCCGTCACCGCAGGCCTGTGGATGCTGACCAAGGCCGTGACCTACTGGCTGGACCGCTACTACCTGCTATCCAGCCAGAATGACATCTTCACCGGTGCGTCCTACACCGCGGTCAACGCGATGCTGCCCGCGAAGATCATCCTCACCGTCATCGCTGTGGTTGTCGCAGCGGCGTTTTTCGCCTCCATCGTGTTCAAGGACTTCCGCGTCCCAGTGCTGGCAACGGTGCTCATGCTGGTGTCCTCCATCGTGGTGGGCAACGTGTGGCCGGCGCTTTTGGAGCAGTTCTCGGTCAAGCCGAACCGTCAGGCCAAGGAATACGAGTACATCGGCCGCAACATCGAAGCCACACGCGAGGCATACGGGCTGACCGATGACAAGGTCACCTACATGGAGAACTGGGGCGGCAACACCTCAAACACCGATGTGGCTAAGGATGCGGCGACGATCTCCAACCTGCGCCTGCTGGACCCGGACATCATTTCCCCGACGTTTACCCAGAACCAGCAGCTGCGTAACTTCTACGGCTTCCCAGACCAGCTGGCCATGGACCGCTACGAGGTCGACGGCCAGATGCGCGACTACGTTGTCGCCGCGCGTGAGATGGACCCGAACGCGCTGAGTGAAAACCAGCGCGACTGGATTAACCGCCACACCGTGTACACCCACGGCAACGGCTTTGTCGCAGCGCAGGCCAATACTGTCGACGAGGCCGCGCAGGACGCCGGCTCCACCCGCGGTGGCCTGCCAATCTTTACCGTGTCCGACCTGCAGGCCAACGCCGCCGCCAAGGAGGCCGGCGAGGCTGAAGAGCTGGGCATCAAGGTAGAAGAGCCGCGCATCTACTTCGGCCCGGTGATCGCCTCTGCGCAGGATGGTCTGGACTACGCCATTGTGGGCGATAACGGCCAGGGCCCGGTGGAGTACGACACCGACAACTCCACCTACACCTACACCGGCAAGGGCGGCGTGGACATCGGCAACCCGATCAACCGCGTGGCCTACGCCGTGAAGTACCAGGAACTGAGCTTCCTGCTGTCCGACCGCGTTGGTGGCAACTCGAAGGTGCTCTACGACCGTGACCCGCGCAAGCGTGTGGAAAAGGTCGCACCGTGGCTGACCACCGACTCCAAGACCTACCCGGCTGTTATCGACGGCCGCGTGAAGTGGATCGTGGACGGCTACACCACCCTGTCCCAGCTGCCGTACTCCACGCGTACTTCCCTGCAGGACACCACGCAGGACGCGCTGAATCCGGACGGCACCACCCAGCGTCTGATCACCGACAACGTCGGCTACATCCGCAACTCCGTCAAGGCCACCGTTGATGCCTACGACGGCACCGTGGACCTCTACGCGTTCGACGAGTCCGACCCGGTACTCAACGCGTGGATGAAGTCCTTCCCGGGCACCGTGCGCCCGAACTCGGAGATCTCCGACTCCTTGCGTGACCACCTGCGTTACCCGGAGGATCTGTTCAAGGTCCAGCGTGACCTGCTGGCGCGCTACCACGTGGATGACCCGGGCGTGTTCTTCAACAACGACGCCTTCTGGTCTGTGCCGAACGACCCGACCGCACCGGAAGGCCGCGACCAGCTGAACCAGCCGCCGTACTACGTGGTGGCCGCTGACCCGGAGACCAATAAGCCGTCCTTCCAGCTGATCACCCCGTTCCGTGGCCTGAACCGCGAGTTCCTGTCCGCACACATGGCGGTGTCTTCTGATCCGGAGACCTATGGCAACATCACCGTGCGCGTCCTGCCGACGAACACCCAAACCCAGGGTCCGAAGCAGGCTCAGGACGCCCTGATGTCCTCCGACCAGGTGGCGCGTGACCGCACCCTGTGGGAGGGGACGAACGATCTGAAGAACGGCAACCTGCTCACCCTGCCGGTGGGCGGCGGCGAGATCCTCTACGTCGAGCCGATCTACTCGCAGCGCAAGGACCAGGCCTCGGCCTTCCCGAAGCTGTTGCGCGTGCTGGTGTTCTACCGCGGCCAGGTGGGCTACGCCCCGACCGTGTCCCAGGCGCTGAAGCAGGTGGGTATCCACTCTGACGCAGCCCAGGAAGTCGAAGTGGTGGACGAAAACGCACCACAGGGTGAGGCTGAAACTACCCCCGCTGAGGAAAACAAGGAAGCCACACCGGAGGGTGATAACGCGCCGAAGGTAAACCGTGACGAGGCCCTGAACAGGATCAATGATGCTCTTCGTAACCTGGAGAGTGCCCGCAACGGCTCCTTCGAGGAGTACGGTCGCGCCATCGACCAACTCGACCGTGCAGTGGCTGAGTACCAGAAGGCGCAGTAACGGGTTATAGTTATCTCGTCCCCCCAGGACCGGGTGCATCGCGCGAAGTGGGCGCGCGATGCACCATTTTTGTATCTAGCATGGTGTTCACAACCAACTCTTTGAGAGAAAGGCTGGATAGACCATGGGACGTTTTGACGGAAAAGTAGCGCTTGTGACCGGTGGTGCATCGGGAATGGGCGCAGCAGACTGCAAACTCTTCGTCGAAGAAGGCGCAAAGGTTGTCATCGCTGACCTCAACGAAGAGATCGGCGGGGAACTGGCAAACGAGCTCGGCGACAACGCAATTTTTGTGAAGCTCAACGTTGCCGACGAACAGGACTGGAAGGACGCCATCGCGGCGACGAACGAGGCGTTCGGCCGCCTGGACATCTTGGTGAACAACGCCGGCATCCTTCAGATGACGGGAGTGGAGGACACCACCCTGGAGCAGTTCCAGAAGATCATGGCCGTCAACGTGGACGGCGTGTTCTTGGGCATGAAGTACGCCATCCCGGAGATCCGTAAGCAGGGCGGCGGCGCGATCATCAACATGTCGTCCACCGCGGGCCTGGAAGGCCAAGTCAGTGCGACCGGCTACGTGGCATCCAAGTGGGCAGTGCGCGGCATGACCAAGACGGTCGCCGCCGACGTTGCCGACGAGAACATCCGCATCAACTCCGTCCACCCGGGCGCGATTGCAACCCCGATGACGGCAGATTCCCTTGTAGAGGGTGCACCGCTTCCGCTCGCAGCAGCGAACCGTCCGGGCCGCGCCGAGGAGGTTGCGAAGACGGTGCTGTTCCTCGCGTCCGACGACGCGTCCTACATCAACGGCGCAGAGATTGCTGTCGACGGCGGCCTGACCCTGGGCGCCTCGAAGCACATCTACGGCATCCTCGGCCAGCTCGCTGCCCAGCAGTAACGGCAGTAGTAGCGGTAGCTGCAGTAGTAGGGAAGCCCCGATAATTGGATCGCACCAAACCGTTGTGAACAGGCGGTTTGGTGCTCTCTGTCGGTGTATGTATAGTAAGTCCACGTTGCCGGTTACGGCGACAGGCGAAAATCACATATTGCGCCCGACGCGGGGTGGAGCAGCTCGGTAGCTCGCTGGGCTCATAACCCAGAGGTCGTTGGTTCGAATCCAGCCCCCGCTACTAAGATAAGGCCCCTACCAGTGGAAACGCTGGTAGGGGCCTTCTTCATTTTGTGATCGGATCGCCATTTGGTGCACTAGCTGGTGCACTAGGGTCAAAATCCTGCACCAAACGGAACTGCGACGCTCCAACGACGCGGCGCAGGTTTTCGGTGCATTGCTTAGTGATTGCTAGGGCGGCAGCAACGAAGGAACGCCACGGGAGTCGGCAGTTCGAGGAAAGCAACTGCGAACTGCTGTGCAAGTCTCACAACCGCGCCAAAGGTAACGCTTAACCAGCGGCGCCGCGGGGATCTAACAATGCTGCGTCGCTAGCGCTCGCACCCAGCGAGCGAGCATCAGGCTGCGCTAGCGACGCCGAGCGCACAAAGGCACTGCACTGCGGGGATACGCCTGCGACCGGCAGAGCCGGACTGAATACGGGATTGACCACGTTCACCCCGTATTCGTGCAAAGGAGCACTGCCATGTCCACTCATTCCCACACGCTTGCATCTCACGGCGAGATCCTCGCGAACCTCCCCGGCATCCTCGGCTTCTACCCGAACAACTCGCTGATCCTCGCGTTCTTCGTCGACGACGAGGGCGTCGACACCGTCCGCCTCGGCCCGGTCGCGCGGTTCGATCTGGACGAGGCCGTGGAGAAGCTCACCGAGAGTCGCGAGCGGTTCGCAGCGTGGGTCCACCACCTCGAACTCGACGCTGTTATCGCGTACATGATCAGCGATGACATTGCGCAGCCGGTCTTTGACGAGACGGCCACGTATCTCACTAGTGGGGCAGTGCACCTACCGCCGCTGCTCGGGGTGGTGCAAGTGCCCGAGATCGTCACCGGGGCTGCGTGGTGGTCTGTGTACCAGCATCCGCTCATCGACGAGCCGCGCCACGGCGTTGTCGGCGAGGTCGCCGCATCGGCGGCGCTGCGGCAGATGCTAGAGCACACCGGCGAGCTGCCGGAGCCGAGCAAAGACGACATCGAGGCACGCCTGAACAGCACCGATCACGGCATCGACGCTGCCGAGCACGCCGACATCATCGAAGACGCGCTGGCGTATATCCCGCCCATGTTCTCCGACGTGCTGCAGCGTGAATACGAGCAGGCGGCGGCAGGAATAACCCAGCCGAGCACGCGCGCTGTTCGATCGGCGCTGAAATGCTTCACCACGCCGCGCTTGCGAGACGCGCTGCTCGCGGCGCTGCTCGATGACCCGCAGGCGGGCCTACGGTTCGCGGAGCAGGTTATGCGTGCTGTCCCGACCAGCTGGCCAGGGATGCGCGCGCAGCTCACCACCACGGTTGCCGTGCTTGCGCACGCCACAGGCCAGCCGGGACTAGCTGGCGTGGCCGCGCACCGAGCCACCGAGATCGGGCCAGACGAGAACTTCCCGTCGTTGGTGGCGAAGCTGACCGACATCGGCCAAGGCGAGCGGATGGTCGAACTCGTCCGCGAGGGCGCCGAGAAGACCCGCACGATCTTGTTCACCGAGTAGCACCACACACCCCGTTGCAGCGATGCAACGGGGTTTCTTTTTTTCTCGTCGGCCGTGGCTTGCGACAGCAGACACTTCAACGAGGCAGGGGAGCGACCCCTAGACAGCAGAGCTGTCTCCAACAGACGGATTGACCACCAATCCGAACAAGGAGGCACGTGATGCGCGACATCACCCACACCGACCTGGAACTGCTCTACCAGCTCGCCGACGGCATCGACGGCGAGGACGCCGATCCGGGTGCAGCACAAGAACTGCGCGACCTAGAGGCGGCAGGCACGCCGCTGCCCTGGGCAGTGCTGTAACGACAGCGCAACCCCCCGCAGCAGCAAAGCAGCTGCTTCAACACCCACATTGCACGGCAATTCACACCCACCCACATAAGGAGAACCATCATGTCCAACCCCTTCAACAACGGCACCATCGTCGGCAACGCAGCTCGCGCACCGAAGCTGTTCGAGCACGCAAACGGCGGTGCGACGGTGAAGCTCAGCGTCTATGCGCGCAACACCTTCAAGAACAAGGCCACCGGCAAGGTGGAAAGCGAGATCGTGGAGCTGACCGGCTACGTCCAGGACGCGAAGAACCCCGGCGTGTTCGGCTGCATCGGGTCCGGCGACCGTGTCGCAGTGAGCTACTCGCTGAAGACCGACGTCTACACCGACAAGGACGGTGTGAAGCACTACCCGCTGGTCGCCCGTATCGACACCGTGCAGCTGATCGACTCCAAGAAAGAGTCCGCTGCGCGCGCAGCCCGTCGCGGAGGCGAGGCGGCGAACGCCGCCCTGGCTGGCGCTGACGCCGACAACGACGAAGCACCGTTCTAACAACGACACCCCGCAGGGAAACCTGCGGGGTTATTTTTTTCAACTATTTCACGGTGTTGATCCAGCTCTTTCACGGCCTTACCCAACTGAACAAAACCCAACAGCCCTAGCATCAGCTTGGCGATCGGGGTGGAGTCTTTTGAGTAGGTCTGTCCCTCCTTGAGGAACTTCACCGACACTCCTTTGCTGACTAGCTCGTCAACAATGGCGTACAGATCCGTCAGTGAACGCGCGCACCGATCCATCGACGTGACGACAAGCTGATCTCCTGCACGGACATATCGCATTGCTTCATCAAGTCCAGGGCGCTCACGCGATCCACCACTGGCCTTATCCGTGTAATAGGTGAAGACCTTCTCTGCCTTGAGTTGTTCAATCTGACGATCAAGGTTCTGATCTTTCGAACTCACCCGGGCATAGCCCACCTTTTGTCCTGAGATCGCCCCCAACTGTTCAGTGATCTCCAGAGGCAGTGACGGTTCTGTTCCGTTAGTCTTGGAACTAACCCTAGCGAACAGGAAGTTTTTTCATTCACAAATTGTTCGCTTGGGGTGTACCCCAGGTGCCCCTACCAGCGCCCGCAGTTGAAGGCTTCACCTACCAAATGGTAAAGTTAGCTATATGCGAACCAGTCAGCGCTCCGAGATCCTGGAAGCTGCCCTCCGCGTCATGAACGCAGCGGAGGGTGGCGACATTACCCTTGACGCAGTGGCCCACGAGGCCGGGCTCACCAAACCGGGATTGCTATATCACTTCCGCAACCGCGACGTACTGCTCGCCGCGATCGTCGACCACGCTGCGGCCAACGTCGAGAACGACATGACTGCCACCCTTGGCAAGCCCCTCGAGAACGCCAACGCCACCGAGCGGCTCCTGAGCTACGTTCACGTCGCCGCCCACGGGGCCGCCAAGCGCGCCGAGTTCATCATCTGGGGCCAAGCGACGTATCGGCCCGAACTCACCGAACCGTGGACTACGCGGATGGGCCGCTGGCTCGAACTCCCGGACGATCTCGACGCCGCCACCCGAGCCAGGCTGACCACCGCCCGACTCGCCGCCGACGGACTCTGGGGCGCCCAGGCCACAGGTGTGTCCACCCTCCACGGCGCGGATCTCGAAGCCGTCGTCTCCAGCATTCGCTCCCTGATCGAAGGAACAACCCCATGAAGCAGTGGTTCCTGCTCGCTGGCGCCATCACTACCGAAGTGGCGGCGACGCTGTCTCTCAAGGCGGCGCTCAATCACCCATCCTGGTACATCGTGGTTGCTGCCGGATACATCGGCACTTTCGTCTTCCTCACCTTCTGCCTGCGCGAAGGAATGCAGATCGGCGTCGCCTATGGCATCTGGGGAGCCAGCGGGGTCGTGCTCGCCGCCGTGCTATCCGCCGCGATTTTCGGTGAACCTCTGACCGCTGTGATGGGTCTTGGAATGGTTGCGATCATCAGCGGTGTCCTCACCGTCGAACTCGGCTCCCAGAAAGCTCAGCAAACCGCAGCCCAGGAAGCAGGAGTCAACTCATGAGATGGATCTTCCTCGCAGGCGCCATCTTGTCCGAAGTCGTCGCGACCATGTCGCTACGAGCCTCCGACGGTGGCCGGGTGAAGAAATGGTTCATCGGCGTCATCGCGGGGTATCTCGTGGCGTTCGTCGCCTTAAGTCTCGCCTTGGCCGACGGCATGGCCCTTGGCGTCGCCTACGGCATCTGGGCAGCATCCGGCGTAGCTCTCACCGCGATCCTCGCCCGGGTCATCTTCCACGAACCCCTCACCCGAACCATGGCCCTCGGCATCCTCCTCATCGCCGTCGGAGTTCTCACCGTTGAACTCGGCGCCAACTTGGCGAACTGACGCATTTCTGCAGGTAAACCAGGCAGATTGGTGTGCTGCACCACGAGGCGCACAGACAAAGGCTCCCCAATGAGCGCCTGTGGGCCTAGCGTTGTGGATGTGATCACCTGTGTCGTCCACTACACCATCGACCCCGACCAGATCGCAGCCTTTGAACAGTTCGCCCGCGCTTGGATGCGGCATGTCGACGAACACGGCGGCACCCACCACGGGTACTACCTACCCGCGGAAGGTGTGAGTGACCGTGCGGAATCCCTGTTCAGCTTCCCCAGCCTGGCTGCCTACGAGCAGTACCGCACCTTGTTCGGCACCCACTCGGACTTCATCGCCGCTGACCGGATTCGAGACGAGTCCGAGTGCGTCCTGCGGTACGAGCGCACCTTCATGCGGCCGCTCCTACCCCAGGGACACTGAAAGGGACTCCGGCAGCACGCTCGGCACAACCCACAACGCCGCAGGTCAGCGCGTACAGATGGGTGTACGCTATACACACATTAGGACCTTAAGGCATAGCTGCAGCTACTTTCGCCTTACTACCCATGAAGATAGTTGGAAGGAAGTTGAGTGATATTCATGACTGGTTCAAGTTATCGATCAAGAGTATTTGGATATAATTTTAGTCGGATCGTACTTATCTTCGCAGTACTCTTATTGTGTGTCTACTTCTTGACCAGAAGAGATCAAACCGCCTTTATCACATGCGGTCTTTTAGTGTCTCTGGCAATTTTCTTTAATGTCGGGGTGTTGCTGAATGATGAAATCCTTCGGATTTCAGTTCTTGGCATTCCAGTTAGCAACGTTCGTTTGGAATCTCTGAAGGGGGCGGAGATCCTTCCCTCGGGCCCCATACTCGAATCCCAAACGTTTGGGGTTCACTTCCTGGATGGCACTATTTCATTCCATGCCGGTTCTGCAAATATCCTCCTACACCGCAATATCGGAAGACCCATTCGCTTGACGGTTAAAGACCCAGAGGAATTTTTACACCTCCTAGCGGAGAACTCCGCTATTCGACCCGCTTCTCACAGTTAAGCCCCCGGTGCCGACACAACTGGCAACCAAAAGCATACCTCGAAGAGCTACTCACTCAAGCATCACCCGATCTGACGCGTCAGATGCTCGGTGATTTCATCAACCAAATTCTATCTTCCCAAGACGATACTGTCGGCAGCGCTGACTACGGCACCACCAGCGACAACCGCGTCAACCACCGCAACGGCTACCGCCACCGACTACTGGATACACGGGTCAGCACCGTCGATGTGGCTATCCCGAAACTACGCCACGGTTCCTTCTTGTCTGACTGGCTGTTAGAACGACGAACCCGTAGCGAACGTGCCATGTAGATAAGCCTCTGGGCACTAAAGTACCCAGAGTGAAGTGCCCCGGGTTTTGTTCCTAGGCGT
>NZ_KV789294.1:0-864 GCF_001807545.1 Corynebacterium sp. HMSC08F01 | reverse complement strand
CCGTCGCGGTCGAATATGATCTTGCTCAGGTCTTCTTGCCCGCGCTGGTTGATGCTCATGGTCATAAAATCGTCGATGATAAGGACATCGACATTGATCAGTTTCCGCATCTTATCGAGGTAGTTTTGGTCAGTCGGTGAGAAGACCGCCAACATGTCTACGAGTTGGTCTAGCCGGTAGTAGGCCACGGAGTATCCGGCTTGGCATGCGGCGACGCCGATGGCGCAGACTATGTATGTTTTCCCTGTTCCGGTTGGTGCGAGGATGTGAATGTTGGTCGGGTTTTCCCGCCAGTTCGTCGCCGCGATTCGTTTTAACTGGCGCATGTTGATGCCGCGTTGTTCTGCCCGGGTGACTTCAGCAAGGCTCGCATCCGGGTATCGGAATTGTGCCTGGGTGATGGCTTTGGCGATGTTGCGTTGTTGCCGCTGTGTGTAGGCCTCTTCGACTGCTGCGAGGAAGATGTCCTCTGGTAGCGCATCCGCGTAGGCCTCGTCGTTGACAATCTCGTAGAAGACATCAGCGAAGGTCGATACGCGAAGCTTCCGCATTTTTGCCCGTACTGTTTCGTCATCGATGTTGCTCATGGTTAACACTCCTTCTAGTTTTCGTAGTGGTCAGCAGGCCGAATAAAGACGGCATCAGCTGCGTCGCCGGTAAGCGGGGCGCTTGGGCGTTGTTGGTTCTTCGTCGCGGGCTGTGTCTTTCGCCCTGGTGCAGCAGGGTGCTGCTGAGCGTGCGCAATGTCAGTCTGGATGCGCTTGATCACAGCCATAGTTGGAGCCAGCTTCTTTTCTAAGACCTGCTGGCACGCCGGCTCGAGGGTGGCTTTGCTGTGCTTTTTGCCCAGGTTGGCCAGCACGT
>NZ_KV789293.1:0-8281 GCF_001807545.1 Corynebacterium sp. HMSC08F01 | reverse complement strand
CCATGTCCAAAATGTTCATGGACATAACACGTCTAGCTCCCTCGCGGCACAACTAGACGATCTCGCCGCTACCGAACATCATGTGCAATATCACCTGGGAAAACTTCGAACCCGAATGCTGATCGTCTAGTAGGGAGCCTAGCCGAGCTAGACGATCAGCAAAACGAACAGCAAAAAGCCCCGGTTAGGAACATTCCCAACCGGGGCGAAAGCCAGGGGCGAACGCCAGGGGCTAAACCCCTATACAGGTTTTACTTGTTGTCTTCGACGACGCCGTCGGTCTCGAAGCGCTCCTTGCGTACCTCTTCAGAGACGCGCTCGGTGTCGCGGACGGTGTCCTTCTCCAGGGAAACCTTCTCTACCGGGACGGATTCCTTGGATACGGTGACGCGGTCCTCGTGAAGCGTGACGGATGCTTCCTGCTCGCCGATGTTGCCGTCGTAGTTTGCGCGGTCTGCGTCGGTGATCGGCTCGCGTACGATGCGGACTTCCTCGCGCTCGACCGGGACCTCGACGGTTTCGGTCTCCTCGACGACGTACTTACGCAGGCTGACCTGGCCGGATTCGACGCGGTCCTTGGAGACGTTGAGCTGCTCCTCGGAGCGGATCAGTTCGCCGTCGACGTCGGTGGTGCGGTCTGCGGCAGCGGCGCGCTCATTATCGACGACGCCACGCTCACCGGCCGCGGCACCCGCAGCACCAGCACCCGCAGCACCAGCAGCACCGACACCGGCACCAGCAGCGGCGTGCTTACCGGTCTCGTAGGTGGTCACGTCCTCGGTGGTCTCCAGGCCGTAGTGGCGGTAGAAGGCGTCCTGGTCCTGGGTGGTCAGGTGGCCGTTTTCGTCGAGATCCGGTGCGTCCTCGATGCGGTCCTTGGAGAATGCGAGGTGCAGGTCGCCGTCGCGAAGCGTGTGGCCACGCAGCGGGACGATGGAGTCGCCGCCACCGAAGAGGCCGTGGCTAACGGAGACGAAGTCCGGCTGGCCGGTGGAGTCGTTGACGTAGACGTCCTTGACGCCGCCGACCTTGTCGCCGTTGACGTCGTATGCGGTTGCGTTTGCAAGATCCTCGATGCGGTTGAGGTTAGTCATTGTTGTTTCTCCTTTTGATTTGTTGTTGCGAGAACGATTCCGACCGTAACGACGATCAACCGTTCTGGCAGCGGACCCAACCTGAGCCTCGAAAAGTAGAACGGGTGTTCGAGCGACAAACACGACAAGTTCAGGTAGTCCCATGGAAACCGCCAACAGCCAGCGGAAACGAAAATCTGAAAGGTGGCAAAACGTTCAGCGAAATGAACGCAATGTGTCAGTTAGGTAACAGCGAGCTACCAATCGCATAGAGAAAACGCGAAATGTGAAGTCCGCCAGAGCGTGAATATAATTCCTGAAACTATGCCGAACGGACCGCTTGGATGTCGCGCAGGTGGCGGTAGAAGGTGACGCGGGAGACGGGCCGGGGGCGCAGGTGGTCGTCGATACGCACTGCGATCTCATTGCCGCCGGATTGCAGGGCGCGCCCGGTGAGGGTGCGGCTGCCGTCGAGGCGTGCGACGGGTTGGCGGCGTAGGAAGCGACGGGTGGGTACGAGTGGGCTGGTGAAGGGGGCGGCGGCGATGCCGGGCGCGTCGACGGTGGGCACGAGGCGTGCGCCGTATTCGACGCCGGGGTGGACCAGCACGTCCGAGTCGACGACGACTTCGCCGTAGTAGGGCGTGGCGCCGTCGTCAGTAAAGAGCTCCGCGGAACCTGCGACGACCTCACCGAAGTCGGTGCGGATGCAGGGGATGGGCCGCACGGGCCCGTCCACGGCAAGGTCCACAGACCCCGCGCCCCAGAGCACCGCCGCGGGCGATTGCGGATCCGCGGGCACGTACCCGACCTCCACCCACATGCAATCCGCGCGCATCAGGCGGGTGAGCACGAGCCCGAGGGCGCGGTCGCTGCCTGACACCACAACACGCAACGGCTCAGAGGGTTGCTGCGGCGCAAACGTGGGTGCGCCGAGGTGGTCGACGGCGGGGTTTTTCTGGATCTCGTCAAGCGACGGGGTGGGATCTGAGGGGAGCACTTCGCGCGCGATGGCGTCGAGAAACTTGAGGTCGCGCTGGGTGGGGTGCGCGGGGAGTTGGAACGTTTCTGCGCCCGGAATTGAGGGTTCGGGGGACGCGCCGCATGCGCAGTGGATGAGCCGCATGGCGCTCACGGTACAATATGCCCGTTCATACGCCATATTTAAGGAGTGCGTGATGTCCGCCATCATCATCGTGGGCGCCCAGTGGGGCGACGAGGGCAAAGGCAAAGCAACTGACATTCTCGGCGGTCGGGTCGACTACGTGGTTAAGCCCAACGGCGGTAATAACGCTGGGCACACGGTGGTTGTCGGTGGGGAGAAGTACGAGCTGAAGTTGCTGCCCGCCGGCGTCCTGTCCGAAAACGCTACCCCGATTCTGGGCAACGGTGTGGTGGTGAACCTTGAGGCGTTGTTCGAGGAGATTGACGGCCTTGAGGCGCGCGGTGCGAATGCGTCGCGGTTGAAGATCAGTGCGAATGCGCATTTGGTGGCGCCGTATCACCAGCAGTTGGATCGTGTGCAGGAGCGTTTCTTGGGCAAGCGCGCGATTGGCACGACGGGTCGCGGCATCGGCCCGACCTACGCCGACAAGGTCGCTCGCGTGGGCCTGCGCGTGCAGGACGTTTTCGACGAGTCCATCCTGCGCCAGAAGATCGAGTCTGCGCTCGATGTGAAGAACCAGATGCTGGTCAAGATGTATAACCGTCGCGCGATTTCGGTCGAGGAGACGATGGATTACTTCGGTCGTTACGCGGAGCGCCTCGAGCCGATGGTGATTGATGCGGAGCGCATGCTTAACGACGCCCTCTCCGCCGGCAAGCACGTCCTCATGGAGGGCGGCCAAGCCACCATGTTGGACGTGGACCACGGCACTTACCCGTTCGTGACGTCCTCGAACCCGACCGCCGGCGGCGCATGTGTGGGTGCGGGTATCGGCCCGACTCGCATCACGGGCGTGCTGGGCATTATCAAGGCGTACACCACCCGCGTTGGGGCGGGTCCGTTCCCGACGGAACTGTTTGACAAGTGGGGCGAGTTCCTGCAGGTCACCGGCGGTGAGGTTGGCGTGAACACCGGCCGCGTGCGCCGCACCGGCTGGTACGACAGCGTGATCGCGCGCTACGCCTCCCGCGTCAACGGCTTTACGGACCTGTTCCTGACCAAGCTCGACGTGCTCACCGGCATCGGCGAGATCCCGATCTGCGTGGCTTACGACGTGGACGGCAAGCGTTTCGACGAAATGCCGATGACCCAGACCGACTTCCACCACGCAACGCCGATCTACGAGACGATGCCCGCCTGGGACGAGGACATCACCGGCTGCCGCACCTTTGAGGAGCTGCCGCAGAAGGCCCAGGATTACGTGCTGCGCCTTGAGGAGCTCTCCGGCGCGCCGATCTCCTACATCGGTGTCGGCCCGGGCCGCGACCAGACCATCGTGCGCCACGACATCATGGAGCGGTAGGGAAAGTGGCACAGGGCGGACGTGATCTGGCCGATTATGTTGCCGCTGCCAGCCAAGAATGTAGCGTCACTGACCATCGGTTGTGCAACGGGCTACGGACTTGTGAAACACTAAGTGAGTTACTCGTTTCCTCGGCTGATCACTCAGAGGGCGTAGGGGCAGATTATGTGCACCTCCCGGGTGAGCCAACGAGCTGCTGGACGACTGCGCAGCTCCTTCGGCTTGTCTCGGACAATCTGCGGCGATTGAACGTCCCAGACAGGTTGCGTCGTGATACTCAAATCACGTCCGCACTTGGCAAGTTGGCCGATCGCGGTCTGTCCGCCGATGCGATCATCCGAACTGGATTCGGGCCGATGTTGATCGATTTTGTCCTTGAAGGAGCGTTAGCGTGCCGGCAGCTCGTGCTGGAAAAAGAACGCGGGAGTGATGAACTGCTTCTGGGAGAATGGGCTGATCTTCTTATTGCAAGTCCAGAGCTTCAAGGCGTAGCAGCAGGAGACCGGAGCTTGGCCCGAGCTAGGGCGATGAATGGGTCTTTTGTTCGGGAGGTGCAACGTTGGCTTCAAGAGGCGCCTATTGCGCATCTCGTTGGGTGGCGTTACTCAACAGACCAGTCTCTTGCCGATGATGAGGATCTGTTTTTGCTCAATGGCCGTGACGCAACGGTTTGGGTATGTGAGCGGTTTACAAAAACGTATCTAGACGAGTGGGCTAGTGAGTCCCTGCTGTGGGAGCTGACTTTCATAACGAAGCCCGGTGCGGTTCAGGGATTAGCCCAATTTGACGTTGGTCTTCTGGAGGAACGCAGAGTCTCTTTGTTTGATGTAACCCAAGAGCTCGCTAGGCGCGCGACTTCACAAATTGCGCCCTATCAGCGGGGGCCATTGGCTGAGCTGGAGAAAGCACAGAAATCCGTAATTGCCGCATTAGACAAAGGTGACGTGGACCAGGCGGTCAACCTGGCAAGTGAAAACGTAAACCTGTTTCCTAATGAGCCAGAGGTGAAGAGAAACTTCGGGTTCTGCATTATTGGAGAAAACCCGGAGCGCGCCTTGGAGACGTTGAAGCTCTACCAACCGGTAGAGGAGGGGTCGCTGGTCAGCACGCTCAATCATTTCAATCTCGTCGCCGCTTCATACCGCTGCAATAGGGATGCGCCACTAGAGAGTATCCAGTTTCTGATTGATGCTTTGCCCGCCGGTATGCCGACGGGATCGATGTGGTTGTGGGAGCCTGAAACCCTGAGGGATACGCCTACCGTTGTGCCGATTGAGTTGGAAGCGTGGAGGCGCCGCATGCTAAGAGTTCTGGGCTTGTTGGATCAGTGATTCCACCGGCAGGAGGAGATGGAGCGGTTCTCCTGGCATTTCATGAAAGTTAGCGTTATGGAGGTAGAACTGTTTTGCGCTTTCATCGTGTGCGTGGATGAGGATCGCTGCCGCACCGATTATCTCCGCTGCGGCGATCGCGCGTCTAAACATGTCCTGTAATAGGGATTTGCCTAGTTGTCTGCCTTGAGCGCGCGAATCGACAGCGAACCGCCCCAGAAGGATGATCGGAACATCCTTGGGACGGTTGTTGCGGAATCGCTTGGGCAGGGCATCTCGGCTGACTCCGCCCGATGCGAGAGCGTAGTAACCAACTACCTTGTCGTTAAGCGTTGTCACGTAGGTGACAGAATTGTTGGCGCGTTGGTTTTTCCAAGCGTTTTCTTTGAGCCACTTGTCTAGGCTTTCCACCCCGCAGGAGAAACCTGCAACATCATCTTCCTTTTCGATCGTTCGCGGAGGTTGGATGATGTCCCTAGTCAAGGTGGAACTCCTTTCCGAAGACGGAGTCGGATGCGAGAAGGCGCGCTAGTTTCGTGCCGTCGACGGGGGTATCGAGGGCTTTCTCGAATTTGGCGAAGTCTTCGTCGCTCAATTCGAACCAACGGCGATCGGCAAGAATCTTTTCCGCTTCGATCATTGCGCTGCCGAGCACGAAATCGGACACCGGAACATCCTGGGCTTCGGCGGCACTTCGTAGCGTCTCGTCCTGGACCTCTGTTGTCCTGAGGTGAAGTCGCTTAACTTTTGGCTGAGTCATAGGGACCACTGTCCTTACTTTTGTGTGGTGAGGTCTTCAAGCAACGTGTAGAACCTGTGCGCACAATGTACGCCACGCTGCCTCGCGCCTCAAGTTGAGGGGTGAGAACGTGCGTTGATGGCACTATGTGATCGTCACCAACCCCACCGTCAGCAAGCGACCCTATGCAAAAACTCACAACCTAAGAAAAAGGGGATTGCGGTGCGGGTTTTGCCATGTGGAGCGGTGCGAACGCTTTGAAGAAGCTTAAAGAATTAAAAGCATTATCAAGTGAAAGAAACAAAATATTACGGACACTTGTCTAACTCCTTACGCTCGGCTATGTCGTCTCTGTGTGACAGGTGTCAAATTCAGCGTACAAAGAGATGCACGTATCTAACCGAAGGATCATTTTCGAGGGAAGGAATTTCGGTGAAGAAGAACTACATTTCCCGCCGCCGCGGCACTTCCATTGCCGCAGCCGCGCTGTCGTTTGCGTTGGTTGCGCCGTTCGCACAGCCAGTTGCGTTCGCTCGGGAGGAAGCGCCTGCTGCTGAGTCTGAGCAGAATTCGCCTGCTCCGGTGGTTGATGAGAACGGAATCATTGATGCGGACATGATCGCCAGCGGTCGTGTCACCAAGGCCGCGAACCTGACTGATGCACACGGTGTTGGTAAGGGCTTGATCTCGGGCCACGTCTACATGGCCACTCCTGGCGGTAACCCGGGTGCCGCGTATGACAACGGCAACGTGAAGCTGGACGGCATCACCGTCTATGCGCAGTTCCGTGACAAGGATGGTTCGTACTCGCCGATCTTCAAGGCGCAGACGCACACGCTGCCTGACGTAGTCGGCGGTAACGGTGGTCAGGGTACGTTCGCGTTCGGTACTGGCGATAAGGGCATTACCTGGACCGACAAGCTTGGCCGTGAGCACACGTGGTCTGCCCGTACGGACCAGAAGCACCGCATCTGGGTTGAGCCGTTTACCAACGAGCGTGGCAACAACGTTGTCATGTTCCGCCAGGCCAACGGTTTCGTCCCTGGCTCATTCAACGGCGTGGTCGAAGGGCCGCTGGGTTCTTTCGTCGCAGCAGACGGCAACATCCAGCTCATGGCCGCGTTCCTGCAGGAAGTCCCGCCAAGCCACAAGGAAAGCTGGATGGCCGCCAAGGGCGACAAGCTCGTCGAGGACCCCGAGGGGCCGATCGATCTGGCCGCGACCCAGACCAAGGTCCCGAATACCGTTTCCGGTCGCGTGTGGTTGGAGACCGGTGGCCCGGACAAGGGCATCGTGGCAACCGGCCCGTCGTACAACGGTATCGACGAAGCCGCTGACGGCTACACCGTTTACGCATCCACCCTGACCAAGGATGGTGCCGCGGCAAACCAGGTGCTGCACGAGCAGTACAAGAACGACCCGGCGAAGTTGGCTGAGGCCACCAAGCAGATGCTCGAGGATAATCCGGAGTACATCCTCAAGACCGTCTACGGCAAGACCGATAACGAAGGCCGCTACACCCTGCGCTTTGGCAACTACGAGAAGGGCCAGGTCCGCGAGGATATCCTCAACCCGAACCACATGTTCGTGTGGGTGGAGAACAAGGACGGTGTGGTCCAGAACGGCTACACGGGCTTCCACACCCCGATCTTCCAGCGCTTTAACGGCGGTGGAAACTTCAAGGCGGCGGCTTCCCCGGGCGAGAACCAGCTGCCGATTAACTTCAACGGTCTTCCGTACCAGGAACTGAACTCGCTGTACAACGTCAACTACGCGGTCATGCCGTACACCCCGGTGTCGATCACGGCGGATTACAACGCGACGGATAAGCCGGCTGCACCTGGTGTTACGGTGACCCCGGAGTTCCACGGCAATCTGTCCACGCTGCCGTCGAAGGTGGAGTGGCGTGACTCTAAGGGCAAGGTGCTCAAGGAGTGCGACCTCGACCAGTCCAAGGGCATCAAGGCCCAGGTCGCAGCGTGCACCTTCGACATCCCGGATGATGCGAAGAAGGGCGACTTCTTCAACGTGGTCCTGGTTTCCGGCGGCAATGATGTTTCCGCATGGACCGTGCTGGTCACCCGCGACGCGGACGAGTACACCCCGTCCTATGAGGACAAGCTCGTTGTTCCGGGCGAGGAGACGAAGTCTGCTCCGACCTTTACCAAGGTCGACGAGGATGGCAACGAGACCGAGGAGAAGGTCGACGCTCCGGAGGGCTCCAAGTTCGCAATTCCAGGGGACTTCAAGGCTCCTGAGGGCTACGTGGTCACTATCGACGAGAACACCGGTGAGATCACCGTCACCTTCCCGGACAAATCCAAGTTGAACAAGGACACCGTTGAGGAATTCGACGTTCCGGTTGTTGTGACCTACCCGGATGGTTCCACCGACGACGCGACTGCGAAGTTCAAGCTGGACACCGATGGCGACGGCACACCTGATACCGAGGATCCAGACGATGATGGTGACGGCATCCCGGATGAGAAGGAGATTGACGACGACACCAACCCGAAGGTTCCGAACCAGAACCTGGACTACGAGCCGGTATACGAGGATGGTTCGGGTAAGCCTGGTGAGGACGTCAAGGTGGACAAGCCAACCTTCAAGGACAAGGATGGCAACCCGACCACCCCGCCGGAGGGCACGAAGTTCACCCCGGGTGAGAAC
>NZ_KV789292.1:0-32156 GCF_001807545.1 Corynebacterium sp. HMSC08F01 | reverse complement strand
ATATAACCACGAACTCACAAACAACACAAATCCGCAGTACAGCGTAGGTTTTAGTGATAACACGCAATAGGTCCATGCGGACCTTCAATAACCTCCACCGGAGTATTGAAGATGGAGCTCAGCAGACTGTCGCGCATGATCTCGTCAACCGCACCAAAGGCGGCAACTTCCCCGTCCTTTACTGCGCAGATGTAGTCCGCGTAGCGTGCGGCGAAGTTGATGTCGTGCAGAACGATCACGATGGTTCGGCCAAACTCGCGGGATGCGGAGTGCAGGTGCTTCATCATCTCTACGGAGTGGGAGATGTCGAGGTTGTTCAAGGGCTCGTCGAGAAGCACATAGTTCGTTTCCTGGCTAAGCACCATCGCAACGTAGGCGCGCTGACGCTGACCACCGGAGAGCTGGTCGAGGAAGCGATTCTCCAGTTCGCGCAGGCCGAGGAAGTCGATGTAGCGCGAGACGATCTCCTCATCTTCGGGGGTCAGGCGCCCGCCCGAGTACGGGAAGCGGCCGAAACCGACGAGTTGGCGCACGGTCAGGCGGGTCACAAAGTGGTTTTCCTGGCGCAGGATGGACACGACTTTGGCCAGGTCTTTGGAGCGCGCCGAGGTGACGTCCATGCCTGCAACTTCGATGTGACCGGAATCGAGGTCGAGGAGCCTGCCGATCATCGTCAGTAGGGTCGACTTACCTGCACCGTTCGGGCCGACGAGGGCGGTGATGCCGCCTTCGGGGATGTCCAGGGTGACCGGTCCGATGTCAACACTACTGCTGTAGGCCTTGCGGACTTCTTTGAGTTGAATCACAGGCGTCCCTTTCTCAAAATCACGATTAGGAAGGTCAGGCCACCGACCAGTTCGATGATGATGGAGACCACGCCTTGCGCGTAGAAGATGTGGTTCATCACAAAGTACGCACCCGACAGGATGCAGTATCCGAGCAGTATCGCCATGGGGAAGACGTAGCGGTGGTCGTAGGTATCCGCGGCTTGGTACGCGAGTGTGGCCACGAGGAAGCCGAGGAAGGTCATCGGGCCGACCAGCGCGGTCGATACCGCTATGAGGATGGCCACCAGCACGAGCGTGTAAATCGCGTGCTTTTTGTGGTCCACGCCTAGATTCATGGATACGTCGCGCCCCAGAGACAGGACGTTGAGCGCGCGCGAGTTGAAGATCAGTAGTCCCGTCGCCACGATGACCAGCGGGATTGCCAACGGGTAGTACTCCGGGTCGGCGTTGTTCACGGAACCAAACAGGCGCGCGGTGAGCACGTCGAACTCGCTGGGTGTGAGCATGCGTTGCATAAACGTAGATACTGCACCCAGTCCCCCGCCGAGCACGATGCCGACCAGCAGCATGGCGTGCATGTCGGGGTTGTTGCCGGCGAGCAGCCATGTGTAGAGCACCAGGCTGAGCCCGATCATGAGCACGAGCTGGAAGACAAACATCTCCAGGGTGTGCGCGTTGATCAGCCCGGCTGCGCCGAGGAAATACACGGTTGAGGTGTGGATGGCGACGTAGAGCGATTCGAACCCCATGATCGACGGGGTGAGAATTCGGTTGTTTGTCACCGTTTGAAACGCCACGGTTGCTGTCGCTTGGCACACAGCCACGATGGCCATCGCGATCACCGCGTTCATACGACGTTGCGCGATCAGCCAGTAGCCGGTGGACCCGAACTCCATCGGGTTGCCGTACGCGAGCAGCCCCGCGGTAAATAGCAGTGCGGCCACCGCAAGCGCGGCAATAATCATCCAGTAGCGCTTTTTGCTTTTCGACGACTGGAACGCCCCGATCTCACGCATTCCGGCTCCGCCTCACAATCATGGTGATAAACACCGCAGCGCCGATGACGCCGAGGATGACGGACACGGGCATTTCGAATGGGGCGATGATGGTACGGCCGATGAGGTCGCACACCGTTACCACTCCAATGCCGGTAAGGCAGACCCATGGCAGGTTGGAGCGGAGGTCGTCGCCACGCATCATGCTCACGATGTTCGGCACGATCAGTCCCAGAAATGGCAGATTGCCGACGACCACCGTGACCACGCCGGCGGCCACTGCGACCAGGCTGGTGCCGACGAGCACGATGCGGTTGTAATTCAGGCCAACGTTGGTGGCCACGTCTTCGCCGAGGCCGGCCACGGTGAGCCGGTCGGCGTAGAAGAACACGGCGATGACCACGAACAGCACGATCCACAACACCTCGTACTGCCCCGCGATCACGCTGGTGAACGAGCCTGCAAACCACACGCCGAGCGATTGCAACAGGTCGGCCTGCAGCGCCCAATAGGTGGAGACTGCGCTGACCACGGCGCCGAGCATGATGCCGACGATCGGCACGATCAGGCTGGAGCGCAGCGTGACCTTGCGCAAAAAGGCAAAGAACACCATCGTGCCCACAAAAGCGAAACCGACGGCAAGCAGCATGCGCGTCATGATCGTGCCGTTTGGAAAGAACACGAACGACGCGAGCAGGCCCAGACCGGCCCATTCTGTGGTGCCGGTGGTGGTCGGCTCGACGAAGCGGTTCTGGGTGAGCATCTGCATGATCAACCCACTCATCGCCATCGCCGCGCCGGCGAGCACCAACGCGATGGTGCGCGGGACGCGGGTCGTACGGAACATGGCCCAGCCGTCGTCGCTATTCAAAATGTCGTACTGCCCCACCGCAAGCGAGGTCAGCAGCAGTAAAACGACAATGACAACACCCACCCCAAGCTTCCAATCCAGAAGCTTGGGGCGGGTGGTGGTCGCAGTTGGATGTGTCATTCAGGGGTTACTTTGCAGCCTCGAACTTGTCTGCCAGATCGTTGAGGATCTCGGTGTAGGTGAGGATGGACTCGTTGGTGTAGGTGTCCTTCGGCGCCACGTAGACGTGGTTGTCTTTCACCGCGGTGACGTTCTGCAGCGCAGCGGAGTCGTTGATCACAGACAGCGCCTCCGGGGAATCCTTGGCGGACTTGATCGCTGCATCGCGGTCGAGAGCGAAGATCCAGAACGGGTTCGCGTCAGCGATTGCCTCGACGGAGATGTCATCACCCTTGTGGTCGTTAGAGGCGTTCTCCACCTGAAGCGCCGGAGTGAAGCCGATGAGGTCAAACAGTGGGCCCCACACGCGACCGATGCCCGGTGCGACGTAGCCGATCTCGCCACCAGAAACGTTCACACCCATGACGGTCTGATCCGGGTTGTACGCGTCGCGGGTGCGCTGGACAGCCTCGGTGAACTCCTTGACGGTCTGCTCAGCCTCGGCCTGCTTGCCAAAGATGTCGCCAAGTGCCAAGGTCTGGCGGATGAGCTCGCGGTCAAACGGCTCGTCGTCACGCGGCTCGAACTCAACGAGCACGGCGTTCGGGACCAGCTTCTCAATTTCCTCGTCGTACTTACGGAAGCGCTGACCGGAGACAATCACGTCCGGGTCAGCTGCCACGATGGCCTCGAGGTTCGGCTCCTTGTGGTTGCCGATGTTGACGATGTCCTCGTTGTCCGCAATTCCCGGAATCGTGTTCGGGACGAGGTCGCGCGGCGCTGCGACCGGCTTAACACCCCAGGAGTCCAGGAGCTCGAAGGTGCGGTTGTCCAGAGCGACGACGCGCTGCGGGTTGGCCGGCACTTCCTTCTCGCCGTAGTTGTCGGTCACCTTGACGGTGCTGCCATCGGTGGTGGCGGAGGAGGAGGCAGCCTCGGAGGTGGCTGCTGCAGAGGTGGTGGTCTCAGCGGCCTGCTCTGCGTTGGAGCATGCGCCGAGCGTTAGCGAGCCTGCGACTGCGAGGGCGATCAGCGCGGTGCGCGGGAAACGGATCATTGTCGTCCTTTCAGACTTAGGTAAGGGTTACCTGCGCCAGTTTAGGGTACCCATACTTAAAGTCAACCGGCACCCCCGGTTTCCGCCCATTTAGACTACAAAACTGTGTTGTAAATGGCCGGGGCGGGGTCGTCGCAAAGCAAAAAGCCCCAGGATGACCTGGAGCTTTGCTGTCTTTCGCGATTGCTAATCGACGACGCGCACCGGCAACTTCACAAACTCAACCGATTGCCCCTGTGCGGCCAGCGCAAGCGTGGACGGATCGACCTGGAACACCGCCGGGCCGGCGCGCAGGATCGTCTTTAGATCATTCGCGGCAACCTCCGCACCCGGAGGGCACGCCATGCGAGTCTCGTTGAGGTCACCGACGCGCAACCTGCCGGTCGTATCCACCTGGTAGGTGGAGTTACCCGCGTTGCAGCCATCGTTGTAGGTCAGCGTGCCGTCCGGGCGGAAATCAACGTTGATCTTGTCATTGTTCTTGGCACGCAAGGTGGTGTCCAGTGCGGGCTGGACTTGGTCGTTAGGCAACTGCGTCGCGCCTTCCGCAAGCGGAACCATCAGCCCAGTGCCAGCGGGCTGCTGCCCCGCCGGGTTAGAAAACAGGGAGGAACTCATCTGGACAAACTGGTCAATGCTGCTCGAGCGCTCCTGCGCGCCAGCCGTGCCGACACCAAGGGTGCCGCCGGCCAGGGCCGCGAGCGCGGTTGCAATGGACAATGTTTTCTGAGTCTTGATACCCATGCCCCACACGGTAGCGGCCGGATTCGCGGGTTCAAGGGGTTTCATGGGATGCCTATGCAACTCCAAGAAACTCAATCATCTTGCCTTGGGCGCCAAGGGCGATGGTGTCGTCGTTAAGTTTGTACACAGCGGGACCCGCTCGCAGGATCGACTTCAGTTCATCGGACTTGTTCATGCGGGTTGGGTCGCAAAGACGCTGGGTCTCAGCGAACGCGCCCACCTTTACCCCACCGCGAGCGTTGACCTTGTAGGTTGCGTTGCCGACGTTGCAGCCGTCGTCGTAATTGAGCCGGCCCTGCGGCGTGAACGTCAGGGTGATCGCGGCATCTTCCTTCGCCTGCAGCGGCTGTGCGAGAGCTTCCTTTACATCCTTTGCTGCCAGTGGCTTGGCGTCCTTCGGCAGATCCTTCAGCAACATGCCTCCCTTATTGCCCAGCACGGCGCCGGTGTAGGTGTCCCAACCCTTCTGCACCAACTGGTCCAGGTTCGGGTTGGCCGACGAGAGCTGCGCTACCTGTGCGTGCGCGGTGCCAGCACCAATGAAGCCGCCGGCGAGGGCGGCTAGGGCGGTTGCAGCGGACAACGTCTTCGCAGTCTTTGAAATCATGCGCACGACCGTAGCGCCGGGCTGTGGTCGCGCCAAGGGATTTAATAAACCTTTTAAGCTCCTCCAATACAACGTTGAGGCCGTTTTTCGGTTGCGCTGCTCGGCACAGGCTATGATATTTGTTGATATGTCACATAACTGATCTGGAGGACCCCATGAAAGCATTCGGTTTCTTGAGCTTCGGGCACTACGCCATCGGCGGCCAACGCGGCCCCTCGGCAGAAAAGGTAGCGAGAATCCACCTCGAGATCGCCAAAGCTGCCGACGAGATCGGCGTCAACAACGCATCCTTCCGCGTCCACCACTTCGTCCCGCAAGCCTCCGCCCCGATGCCGCTGCTCGGTGCAGTTGCAGCCTCCACCGAGCGCATCGAAGTTGGCACCGGCGTGATCGACATGCGCTACGAAAACCCGCTCTACCTCGCCGAAGAAGCCGCCTCCCTCTATCAACTCTCCGGCGGCCGCGTCGCCCTTGGCGTATCCCGCGGCGCCCCCGAGGTCGCCGAGCGCGGCTGGGAAGCATTCGGCTACAAGGGCGAAGCGCCGAACGGTGCCGACGTCGCCCGCAACCACCTCGAAACCTTCATGGCCGCCGTCGACGGCCACGGCTTCGCCACCGCCGCGCCCCTCGAGCGCCAGTACCCCAACATGTTCCAGCCCGGCTCCGCCCTGCCGGTCTTCCCCATGGCACCCGAGCTGCGCAAGCACATCTTCTACGGCTCCGGTACCCACGCGTCTGCCGAGCAGGCCGCGCGAGACGGCCTGAACCTCATGTCCTCCACCCTGGTCTCCGAGACCACCGCGCAGACACTTGGCGAGATCCAAGTCGACCAAATCAACCGCTACCGCGCAGCCTGGAAGGAAGCCGGCCACGACTGGACCCCGCGCGTATCCGTGTCCCGGTCCATCTTCCCCATCGTCGACGGCACCGACATGGCACGCTTCGGCATGCAGGCCTCCGGCTCCGACCAGGTAGGCATGCTTCCCGAGGTCGGCGCCTCCACCTTCGGCCGCACCTACGCCGCCGAGCCGGACAAGCTCATCGAGCAGCTCAAGGCCGACCCTGCCGTCATGGCCGCCGACACCCTTCTGCTCACCATCCCGACCGGCATGGGCGTGGACGTAAACGTAAAGATCCTGGAGAACTTTGCCACCCACGTCGCCCCAGCACTCGGTTGGCAGCCGAACACGGAGGGCCCGGTCACCGGCTACGAGATCGTCTAGCTCCCCTTCGGGTGCCGCTAGACGGTCTCGCAGTGGCCTCGACGTTTCCCCAGGTCATATTGGGGACCGTTTTCAGTATGGAGCTGATCGTCTGGTTGCCCTCGCGGGGAGCTAGACGATGTCGAGGAACTAGACGATGAGCACCGCAGAGTGGGGGCTGTACTCGGTGCAGGTTCGCCGGCAAATAATAAAACCCGCTGGCCGTTTGGCCAGCGGGTTTCGCACTCGGTGGAGCCGCCGGGAATTGAACCCGGGTCCTTCACCACCGCACCAGGGCTTCTCCGTGCGCAGTTCGCACAGAATCTCTGCTCGGCCCTCCGGATCAGGCGAACATGTCCGGATGACGGGCCCAGTCAGTGAAAAATGTCCCTTCCAAGGCCCCACTGACAGGGCCGGAAGGCAAGTCCCCTAAGTCGACGCCAGGTACCGGGTCGGGGACATCCCCGGCCTGACGGACACGCAGGTCGCTGAACCTTTCTAATTAGGCAGCGAGGGCGTAGTCACGCTGAGAGTTCTTCTCTGCGTTTATTAGTTACAGCGACGCTTTCGGTGGTCTCCTGCCTGCACCGGCACGCTTCCCCTGGCTAAGTGATGAAGTCGAAACCAAATCGACCCCTTCAACTACGAAGAAACGTAGGAGAAGAAACGTTACCCCACGCGGCGCCGGAGCACAAGGGGCCGAGCGCGCCGGAGCACAAGGGGCTGGGCACGCCAGAACCCGAGCAACGCCCGCAAGCCCGCCTCAGCCGGCAAGCCCGCCTCAGCCGGCAAGCCCTGCCCCAGCCGGCAACCTACCCCGTGAACGCTGGGCGGACGCGGAGGAATTCGATGACGGCGTCGGGGCCGGCTTCGACAGCTAGGCGGGCTGCCTTGGCTACTTCGGTGGCGGCCATCTTGGGCAGGCCGTCGTCGCCGGAGAGCATGTCGGTGTCGGTGCGGCCCGGGTGCAGCGAGGTCACGCGCACCTTGCCGGCTTCCTCCTGTGCGAGCGAATCGGTAAAGCCGCGCAGCGCGAACTTGGAGGCGCAGTAGGCGGAGTTGTTGGCGATGCCGTGGTAGCCGGCGCCGGAGTTGATGGTGATGATCAGGCCGTTGGATCGTCGTAAAGCAGGAAGCAGCGCGCGAGTCAGGGTCACGGGCGCGTGGAGGTTGACTTCCATCATGTTGCGCCAGGATGCGTCCGTGAGCTCCGAAAGAGAGCCGTTTTCCATCACGCCGGCGGCCAGCACGAGGACGTCGAGTTCGTCGATCTCAGCGGCGGCGCGCTCAATAGCTGCGGTGTCCGTCAGGTCCACCTCGAACGGCTCCGCGCTGGGAAGCGCCGAAACAATCTCGGACGCATCCTGTGACGCACCAGCGTAAATGTGGTGGTCCTTGCCAAGTTCGTCAGCGATCGCGCGACCGATGCCGCGGGACGCTCCAGTAATCAGTGCCTTTTTCATAGGCCCCCACCGTACTGAAAACGCTACGCCTTGATGCCCTTCAACTTGCGGCCCAGCTCACGGGTGATTTCGCGGTCCTCGGTGCGTCGCTTGATGGCGCGGCGCTTGTCGTAGTCCTGCTTACCCTGGCCGAGGCCCAACTCGACCTTGGCGCGGCCGTCCTTGAGGTAAAGCGACAGCGGGATCAGGGTGCGGTTGCCGTCGCGGACTTTGCCTTCCAGCGAGTCGATCTCGCGGCGGTGCAGCAGCAGTTTGCGGGTGCGGCGCGGCGGGTGGTTGGTCCAGTGCCCCTTGGAGTATTCGGGGATGTGCATGTTGCGCAGCCAGACTTCACCGTTGTCGATGGTGGCAAACGCCTCCACCAGCGACACTTTGCCTTCGCGCAGCGCCTTGATCTCGGTGCCTTGCAGGACGATGCCGCATTCCCATGTGTCCAAGATGGTGTAGTCATGGCGAGCTTTCCGGTTGGTCGCTAGGACGCCGGTGTTGGAAAGCTTCTGCTTTTTGTTCTTCTTGGACATAGGCGCTCGAGTGTACTACTTACGCACGTAGGAGCGAAGCGCCACCTGTGCTGCAAGGCCGCCGAGCACCATGGCGACGAGCCCGGTCAGTGGCATGACGGCCCACACTGCGGAGTCTGGGACGCGGGCGATGAGTTGGGATGCGTAGAGGTCGCCGAGCAGCGGGTCCACTAGGAACTGCTTGCCGGCCCACACGCCGAAGGTGGCCAGCACCGCGCCGAGCAGCACGGAGATCACGGCCTCGAGCACGAACGGGGCCTGGGTGTACCAGCGCGACGCACCCACCATGCGCATGATGCCGATCTGTTCGCGGCGGTTGAACGCAGCCAACTGCACCATGTTCGCGATCAGGAACACGGCAGCCAGAGCCTGTGCTGCGGCGATGACGAAGGCGGCGTTGCGGAACGTGTTCAGCGTGCCGGCGGCGGAGCGTACGGTGTCGGCTTGGTCTGAAATGACGGTGACCTGCGGCATCTCACGAATCGCGTCGAGCGGTGCCGTGTCAGTCGGGTCCTCCAGGCGCACGTGCAGTGCGGCCGGGAGCGCATCCGGGGTGGTCTCACGCACGAGTTCCGGCTCGGCGTCCTGGAACAGTTCCACGAACCGCTCGTAGGACTGCTCGCGGGAGCGGAAGGTGACTTGCTCGACGCGGTCGTCGCCCTGCAGGGTGTCGCGCACCTGCTTGCAGGCGTCGGTTGAGCAGTCCTTGTCGTTAGCGGAAATTTCCTCGTCAAGTTCGACCATCACTTCGACGCGGTCGAGGTAGAGCTTCTTCGTATCGGCGGTGGCCTGCGAGATCAGAATGCCGGTGCCGACGAGCGCGAGTGAGAGCGCCGTGGTGATCACCAGCGCGATGGTCATGGTCAGGTTGCGGCCGAGGCCTTTGAAGCCTTCGCGGAAGATGAAATTCCAGTTCATGGTTACTTCCTCACATCCCCGTAGACGCCGTTTTGTTCGTCGCGCACGACCTTGCCTAACTGCAGTTCGATGACGCGTTTGCGCATGTCATCCACCGCACGCGCGTTGTGCGTGGACATGACCACGGTGGTGCCCATGCGGTTAATGCGCGCCAGCAAGGCCATGATTTCGTCGGCGGTGCCTGGGTCGAGGTTGCCCGTGGGCTCGTCGCAAAGCATGAGCTTTGGCTTATCGACGAACGCACGCGCAATCGCAACACGCTGCTGCTCACCACCTGACAACTCGCGCGGCATACGATTCGCCTTCGCGCCGAGGCCGACAAGTTCGAGCGCCTCCGGCACGAGTTTGGCAATGCGGTCTTTCGGCTTGCCGATCACCTCGAGCGCGAACGCCACGTTGTCGTACACGTTGAGGTTGGGCAGCAGGCGGAAGTCCTGGAACACGTAGCCGATGGACTGGCGCAGTGTGTTAATCTGCTTGCCGGACAGTGCGTTGACGTGGAAGTCGCCGAAGTAAATGTCGCCGGAGGTGACGTTTTCCTCGCGGATCATCAACTGCAAAAACGACGATTTGCCGGAGCCGGACGCGCCGATCAGGAAGACGAACTCGCCGTCTGGGATCTCCAGGGTGACGTCGTTGAGCGCGGGGCGCGTGGACGTCGGATACGTCTTGGTCACATGGTCGAATCGGATCACGCGACACACCTTACCCGTTACTGGTGTGACTCTTGTTGCTGCTGTGCCATACGCCAGCGGATGCCAGCCTCCAGGAAGCCGTCGATGTCACCGTCGAGCACCTTCTGCGGGTCACCCACCTCATAGTCGGTGCGCAGGTCCTTCACCATCTGATACGGGTGCAGGACATAGGAGCGCATCTGGTTGCCCCAGCTGGCGTTGCCGCCCGCGCCAAGGGCGTCCATCTCCGCCTTTTCTTCCTGGCGCTTCTTCTCCAGAAGCTTGGACTGCAGCACGTTGAGCGCCGACGCCTTGTTCTGAATCTGGGACTTCTCGTTCTGGCAGGTCACCACGATGCCGGTCGGAATGTGGGTGATGCGCACCGCGGAGTCGGTGGTGTTCACGCTCTGCCCGCCCGGGCCAGAGGAACGGTAGACGTCCACGCGGATGTCGGAATCCGGGATGTCGATGTGGTCGGTGTGCTCCACGACGGGCAGCACCTCCACCTCTGCGAACGAAGTCTGGCGACGACCCTGGTTATCAAACGGAGAGATACGCACCAGGCGGTGCGCGCCCTGCTCCACCGACAACTGGCCGTAGAGGTAATCGCCGTGCACAACAAAGGTGGCGGATTTAATGCCAGCCTCCTCGGCGTAGGAGATGTCGTACACATCCACCTTGTGGCCAGCCTTTTCCGCCCAACGCACGTACATACGCATGAGCATCTCGGCCCAGTCCGCCGCGTCCACGCCACCGGCGCCGGAGCGGATGTTGACCACGGCCTCGCGCTCGTCGTACTCGCCGGAGAGCATGGTCTGCACCTCGAGCGAATCGATTTGCGCTGCCACGTCCGCCAACTCGTCGTCGGCCATGGAGGGGTCGCCTTCTTCTTCGGCGAGTTCGTACATGACCGGCAGATCGTCGATACGCGAGCGCAACGACGTGACCTTCTTCAACCGCGCCTGCACATTGGACAATTCGGTGGTCACCTGCTGTGCGTGCGCCGGATCGTCCCAAAGAGACGGGTCGCCGGCTTGGGCCTCGAGTTCGCGGGCGCGCTCGCGGAGCACGTCGAGGTCCATCACCTTCTCGATGGTGGAAAGTGTGGACGAAAGATCCTTAATCCGCGCTTGAGTCTCGGGCTGCATAACCGGGAAGTCTAGCGAACTGCCTGACGCAGCCACCACGACGGGATAGAGTGTGCTGCGACCCCACACGGGCGCCCGAGGCATCGGGCTGAGATCGCGCTACGCCTGCGCGAGCACCGTTCGAACCTGTCTGGTTAGCACCAGCGAAGGAAGTAAGGAGAAGGTCGTGCCTGAAACGCATGCCGATATTTATGCCCAGGAAATCCACCCCAAGCACGCATACGCGCCGATTCTGAAGGACGGGCTGGAGGTTCCGGAAACCGCGATCCACCTGGACGACTCCCCTACCGGCCCCAACGAGCCGTTCAAGATCTACCGCACCCGCGGCCCCTGGGCCGAGCCGGAAGTTGGCCTGCCCAACCTGCGCGGCGAGTGGATCACCGCCCGCGGCGACGTGGAGGAATACGTCGGCCGCGAGCGCAATTTGCTTGACGACGGCCGCGCTGCCGTCCGCCGCGGCTCCGCCAGCGAAGAGTGGCGTGGCGCCTCCCGCAAACCGTTGCGCGCCAAGCCGGGCAAGCGTGTCACCCAGATGGCCTACGCCCGGCGCGGCGAAATCACCCGCGAGATGGAATTCGTGGCGCTGCGTGAACACTGCGACGTAGAGAAGGTCCGCGCGGAGGTTGCCGCCGGCCGCGCGATCATCCCGAACAACGTCAACCACCCGGAAAGCGAGCCGATGATCATCGGCAACGCATTCCTGACCAAGATCAACGCCAACATCGGTAACTCCGCCGTGACCTCCTCCATCCGCGAAGAGGTGGAGAAGCTGCGCTGGGCCACCCGCTGGGGTGCCGACACCGTCATGGACTTATCCACCGGCAACGACATCCACGCCACCCGCGAGTGGATCCTGCGCAACTCCCCCGTGCCCATCGGCACCGTGCCCATCTACCAGGCGCTAGAGAAGGTTGACGGCATCGCCGAGGACCTGACCTGGGAGATCTTCCGCGACACCGTCATCGAACAGTGCGAGCAGGGCGTCGATTACATGACCGTCCACGCCGGCGTGCGCCTGCCTTACGTGCCGCTGACCTCCAAGCGTGTGACCGGCATCGTCTCCCGCGGCGGATCGATCATGGCCGGCTGGTGCCTCGCCCACCACAAGGAATCCTTCCTGTACGAAAACTTCGACGAGCTCTGCGAGATCTTCTCCCAGTACGACGTCGCATTCTCGCTTGGCGACGGCCTCCGCCCCGGCTCCGTCGCCGACGCCAACGACGCCGCCCAATTCGCCGAACTCAAAACCATCGGCGAGCTGTGCAAGCGCGCCTGGGACTTTGACGTCCAGGTCATGATCGAAGGCCCCGGCCACGTTCCTCTGAACATGATCCAGGTAAACAACGAGAAGGAACAACAGTGGTGTGGCGGAGCGCCGTTCTACACCCTCGGCCCCCTGGTCACCGACATCGCCCCTGGCTACGACCACATCACCTCTGCCATCGGCGCCGCCAACATCGCCGCCGGCGGCACCGCCATGCTCTGCTACGTCACCCCGAAGGAACACCTGGGACTTCCCAACCGCGACGACGTGAAAACTGGCGTGATCACCTACAAACTCGCCGCCCACGCCGCCGACGTAGCCAAGGGTCACCCGGGCGCGCGCGACTGGGACGACGCCATGAGCAAGGCACGCTTCGAGTTCCGCTGGCACGACCAGTTCGCCCTCTCCCTCGACCCCGACACTGCGCAGGCCTACCACGACGAAACCCTGCCGGCCGAGCCCGCGAAGACCGCCCACTTCTGCTCCATGTGCGGACCAAAGTTCTGCTCGATGCGCATCAGCCAGGACATTCGCGACGAGTTCGCCGACCAAATCGCAGACCTCGGCATGCCGTCATTCGACTTCTCGGGCGGTGCTGGCGGCGCTGGCGGTGCTGGCGGTGCAGGCCCCGACGCCAAGGCCGGCGAGCGCGAGATGGCTCAGGAGTTCCGCGACTTAGGCTCCAACGTCTACCTCCCCGAGACCCGCGAGGGTGCGCCGACTGCGCCATAATGGCGGCGTGACTGAAGCATTTATCAACGCACACCGTTCCTCCTCCGACGCCGAACTGGCCGCCGCGCTTGTCCAACACGCCGGCGGCCTTGCCCTTCGCATGCGCGCCGAGGGCCTGGGCACGGAGTTCAAAACCTCCGTGTCTGACGTGGTCACGGAGGCGGATCGTGCCGCGGAGCGTTTCGTCGCTAATGCGCTCGAGGCGCTGCGCCCTGACGACGGCGTCATCGGCGAGGAGGGCGCCAACCGCCCCTCCCGCACCGGCCGCACCTGGGTGATCGACCCCGTCGATGGCACCTACAACTTCTCGCAAGGCTCCGACTACTTCTGTTCGGCGCTCGCTCTTATCGACGACTCCCCGTCCCCCACCCCAACCATCTCCGCCATCCACCGCCCTGCACTGGACACCACCTGGGTCGCCGCCGACGGTGTGGCCCCCCGCAACGGCGTTGCCCTGCCCGACCTCGAGGACGCCCCGCTCGCCGAAATCGCCCTGGTGACCTACCTCCACCCCACCTTTATGTCGGATGATGCCGTTCGTGAGCCCTGGCTGCGCGTGGTTTCAGGCGCCGCCACGATCCGCATGCTCGGCGCCGGCTCCGTCGACCTGGCCAACATCGCCGCAGGTCAAATGGGTACGTGGATGCAGCACTCCGTCCCCGACTGGGACTGGCTGCCCGGCAAGGCGCTCGTCGAGGCCGTCGGTGGTCGCTGCGTCAAGGTCGACGCCGGCGGCGTGACCTGGTGCGTGGCGGGCAACCCCCGCGTGGTCGACGAGATCGCCGACCGCCTCCGCGCCTAGCGGTCTTTGCCTCCCCGCGACTCCCCCAAGCCCCGGGCGCTAAGAACTACGGGAGCCGGAACCCGCCTTTGACGGATGGCAGGACGGAGTCGAGACGCGCTGATGCGGTTGGCGCGTGGATCGGGCCTTGTAGCGGGCTGTGGCATGCGATGTCGAATGGTGCGTGCCAGGTGCCGCCGTTGACCATGGCGATGACGCGGTCGCCGACCATGAGTGGGGCGCCGGAGTCGCCTTGCATGGCGCAGACGTGGTTGACGTTGTGGGTGTCCCAGTCGGTGAAGGTGGGTGCGCAGGTGTAGCCGGAGGCGACGCCTTTCTTGCACACGGTGCCGCCGGGGCGGACGGGGGCGCCGCCGACGTGGTTGGCGGTGATGCCGTCGTAGGTGCGGGTGACTTCGGTGTTTTTGTCCAGGGTGATCACGGCGAAGTCTTTTTGTTTGTCTACTTGGGTGATTGTGCCGGTGGTGCCGAGTTGGGGTGCGTCGGCGGATTTGACCTTGTCGCCGACGTTGCCGCAGTGGCCGGCGGTGAGGGCGACTTTTTGGCCGCGGTCGTTATAGCCGGCGACGGTGGTGGTGCACATGAACTCGGAGCCGGGGGTGTTGCCGACGTAGAGCGGGGTGCCGGGTCCGTAGAGGGCGTTGCCGCGGGCGCGGGCTTGGTCGGCTTCGGCGGGGACGCGGGGGGCGTCGTGGAAGGATCCGGGGACGCGGTGGAGGACGCGGTCGGCGCCGGGTTTGCCGGCGAGGGCTTTGGAGATGATGTCGGTGCGCCAGATGTAGTTGGGGTCGGCGGTGTCGACGGGCGCTGCGTTTTGTGCCATCGCGGGTGCGGCGTCTGCGCTAAGAGCAGGCGTGACGACGAGAGCGAGGGCGGAGACGGCGGCAGCGACAATGGTGCGGGCCGATGGGAGGCGGCGCATACTTATCCCCTATCAGTGTTTCGAAGGCGCGTGAAGACAACTTTTGCCACAGTAATCACTTGGGCAACATTGGCACCATTCAACCATACGAAGACCCACCCGGGGGTGCTTTCGGGCACGTAAGGTAGGCCCATGGCTGACTTACCGAAACTCACTGGACGCCTCGCAGGTTTCGAGGACACGATCGACAAGACGCGCGACAAGCGCGAAGACCTTTACAAGTGGTTCCACCGGAACCCGGAGCTGTCGATGCAGGAGTTTGCTACCTCGCAACGCATTGAGGAGCTACTCACCGCGATCGGTTACACCGTCACGGCGGTGGGCAAGACGGGCAAGGTCGGCGTGCTGGAAAACGGCGAGGGTCCGGTGGTGTGCTTCCGCGCGGATTTCGATGCCCTGCCGATCAGCGAGGCGACCGGCCTGGAATACTCGGCGGATCCGGCGCTGAACCGGATGCATGCGTGCGGCCACGACATGCACACGACTGCCCTGCTGGGTGCGGCGGAGGCGTTGGCGCAGCACAAGGACCTGTGGTCGGGCACGTTTATCGCACTGTTCCAGCCGGGTGAGGAAACCGGCGCGGGCGCGGTGGATATGGCGCAAGCGGGTTTGGCGGAGAAGATCGTCAAGCCGGATGTGGTGTTAGGCCAGCATGTGGGTCCGTGGATCGACGATTATGGCGTCGGCGCACTGTCCGGCCCGGTGTTTTCCACGTGTGTGCAGACCAAGATCACGATTTTCGGCCGCGGCTCGCACGGCTCGATGCCGCAGCATGGCATCGACCCGGTGGTGCTTGCGGCGAAGGTGATCATGAGCCTGCAGACGATCATCTCGCGAAACATCGATCCGCAGGAGATGGGCGTGGTCACGGTCGGCGCGGTCCACGGCGGCGATTCGCCGAACACGATCCCGGATTCGGTGGAGCTCAAGGTGTCCACGCGCGCGTTTACGCAGGAGATTTCGGACAAGCTTAACGACGACATCAAGCGCATCGTCCAAGGAGAATGCGCCATTGCGGGTTGCGACCGGGAGCCCACCTTCGAGGTCATTGGCGGCGCCCCGGTGTTTAGTAACCACGAGGAGCCGACGGAGAAGGTCATGGCGGTGTTCCGCGAGCAGTTTGGTAAGCGCGCGGGCAACTTCGGCCGGTTGTCGGGTTCGGAGGACTTCCCCACCATCGCGGAAGCTTGGGGCGTGCCGTACTTCTACTGGGCGGTAGGCAGCAAGAAGGAAATGGAGGGCGCTCCGGCGAACCACTCTCCCCTGTTCGCGCCGGATTTGGATCCGGTGTTGGACCATTCGACGCGCACGATTTTGGCGGCGGTGTCGCCGTGGCTGATGCCGTAGCGCACGTGTCGGGCTAGCCGTGTAGGTTGAGCCGCATGAATTCGCATGCGGCACCGCACCCGAACCAGCAACCCGCGCAACCTCAGCAACCCGCGCAGCCCCTAAAGCAGCGCCTGATCGTGCCTGATCTGGCGCGCGGCACCGCACTGCTTGGCATCGCGATGGCCAATGTGGCGCAGACGTGGATCACGAATGATTGGTCTGAGGACCAGTCGCGTGCGGGCTGGTCGGTGGGTGGTGTCCGCCCGGACAGCGTCATCGACCAGGTCAGCGCCGTGTTCGCCGCGATGTTTATTCACGTGCGCGGGCTGCCGATGTTCTCCACCCTGTTGGGGTTCGGCTTCGGGCTGGTGGCGGCCAGTCTCTACCGCAAGCACTATCCGTTGAAGGATGCGCGGCGGGTGTTGGTTCGTCGATACGCAGTGCTCGCGTTGTTTGGTTTGGCACACATGCTTGGCCTGTTTTATGGCGACATCATGCTCACGTATGGCCTGGTGGGCATCTTGTTGGCGTGGGGGTTGTCGTGGTCGACGAAGACGTTGCGCATTGTGGCGTATTCGATCCTGGGCTTGTTCACCACGTTCGGGGTGTTAGGTGGCGTCTCGGCGTTTTTCTTCAATTCTTCGGAGGCGATCATACAGCCGGATCCGACGATCACGTTTGATACGCCAGCGGCATATTTCTCCTCAAACCTGCAGATGGCGTTGGGCATGCTGGCCATGCAGCCTGTTGCGGCGTTGCAGTTGTGGGCGCTGGCGATTATCGGGTTTGTGTGGGCGCGGGAGCGGGTGCTTATCGACGTCACCACGCACCGCAAAACCCTCATCACCTGGACCGTTATCGCCGCGGTGATCATCGTGGGCATCGGGCTGCCGTGGGGCTTGGCGGCCGCGGGCGTGCTGCCGGCACAGTGGGAGCTGCCGCTGTTCATCCTGAACCAGGCGCTGGGTTACTTCACGGGCCCGGGCATCCTGGCGGCACTCGCGCTGGCCACGCACCGCCTGAACAACGACGTGCCGGGGTGGGCGCGCGCGTTCGTGGCGTTGGGTAAGCGTTCCATGTCGGGGTACCTGGCACAGTCGGTGCTGTTCGTGCTGCTGTGCACCCCGGCGTTTCTGGGCATCGGCCTGGACACCACGGTGACCGGCAAGCTGGGCATTGGCTTGCTAGTGTGGGCGATCACGATCGCGCTCGCGATGCTGCTGGAGCGCGCCGGCAAGCAGGGTCCGTTTGAGTGGGCTCACCGCCACCTCTCGTATGGCAGGACAGGAAGGATTGAGCCGAAAAATGATCAGGTTTCTATCGCTGGATGAGATGACGCCGCGGCAGGTCCATCAGTTGTACAAGTTGCGGGTGGATACGTTCGTGGCGGAGCAGCAGTGCCCGTACGCGGAGATCGATGATCAGGACGCCAACCCCGAGACGAAGCACATTCTTGCTTTGCTTGACGACGACACCTTCGCCGGCTGCGCCCGCGTCTTCCCCACCGAGACGGGATCGCGCTTTGGGCGTTTCGTGGTCCACCCCGACCACCGCGGATCGGGCCTCGGCCCGGAGATCGTGCGTGCCGGTATCGAGTATACGGAGCGCTTCCCCGGGGATTTGGTCATCGAGGCACAGGCCGGCCTTGTCGGCTACTACGAGCAGTTCGGACTGGTGGCCGAGGGTGAGGAATTCCTGGACACCGGAGTTCCCCACCGCAAGATGCGGATCAAGCGCTAGTCCTGGCGCTAGGCCAAGCGCTAGTCCTGGCGGCGTTCGTCGACAATGGTGTCGCGCTCGCCGCGCTCGAGTTTGAAGCCTTCGGGGAACTTCCAGGAGTCGTCCTCGGCGTCGTATTCGAGTTCGGGGCGCTCCACCTCGTTGCCTTGCGCGTCGTAGCCCGGCGCGGGTTTGTTTTCGCCTTCTTCGAGTTTCTCGGCGGTGTCGGTCTTCTCCCAGGTGCGGGAGCGGGTCTTACGGGCGGCGGCGGAGTCGTCGCTCATGGCCTTGATCAGGGAGTACATCATGACGAAGTACATGAAGAAGAACGGCAGGGCGATGATGATCACGACTTGTTGGAGGGCGTTGATGCCGGAGTCGTTGATAAACAGCAGCGCGCCGGTGACCAGGCCGACGGCGACCACCCAGCCGACGCGGTAGTAGGTGGGTGATTTGTTTTCCTCGCCGGAGGCGAACATGTCCATCACCAGGGCGGCGGAGTCCATGGATGTGACGAAGTACAGCACGATCACAATCAAGGCGACGGTGCCGGTGATGGTGTACAGCGGGTAGTCCGCAAGCAGGCTAAACAGTGCCTGTGGGGTGTCGCCGTCTTCCACCACGGGTTTGGTCAGCACGCCGGGGTTTCGTTCTTCCATGTCGATGGCTGCGCGACCGAAGATGGAGAACCACACCAGGTCGAACGCGGTGGGCAGCAGCAGGGTGCCGCCGATGAACTCGCGGACGGTGCGGCCGCGGGAGATGCGGGCGAAGAACATACCCACGAATGGCGACCAGCAGATGGTCCAGGCCCAGTAGAAGGCGGTCCAGGTGGCGTGCCAGCCGGGGTTGTCGTTGTAGGAGTCGACCCAGAACATCAGCTCGGGCAGGGATTGGGCGTAGATGCCGAAGGATTCGGTGATCTGGCCGAGCAGTTTCAGGGTGGGGCCGGTGAGCAGCACGAAGAGCATCAGTGCGATGGTGCCGGCGATGTTGAGGTTGGACAGGATCTTCACGCCCTTGTCCAGGCCGGTTGCCACGGAGATGGAGGCGGCGATGGTGATGCCGCAGATGATCGCGATCTGCACCGGGGTGACCAGGGGCACGTCCCAGAGGATGTTCATGCCGGCGGAAATCTGCAGTACGCCCAGGCCGACGGAGACGGCGAGGCCGAAGACGGTGCCGATGATGCCCAGGGCGTCGAGAAGTTTGCCGGGCGCTTCGTACACGCGGCGGCCGAGCAGTGGCGCGAACATGGAGGACATTCGCGCGGGCATTTTGCGCTTATAGACGAAGTACCCCACCGCCAGACCAGGCAACGTGAAAATGACCCACATGTGGATGCCGAAGTGGTAGTAGGTGAACTCGAACGCTTGGATGATGGCGTCGCGGCTCATGGATTCGTAGCCGCCGCGTGGCGGGTTGAAGGCGTGGTTCAGCGGTTCGGCGGCACCCCAGAACAGCAGCGTTGCGCCCATACCGGCGGCAAAGAGCATGCCGAACCAGACGGGGTATGAGTATTCGGGTTCATCGTCGTCGTCGCCAAGCCGCAGGTTGCCGTAGCGGGAGACGAACACGCAGATCAAAAAGACCAGCGTGGCGGAGATACCGCCGACGTAGAGCCACGTGAAGTGGTCCATCAGCCAGCCAGAGACGGCGGCGTAGGACTCGCGGGCGGTATCGCCGAACGCGATGGTGCCCGCAACGAAGATGAGGATGAACCCCAAGGCGGAGAAGAAAATCAAGGGGTCTGACTGGAGACGGCGTGTGCGCGCCATAAGGGGTGTTCCTAACTGGTGGGAAACAACAACGCGCCCGGGTTAACGCCCGGGCTTGATCAGTGCACCGGCGGCAGAGGAGGTCACAGCGGACCCGATAAGTACTCCGACGGTGTAAAGGATGCCGGTGACGCCGAGCATTTGCAGCAGCCAGCCGAAGAACAGCGCGCCCACGACGGCACCTGCGATTGCGACGACCCAACGGCCCATGGTGTGTTCCTTTCAATGAGACAGCATTGACGTGGACAACCAGCCTACGTAAGTGCTACGATTCGTCCCGCTATGAATACCCAAGAACCCGCCCCTACCAGGGCAGCTGTTGATGAACAAAAACTTTTAGAGCGCTTCATGTGGCTCTCCATCGGCGCTACCATTGTCACGATTGTGCTGAAGGCAATCGCGGCGTGGGTGACGGGTTCTGTGGGTTTCTTATCGGACGCGTTGGAGTCCGGGATCAACCTCGTCGCAGCCGCCGTGGGCCTGTGGGCGCTGAAGCTTTCAGCCAAGCCGGCGGACGACAACCACAACTTTGGCCACTCCCGCGCCGAGTACTTCTCCGCCCAGGTGGAGGGCACACTCATCCTGATCGCCTCTATGGTGATCATTTATACGGCGGTGGATCGCCTGATCAACCCGGTACCGGTGGAGCAGCTCGGCATCGGCCTGGCGTTCTCTATCGTGGCCACGCTGCTGAACCTCGGCGTGGGTGTCGCGCTCATCCGTGCGGGTAAGAAGTACCGCTCCGCCACCCTGAACGCGGACGGGCACCACTTGCTTACGGACGTGTGGACCACGGTGGGCGTCATCGTGGGCATGGCCCTGGTGTGGCTGACTGGCTGGCAGCCGCTCGACCCGATTGTGGCGCTACTAGTTGGCCTGAACATCCTGTTCACCGGCTACAAGTTGCTCAAGGGTGCGATCCTGGGGCTGCTGTCGCACACGCTGCCCGAGGATGAGCAGAAGGTTGTCCATAACTTTCTGGATGCCTATGCCAAGGACAACGGCGTGACGTTCACGTCGGTGCGTACGGCGGAGGCTGGCCGCGACCGCTTGGTCAACCTGGTTATGCAGGTGCCAGGCTCCTGGACGGTGGATCACTCCCACGATCACGCGGATGCGGTGGAGGAAGGTATCGCCGCAGCGCTTGGTGGCGCGGAGACGATCGTGCACATCGAGCCGCTGGGCCATCCGACGCGTACCGGCCCGCTGCAGATCTAATCCGCATAGGGTGATGTGCATGGATTCGCAGCTTATGGGCAAACCCGAACTCGATTTACGCTGTTATTTTGTCACCGGCCAGGGTGACGACATTGTGGAGCGCGCCCGCGCCGCCGCGGCTGGCGGTGCCGGGGTGGTGCAGGTGCGCTCGAAGCCGATTAGTGCGCGCGACCTGTACGACCTTGCCCGCGAGGTGGCCGAGGCCGTCCACGAGGTGAACCCGAAGACGCAGGTGCTTATCGACGACCGCGTCGACGTCGCCCTAGCACTACGCGACCACGGCATCGCCGGCGTGCACGTGGGCCAAGACGATCTGGACGTGAAGGTAGCGCGCGACCTGCTCGGCCCGGACGCGATCATCGGCCTGACCACCGGCACGATGGAACTGGTTCAGGCTGCGAACGCATACAAAGACGTGATCGATTACATCGGCTGCGGCCCCTTCCGCAACACCCCGACGAAGGACTCGGGCCGGCCTCCCCTAGGCTTCGGCGGCTACCCGCCCCTGGTGGAGGCTGCCCAGGTGCCGCTGGTGGCCATCGGGGACGTGACGGTGGACGACGCGTACCACCTGGCGCTTGCCGGCGTGGACGGGTTGGCCATTGTTCGCGGCATCATGCACGCCGATAATTCCCAGGACTATTGCGAGCGCGTGGTCGCGGAGTTTGAAAGGGGCCAAACGGACCGGGCAAAAGCGCTACCCTGATCGCTGTGAATATCTCGGTTGTCGGTGCTGGCATCATCGGTCTGTCCACTGCGCTTACGTTGGCGGATCGCGGCCATGCGGTCACGGTGTACGACCCGGCACCGGTGTCGGGGGCGTCGCATTATGCGGGTGGGATGCTCGCTCCTACCGCTGAAGTCGTCTATAAGCAAGACCCGCTCTTTCCGCTGATGGCGGCGTCTGCGGCGCTCTACCCGGATCTGATCAAGCTCACCGCGAAGTACTCGGATTTGCCCACGGGCTATCGCACGGAGGGCACGCTGGTGGTCGCGCGCGATGTTGCGGACAAGACGCACCTGGCGGAACTGAGCGAGTATCAGGAAAAGCACGGCATGGCGGTGGAGAAGGTCACCACTCGGCAGGCGCGCGGTCTTGAGCCGGCGCTCTCCCCTGCCATTAACGGTGCGGTGCGGATTGCAGGTGACCACCAGGTGCAGCCGCGCTTGTTTACCAAGGCGCTCCTGGATGCCTGCGCGAATGCCGGGGTGACATTCAAGTACGAGCGCGTGGATAGTACGGACGAGCTGGACGGGGATCAGGTTGTCGTCGCTAATGGTCTGGGTGCTCGTGACCTTGTGCCGTTTCTGGATCTGCGCCCGGTGTACGGCGACGTGCTGCACGTGCGTGTGCCGGACCATCAGTACCCGCTGCTGAACCATGTGGTGCGCGGGTTTGTGGAGGATCGTCCGATCTACCTCATTCCGCGCGAGGACCACACGCTGACTATCGGCGCGACTACACGCGAGGACGGCCGCGACCAGCCGCAGGTGCAGGGCGTTCACCAGCTGCTGCGGGATGCGATTGAGGTGGTGCCGGCGGTTGAGGAGTGCGATTTCCTCGAGGCCGGCGCCGGTGCGCGCCCGGGCACGCCGGATGATTTGCCGTACATCGGTCGTATCGACGAGCGCACCGTGGTGTCCACCGGTTACTTCCGGCACGGGATTTTGCTGGCGGCGTTGGGGGCTCGGTGTGGTGCTGGGGTCGTCGAAAAGCAAGCACCATTCATAAACTTATCCGCATGCGACCCGAGGAGGCACGAATGCAACTAACGCTCAACGGTGAAAGGACCACCACCCAAGCCACGACTGTGCAGGAGTTGGTGGCGGAGGTCGGCGCGCCTGAGGCCGGCACTGCCGTAGCGGTGAACGGTGAGGTCGTGCCGCGCTCGCAGTGGGGGCAGGCGCTTATCGACGACACCACAGTGGACATCCTCACCGCCGTCCAAGGAGGCTAGACGTGCTTGAAATTTCTGGTCAGCGGTTTGAATCCCACCTGATTATGGGCACAGGTGGGGCGAGTTCCTTTGACATGCTGGAGCGCGCCCTGGTGGCAAGTGCGACGGAGATGACCACGGTGGCCATGCGCCGCCACTCCGCGACCACCGGCGCGGGCGAGAGCGTGTTTGACCTGCTTAAGCGCCTGAATATCCGTCCGCTGCCGAACACTGCGGGGTGTCGCACGGCGCGCGACGCGGTGATCACGGCGAAACTTGCGCGTGAGGCGCTGGGCACGGATTGGGTGAAACTGGAGGTCATCGCGGACGACCGCACGCTGCTGCCCGATGTGGTGGAGACCGTCGACGCCTGCGAGATGCTCGTGGACGAGGGCTTTACGGTGCTGGCGTACACCTCCGACGACCCGGTGGCGGCCAAGCGCCTGGAGGATCTCGGTGCGGCTGCGGTGATGCCGTTGGGTTCCCCGATTGGCACAGGCCTGGGCATTTTGAACCCGCACAACATTGAGTTGATCTGCTCGCGCGCGCAGGTGCCGGTGCTTATCGACGCCGGCCTGGGCACCGCATCCGACGCCTCCCTTGCCATGGAACTCGGGTGTTCGGGCGTGCTGTTGGCCAGCGCGGTGAACCGTTGCCAGGACCCGGTGGCCATGGCGCACGCGATGCGCCACGCGGTGGAGGCCGGCCGCCTGGCCCGCGCTGCTGGGCGCATCCCGAAGCGCGAGCACGCCGTGGCGTCGTCCACCTTCGACGGTTTGGCCAGCTGGGCCGACTGGGAAGACGCGGTGCTGTAGGGCCGTGCTGCCGGAAAACGAACTCAAGCGCACCGCGCGCCAGATGAACCTGCCCGGATTCGGCCCGGAGCAGCAAGAACGCCTATACGACGGGCACGTGTTGGTCATCGGCGCCGGTGGCCTGGGCTGCCCCGTCATGCAGACGCTGGCCGCCACGGGCGTTGGCAGCATTACGGTGTGGGATGACGACCACGTGGACATCACCAACATCCACCGCCAGATCCTCTTCGGCGCCGAGGACGTCGGCCGCAGCAAGGTGGAGGTGGCCGCAGAGCGCCTGCGCGCGCTCCAGCCCGGCATCACTGTCACGCCGGTGAAGGATCGCCTGACCGCCGACAACTTCATCGAGGCCCTTGACGGCATCGACTTACTTATCGACGGCTCAGATACCTTTGCCACCAAATTCCTCGCCGCCGACGCCGCCGAAATCACCGGCACGCCGCTGCTGTGGGGTTCGGTGCTGCGCTACCGCGGCGACATCGCTCTGTGGCACTCCGGCCCCGGCGCGCCAGAGGGTGGCGTGGGCATGCGGGACCTCTACCCCACCCAGCCGGATGCGGATTCCGTGCCGGATTGTGCCACCGCGGGTGTGCTCGGCGTGACCACCTCCGTGGTGGGTGGGCTGATGTCCACCGAGGCCGTGAAGTTCCTCGCGGGCATCGGTGAGGTGGAGATCGGCCGGCTGCACATGTACGACGCGCTGACCACCACCATCCGCCGCTTCACCGTCCCCCGCGACCCGGCGCGCCCACTGACCACGCGGTTGAGCACCTACACCGACGCCTGCACCGTGAGCACCGAGGGGCGATTGCTTTTCGACGACATCACTACCCGCAAAGCTCACGCCCTGGACATCCGTGAACCCCACGAGCGGGCGATTGCGGACCTGCCGGTCAACTCCACTCACCTGCCGCTGAGCGAGATCGAGCACGACCCCGAGGCGGTTTCTCGCACACTGTCGCAGTACGCCGAAGGCGACGACGTGGTGGTCTATTGCGCCGGTGGAGTGCGTTCTGAAAAATTTGTGAAAACCTATGCGGAACAGGCGAAACAACTCGGAATTGTGCTGAAATCGCTGCCAGGAGGCGTGCAACGCTGGGGATAGCCTGGAATACTTCTGTTATGCAGATCACACGTACAGCCCCAGTAACCGTCGCTGCCGTCGCGATCCTTACCGCCACCGCAGCCCTCGCCCCCTCCGCCGCCGCACAAAACAACGTCGGTACCTACTCCAACCAGAACGGCAACGTGCGTTGCGAGTCCTACCAAGTCGGCGGCGAAACCAAAACCATTTGCGTCTCCGACACCGCCCGCAAAACCCAGCCGGAGTGCAACCCTCCAGAGCAGCTCATCCCCGCAGTGTCCATCAGCCGAGGCTTTACCGGCACCCACTGCTGGAACCAAGGCTTTGTGGGCCAGCCGAAGAAGCTCAACCCGCTGCAGGTGCAGCGCTTCGGCTCCGCGTTCATTGTCCCGGGCTTTACCGGTGAGCTCTACGTCTTCGACACCGCCAACATCGCGCTCGTGCGCGCAGGTTCCACGAACTCCGTGATCTGGAAGTTGCAGCGCTAACCACAAACCACACATCCGTTCGAGAATCCGCCTCCCGGTGTCGGAGGCGGATTTATAATGTCTCCTTGTCCGAACACAACCGAATAAGGAGGCGTTGTTGGGCGAACTGCTCAAAGCCGCAGTGGGGTGCATTGAAGCCCCGTCCCTATTTCCCCGAGAACTGAAAATTTTGATGCAGGTGGCGTTGCTTGCAGACGACACCACTGGCCCCACCCTCACCCCCACCGGCACCGTCCGCCAAGCAACAGCGGGCCGGGTGGAAAACTTCGGTGGGCCCCGCATGACCAACTGGCTGAAGCGCGACATCATCGATGCGACACTGCCCACCTTCACCGGCACGGGTTGGCTCCAGGAGGTCCCCGGCCCCGAAAACGACGGTGCTTACCAACTCAACCTGACACGGTTGAAGCGGCTTCTCGACGAGGCGGAGGCGCACCTTGCCACCGGCGAGCACGACCAGGAAGCGCTCGAGCAGGCGGATCGGGAACTGCCCGGCGACTTCGACACCGCGCCGGAAGATTTGGCCGAGCAGGTGGATCGGATCTTGGTCAGCAACCCGGCGCGGTAGGACGCCGGGTCGGGCACGGCAGGGCGCGACTCCTAGGCCGCAGTCCCCTCCTGACGGCGGATGCGGCCCCGGCGCCCAAACCACGCCGCCACGAAGGAGAGTACGAGTGCGACGAGCACACCGAGGTTCGCGTCCGCCCAGTGCTCCCCAACCAGTGGCAGGAAGTATCCCTGCCAGTTGTTCCAGGAAGCTTCCTCCGCAAACATGTTGGCCACAAGACCCCAACCGATCACCGAGGACACGGCAAGGATCCCGATCGAGGTCCAGTCCACGGCGCCGTAGCGACCTGCCGAATCGTACAACGCCGGCTCGTCGTAATCCTTAGTGCGGGCGAAGATGTCCGCAACGAGAATGCCTGCCCAGCTAGCCAGCGGCACGCCGAGGGTGATCAGGAACGACTGGAACGGCCCAAGGAAGCTTTGGGAGACGAAGACGACCCAGATGGTGCCGATGGTCAAAATGACGCCGTCGATAGCTGCAGCCGCCGGACGCGAGATCTTAATCCCAAGGGTGAGCAGCGTCAGGCCCGAAGAGTAGATGCCCAGCACCCCCCGACGGCGGCAAGCCGTAGATGGGGGTCTCCCCTGCCCTGTATGGCCCTGTAGCGGCCTAACAGGATGTCGCCAGGGTCAGTGTCCAGCGACAGCGCTAAAACCGCTCTAATTCAGCGAAAATCGAAGAATTAGAGCGGTGTTTTTTGAAGCGTCCTGGGTTCAGATTCAGGTAACTCAAGGATGAGTGTGAATCCGGGGTTTGTGTCTTTGAGAAGGCCCTTTAGAAGCCTTCAAGTACTTCGTAGAGGGCGGTGGCTAGGGTTAGTCGCCGTCGCTAGCTGTGCTTGGCTGTTAATGTCATGTCGACCAACTGCAGGAAGCGTATAACGTAGTCTTTGACAAAGCCTGCGGTGCCTTCATTGAGATGGCCGGAGTCTTCGAAGAGGGTGGGGGATTGGCCAAGGAATACCTCGGGCTGACCAGGAAGCGGCATATCGAAGTAGGACAGGGCGAGCCGGAGGTTCTTCTGTGAACTGTAGCCGCCCATGCGGCCTACAGAGTGACTGATGATACCTGCGGGAAGGTTCTTCCAAGCCACATCCGAGTTGGGCTTGGAACCGATGTCCACTGCATTCTTGAGACAGGCAGGGATAGTACGGTTATTTTCCGGGGTAACAAAGAGGACGCCGCTCGAGTTCTTGATGGTGTCGCGGAAAGTGGTGTACTCAGCTGGAATGGGCTTGTCCGTGACCGAGGGGTCATCGTAGTCGAAGTCATAGAGCGGCAAGTCACGGATTTCAACGATGTCTGCCTGGTAGTTTTCAGGAATCATTGTGAGCACTTCGTGTGCAATCTTGCGCGCAAATGAGCCGCGGCGCAGGCTGCCGACGATAACACTAATGCGTGGGGTGGTCATAGGAAGTCCTTTCTTCTTAGTTGGGCGTAGGTACGTGCGATCAAGGGAGAAAAGGCTTGCAGCCAAAGGCAGGCGGTGGCCCGGCGGCGTGGGCGGCAGTAAGAAAGTTATCCACTTTGTCTTCTTCATGGCGGAAGTACAGTTCGATGAGTCCTAACAGTCCCCCGAGGACGGCCTCCCGTGCGGCGGACGTATCCAAAAGCCGCATGGCTGCTGGTTGGTTTCCTTCGCGGATGGCTTCAAACAGCGCGATGGTCTCAAGCCAGCTTCCTTGGTCTGGTCGTGGAAACGGTTTAGAAATCCCAGTCATCATCACTCGTTTCTTCAGCGGTGCCAATGACATAGGAGGAACCGGAGCCGGAGAAGAAGTCATGGTTTTCATCTGCTCCAGGTGCTAGGGCAGCGAGGATTTCCGGGTTCACTTCCGTTTCTTCAGGTGGGAAGTAGTCCGGGTAGCCCAAATTCATGAGCGCCTTATTGGCGTTATAGCGAACGAATACAGCTACATCATCCATGAGCCCCAACGGCTCATATAGCTCGCCGGAATAATCCAGCTCTAGGGCATAAAGCTCTTCGAGCAAGGAAATAGTGAAATCATGCATCTCCTGTTGCCGTTGTGGAGCAGACGTTTCCAGTCCGCGCTGGTACTTGTAGCCTGAGTAGTAACCGTGCACTGCCTTGTCACGCAGAATGAGGCGAATCATGTCTGCCGTATTTGTCAGGGTGGCGTGGACGGAAAAATGCAGGGGAAGATAGAAACCCGCGTAGAGAAGCAGCGAGGAAAGCAGCGTCGATGACACTTTGCGCTTGAGTGGATCGGGTCCAAAATAATGAGTGAGCACTTTTTTGGCGCGTGCCTGGAGAAGGTCATTATTCACCGCCCAGCGGTATGCCTCATCAATTTCTTTCGTACTGCTCAAAGTAGAAAACACTGAAGAGTAAGAACGGGCATGGACTGATTGCATGAAGGCGATGTTGGTATACACGGCCTCCTCGTGCTCGGTGCGGGCATCTTGGATCTGACAGATTTCGCCCACAGTGGCCTGGACGGTGTCCAGGGTGGTGAGTCCCGTGAACACCCGCATGGTGAGGTTGCGTTCCTCCGGTGTCATCCTCTGCCACGCCGGGAGATCGTTTGAAAGTGGAACCTTTTCTGGCAACCAAAAGTTGGCGGTGAGGCGGTTCCACACTTCAAGATCCTTCTCATCGCTCACCCGATTCCAATTGATGGCGCGGATGCGGGCTGAAGGGTCATGCCGGTAACTTGGCGGCGTAACTGAGATGCTGGTTAGCTCAGCAGTGTTTGATGTTGAAGACATAGCTTCTTTCTTTCTTGATGGATGGTTGTGAATGAAGGAAGGACCGTGTTCCTACAGAGCACAGGAAACGCAGCCTTCGACCTCGGTTCCCTGGAGTGCAGGTTGGCGTAAACGGATGTAGTACAAGGTCTTGATTCCGGCTTTCCAGGCATAGATTTGTGCCTTGTTGATGTCCCGCGTAGTGGTGTCAGCGGTGAAGAACAAAGTCAGGGAAAGCCCTTGGTCCACGTGTTGGGTGGCCATAGCGTAGGTGTCGATGATTTTTTTGTACCCCACGGTGTAGGAGTCATCGAAATACTCCAAGTTGTCGTTGGTCATTTCCGGTGCGGGGTAGTACACGCGCCCCAAGCGGCCTTCCTTGCGTATTTCAATCTTGGAGGCAATCGGGTGTATGGACGCGGTGGAGTCATTGATGTAGGAAATTGATCCAGTGGGTGGAACTGCCTGCAAGTAGGCGTTGTAGATGCCGTCTTGCATCACTTGGTTCTTGAGCCGTAGCCAATCCTCGCGTTGAGGAATCTGCACGCCAGCCTCATGGAATAGCTGTTTTACGTGGTCAGTGGCCGGCGCCCAGTCTTGGTCGATGTACTTGTCGAAGTAGACGCCAGTGGCATAGGTGGATTCTTCAAAGCCAGTGAATCGTTGACCTTTCTCAACCGCTAGCGCATGGGATGCACGGAGCGCATGATAGGTCACGGTCAGGAAATAGATATTTGTAAAGTCCAGTGCTTCGGCGCAGCCATAAGGAATACGCTTGGAAGCCAGGAAACCGTGGAGATTCATTTGGCCCAACCCGATGGCATGCATGGATGCATTACCGTGAGCGATGGAAGGAACAGCTTCGATATTTGTTAGGTCTGAGACCTTCGTGAGAGCGCGCACCGCGGTTTCAACAGTTTCCCCAAAGTCCGGTGATTCAAAAGCTTTAGCGATGTTGAGCGACCCTAGATTGCAGGAAATGTCCTGGCCAACGGTGGTGTAGTTACCTGAGGCGCCGTAGGTGGATGGCGTGTTGACCTGGAGGATCTCACTACACAGATTGGACATATTGATATGTCCTTTGAGGGGATTAGCGCGGTTGACCGTATCCTCAAAGAGTATGTAGGGGTATCCAGATTCAAACTGAAGCTCAGCCAGCGTGGTGAAAAACTCGCGGGCCTTGATAGTCGTATGAGAAATTCGCGGATTGGAAACCAGCTCGTCGTAATACTCGGTGATAGACATGTCAGACATGGCTACGCCGTACTCGCGAGCGATGTCATACGGGCTAAAAAGATGCATATCCTTGTTCTCTTTGGCCAGCTGGAAGGTTATATCTGGAATAACAACTCCCAGCGAAAGAGTCTTAATGCGGACTTTCTCATCGGCATTTTCCCGCTTGGTATCCAGGAAACGAAGAATATCTGGATGGTGCGCATGCAGGTAGACGGCTCCAGCGCCCTGTCGAGCGCCCAATTGGTTGGCATAGCTGAAGCTATCTTCCAGAATTTTCATGACTGGGACTACGCCGGAAGCTTGGTTCTCAATCTTTTTGATTGGGGCTCCGGATTCGCGCAGATTGCTCAGTAACAAGGCCACACCACCGCCGCGTTTTGAAAGCTGCAGTGCAGAGTTCACGCTGCGGCCAATGCTTTCCAAATTGTCTTCGATGCGAAGGAGGAAGCAGGAGACCATTTCGCCACGCTGGGCTTTTCCTGCGTTGAGAAAAGTAGGGGTGGCGGGCTGGAAGCGTCCGGTCATGATGTCATCCACCAGCTTCTCCGCAAGCTCTTCATCGCCCTGTGCAAGGTACAAAGCTGTGGTGGCGACGCGTTCTTCGTAGCCTTCCAGAAATCGCGAGCCATCAAAGGTTTTCAGTGCGTATGAAGTAAAGAACTTAAATGCGCCGAGGAAAGTGCGGAACTGATGCTTGGCTCGGTGGGCTCTGTCGTACATAGTGCACAGAAAATCGTCATCATAAAGCTCAAGGAATTCCCGCTCGTAGTATTCGTTATCAACCAACCACTCCAAGCGCTGCTTGGTGGATTCAAACTGATGCATGCGGGGAGTGACATGGTGCGCTAAAAAGTCTTGTGTTGCCTCAATGTCCTTGTCGAACTGGATTCTTCCCGAATCGTCGAATAGGTTCAGCTGCGCGTTGAGTGCATGGTAGCTCTTGCGCTTACCGACACCGCCGGCATCGTCTGCTGAAGCGGTGCGGGGCGTAGGGCCAATGGGCTGTGTGGGGGTGGCCTTAAGTGGCGGCATTGTGGTTTCCAATCTGTGTGTTGCGGATGTGGTCTTCATTTTGTGGGAAATCAATGGGGTGTAATTGTTAGTTGCTTTGCTGCTCCCAAAACTTGTGAAGGCCCTGCTTTACAGCGGCAACGTCCTTCTGCGTGCCGAGTAGCTCGAAGTGATACAGCTCTGGAACGTGGCACTTAGCGGAAATGATGCGGCCGGCGACGCAGTAAGCGCTTCCGAAGTTGGTATTGCCTGAGGTAATCACGCCCCGGATAAAGGAACGGTTGATTGGGTCATTGAGGAAGTCGATGACCTGTTTGGGGACTGCGCGTTTGAGCGAGCCACCGCCGTAGGTTGGAACGATGAGTACGTACGGGTGTGAAACCTGGATCATTCCGGTTTTCTTGGGCCGCAGTGGAATGCGCACTGCGGGTCTATCTAAGCGTTCGACGAATCTTTTTGTGTTTTCAGAAACGCTAGAAAAGTACACCAAATCTGGTGAGTCTGACATGACAATCCTGCTCATCCTGGCCTTAGCCATAAGTGGGATAGGTGATGATCGAAAAGATTAACTACGTACTACCGTAGTTGCAAACTACGCCGCACCGTAGTTTTTAAAAGGGCAGGTAGGGACAGGATTAATGAGAAAGGGAAAGACTACAGGCTGTGGTGTGCTACAAACACTGCGTCCGTAGCTGGGCGCCCAAGTACTACCCACTGAGTACTGTCGGCTACCTGTACTTCGAGCGATTCTGAAAAGGGCGTTCCTTCGCGCGTGGTAAGAACAGCCCCAATGACGATGCCTTGCTCTTTGAGGAAGGCCAGCAGTTGTGGGTCGGAATCAGAAATGCGTTCCACGGTCACCTGCGGTTGTGCGCCGCTGTCGGTGAGACGGTGCGCACTGGGGATAGTGACCTGTCCATCAACCGTAGGGATAGGGTCGCCGTGTGGATCCCTAGTGGGGTAATTGAGGAACTTATCCACGCGCTCTATGAGCATGTCAGACACCGCGTGTTCAAGATTCTCGGCTTCATCATGGACCTCGTCCCACGTATAATCCAATGCTTGAACCAAAAAAGACTCAAGCAATCGGTGGCGGCGCACCATGACCAATGCGTACTGCCTGCCAAGTTCGGTTAACTCCACAGAGCCATAGGGCGTGTGTGACACGAGCCCTTGCTTCGACATTTTGCGCACTGCATCGGAGACCGAGGAGAGCTTGAGTCCCAGCTGTTTCGCTATAAGTGTGGCGGTAACGGGCTCGGATGACCATTCCTTTAGCCCCCAGATAGCTTTCAAATAGTTCTGGGTACTGGTGGACAGCTCAGAAACAGACATGAGTAAATGTTAACCCAGCTTCCGTATGCGCCTTAGGCGCTGTGCCCCAACGCTCATAGCGAACAGAGGCCAAGTTTGAGAGGAATGCCGGTATGAAGTGCCCCGGGTTTTGTTCCTAGGCGT
>NZ_KV789291.1:0-70346 GCF_001807545.1 Corynebacterium sp. HMSC08F01 | reverse complement strand
TAGCAGACACACATTTTGTCGCTTAACCCACAAAGCACAAAAGAAACGGGCCGAATCACTGCATTTGAAGTAAATGCAGGTCATCGACCCGTTGAGGTGGTCGGGATAACAGGATTTGAACCTGCGACCTCTTCGTCCCGAACGAAGCGCGCTACCAAGCTGCGCCATATCCCGGTTGTATCTGCAGGCTCTCGCCCGCGGTACTGGCAACACATTACCCCCGGGTGGCGATTCGGCCAAAACACCAGGTAGGTCGGCCTATTCTCCTCGCTCCACCACGCGGATCAGGCTCGCGGACGGCGGGCAGAACAGGCGCACAGGTGCGTACTTGGACTGGCCGAGCCCGTTGGATACCTCCATCCACATGCGGCCGTAGCGGTGCAGGCCGGAGGCGCGTTCGCGGTCGATGTCGGCGTTGGTGACCAGGGCGCGGCCACCGGGTAGGCAGATCTGGCCGCCGTGGGTGTGGCCGGCCAGGGCGAGTTGGTAGCCGTCGGCTTCGAAAGCATCGAGTACGCGCCGGTAGGGGGCGTGGAGCAGGCCGATGGTGAGGTCGGCATCACGGTTCGGCGCGCCGGCGATGGATGGGTAGTCGTCGAGGTCGTGGTGCGGGTCGTCGACACCCGCCAAAGCAAGGCGCACGCCGGAGGCCTTGAACTCCAGGCGGTTGTGCGTGGCGTCGTGCCAGCCGCGCTCCATGAACGCGGCGCGCATGCCTTCCCACGGCAGGTCCACGTACGACGGTTCACGTTTGGCGCCGGTGAGGTACTTCAGGGGGTTGACGGGGCGCGGCGCCCAGTAGTCGTTGGTGCCGAACACAAACGCGCCGGGGCGGTTGAGCAGCGGGCCGAGGGCGTCGAGCACCCAGGGCACGCCACCAAGGTCCGACAGGTTGTCGCCGGTGTTGATCACCAGGTCCGGGTCGAGCGCGTCCAGGCCGGAGACGAACTCCACCTTCTCCTTCTGTCCGGGGATCATGTGGAGGTCGGATACGTGGAGGATGCGGAACTCGTTACGCTCGCGCAACACGCCTGGCTCCAGCAGTGGCAGGGTGTATTCGCGCAGTTGGAAGTTGTTGCGTTCGGTGTACCCCCAGGCGAGTGCGGAGGTTCCGGCGGCGAGGGTGGCTGCGGCGGCTTTCTTCAACGTCTTCACTCGCACCACTGTAATCTCGCAGGCATGAGTGCATTGAAAGACCAGATCCGCGCAGACCTTAAGGAAGCCATGAAGGCGAAGGAGAAGGAGCGCACCGGCACGATCCGCATGCTGCTGGCGGCGATCCAGACCGCTGAGACCGAGGGTGCGAAGCACGAGGTTGATGATCAGGAGATTCAGAAGATCATCGCACGTGAGATTAAGAAGCGTCGCGAGTCCGCCGAGATCTACCAGACCAACGGCCGCGACGATCTCGCCGAAACTGAGCTCGCCGAGGCGAACATCCTCGAGGCGTACCAGCCAAAGCAGTTGACGGACGATGAGCTCGCAGTGCTTATCGACGACACCGTGGCCGAAACCGGCGCCACCTCCATGGCGCAGATGGGGCAGGTCATGAAGGCCGCCACCGCCAAGGCCGCCGGCCGAGCCGATGGCAAGCGCATCTCCGAGGCTGTCAAGGCCCGCCTGAGCTAGCCAGCCGCGTTAGTTGTTGCCGAAGGCGTTGGCGATGGCGTCGCGGGCGTCGTTAAGCGATTGCTCGATGCCGCTGAAGTCCGGCGCCGGTGGGGCAGCGGGGCTCGGGGGAGCAGACGGGGACGGGGATGGGCTCGGCGCGGTGCTGGAGGGGGCCGAGCCGTCCGAGACGTTCAGGGTGATGGTGGAGCCGCGCGCGAGCGACTCGTCCGCCGGGGTGATGGACACAACCTGGCCGGCGGGGGCGCCGCCGCCCGGCACCGTCTTCAACACGACCTTGTAGCCCTGGGCCTCCAGCTGGGATTTCGCGGCGGAGGAGTACTGGCCAACCACGGAGTCCACGGCCGCGCGGCGCGCACCAGTCTGGTACTTCGCGCTCGCCGCCGGAAGGCCTGAGGCCGCGCCGGGCACACCCGCGGCGGCCTGGAACCAGGTGTTGGCTGCCTCGTTGCCGCCGAAGAGGTTGCCCACGCCGCACTGGCGGACCGGGGCGGTGCACAGCGGGGTGGTTTGGGTGCCGTCGTTGAAGATGTACGGCGCCGCAGACATGCCCAGCGTGAAGCCGAGGAACGCGGAGGACTGGTGCGATTCCGTCGTGCCGGTCTTCGCGGCGGTGGGTGCGCTCCAATGGTTGCGTTTTGCGGCGTCGGCGCCGGTGCCGTCGATAATGTCGTGCGACATGCCGGCAGCCAAGGCGGCAGCGATCTCCGGGTCGATGGCTTGCTCGCAGGCAGGACGGTCGATGAAGACCTCACGGCCGTTCTTATCGGTCACGCTCGCGATCGGGTTCGGCTCGCACCAGCGCCCGTTGGAGGCCAAGGTGGCGCCCACGTTGGACAGTTCCAGCGCGTTGACGGCTAAGGGGCCGAGGGTGAACGAGCCCATGTTTTCTTCCTTGGCGGCCTGGGCGATGGAGCGGCCGTCCCCAAACGAGTTGTCGTCCTTGTAGGAGCGCAGGCCCAAGCGCACCGCCAGATCCACGACCGGGGCAACACCGACGGTCTGAATCAGCTCAATGAAGGTGGTGTTCGGCGATTGTGCAAGCGCGTCTTGCAGGCTCATCTTCGGTGCATAGACGCCGGCGTTTTCTACACAATATGCACCCGGCGGACAGTTCGCGGCGCCGCCTGCGCCCATGCCGTACACCACGGAACGCGCCGGTGTGTTCAGCATGGAGTTCAGCCCGTAGCCCTGCTCAAGCGCGGCGGCTGCGGTGAAGATCTTGAATACGGAGCCTGCGCCGTTGCCCACCAGCGACACAGGCTGCGGCAGGATCGTCTGGCTTTGGTCCAGGTCCAGGCCATAGAAGCGGGAAGACACCATCGCCTTGATGTTGCGCGAGTCCGCGCCGGGCTCCACAATGTCCAACACCTGCGCCACGCCTGCGGTGTGCGGGCTGACGTTGTTGCGCACCGCGTTAAGCGCGACCTGCTGGATGTTCGGGTCCAACGTGGTCTTGATGGTGTACGACCCGTTTTTGATGGTGTCCAGGTCCAGGCCCTTTTCCGCCAGGTAGCGCAGGGCGTAATCGCACATGAAGCCGTTGTCGCCGGCGGTGATGCAGCCTTCCGGCAGTGTCTTCGGCTTGTCCAGAATGCCTAACGGTGCGCCCGCCCAGCGGTCGGCCTCGGACTGCTCGATGTAGCCCTGAGCGGCCATGTTGTTGAGCACTACGTTGCGACGACGCACCGCCCCTTCCGGGTTCGTATACGGGTTGAGCGCCTCCACCGACTGCAGCAGGCCCACCAGCATCGCAGCCTGGGCCGGATTGAGCTTGGCGGCACTGGTGTCAAAGTAGGTCCGCGCGGCGGCTTCGATGCCAAAGGAGTGCTGACCAAACGACACCAGGTTCAGGTACCGGGTAAGGATCTCGTCCTTCTCCAGCGTCTTGTCTAGATCGGATGCCATGCGCATTTCGCGCAGTTTGCGGGGGATGGACTGCTCGGTTGCGGCGAGGGCTTCTTCTTCGTTCTCAGCATCGATGAGCCAGAGGTAGTTCTTCACATACTGCTGGTTCACGGTGGACGCGCCCTGCTCCACACCGCCGGCCAGCACGTTGGTCACCAGCGCGCGGGCAAAGCCCTGCATATCCACGCCCTCGTGGACGTAGAAGCGGCGGTCCTCCGTAGAAACCAGCGCGTCCTTGGCGTACTGCGAGATCTGCTCGCTGGGTACCTCATAGCGGCGCTGTTTGAAGATCCACGCCATGGGTTTGCCGTTGACGTCCGTAATCGTGGTCACGCCCGGCACGTCGCCGTGGGTGAGGTCGGAGAGATTGGACTGCATGGTCTCGTCGGTACGCGCAATTGCGGCACCCCCAAGACCTGCGATCGGCGCCAGGCATAACGCCATGACGAGCGCTGATGCGACGACGGCGACCAGCAGGTTTCCTAAGCTTTTCAGGGCAGACACGCCAACACCTTAATTCAATCTGTGGCGTGGGGGAATACCATGCTCCCCCCAAAAATGTGATGCATTCGACATGGAATTTCCTGTGTGATTCCATTTACATGGGATCGCTAATATGCGGTCGATTGTATAAAAGGAGTCCGCTCCGCTTCCGGATAGGGATAGGACGTCTAAGGAGACGCACGATGACCACGAGTTTGAAAAAGGCACCGGCAACTAACCTGCGACCGACCACCTCCAAGAAGTGCGACTCCACGGGAACACTGGTCTTCGACCGTGGCGAGTGGGTCACCCAGGCCCAGTGCCGCGGCGGCGACCCGGACGCACTCTTCGTCCGCGGTGCCGAGCAGCGCAAGGCAGCAGCCATCTGCCGCGCCTGCCCGGTGATGACTGAGTGCCGCGCAGACGCACTGGATAACAGGGTGGAATTCGGCGTATGGGGAGGCCTGACCGAGCGTCAGCGCCGCGCAGTACTGCGTAAGAACCCGCACGTGAAGGACTGGGCAACCCACCTGTCCAGCGGCGGCGAAATTATTGGCCTCTAGGTAGGGTGAATCCCATGAAGAAATGGGAATACGCAACCGTTCCGCTGTTGTCGCACGCCACCAAGCAGATTCTGGATTCTTGGGGTGAGGACGGCTGGGAACTCGTCGCAGTCACCCCGGGTCCGAACCCGGACAATGTTGTCGCCTACATGAAACGAGAGGTTGAGTAAATGGCACAGTGGTCTGAGCGCCTGAAAGAACTGGGCATTGAACTTCCGACCGTGGCCGCACCCGTGGCCGCATACGTCCCAGCAACGCGCACCGGCAACCAGGTGTGGACGTCCGGCCAGCTGCCGTTCGTGGACGGCAAGCTGCCGGCCACCGGCAAGGTTGGCGCCGAGGTATCCCAGGAGGATGCATACGGCTACGCCCGCCAGGCTGCGCTGAACGCGCTGGCTGCAGTGGACGCACACGTGGGCATCGACAACGTCGCCCGCGTGGTCAAGATCGTGGGCTTCGTGGCCTCCGATCCGGCATTCACGGGGCAGCCCGCCGTGATCAACGGTGCATCCGAACTGGTGCAGGAGATCTTCGGCGAAGCCGGTGCACACGCACGTTCCGCAGTCGGTGTTGCTGTTCTTCCGATGGACACCCCGGTTGAGGTCGAGATTGTCGTGGAGCTCGAAGGCTAGTTTGCCCATCGGCGCAGCCGTGACGGGGTAGGGTGGGAGCCATGAAACATCCCGCATACAGCCAGCTGCGCCCTGTGACCCCCAACGCCGCGGTGGTCCTGGTGCCGAACCCCAGCTACGCGGCGCTCGAGGGCACGAACTCTTGGGTGATCCGAGGTGAGGGCGACGAGGCGAGCATCGTCGTCGACCCGGGTCCGGCCGATGAGGGTCACCTCAACGTGCTGCAGGCAAAGGCCGACAAGGTCGCCTTGATTCTGTTGACTCACCGTCACCACGATCACGCAGACGGCGCGGAACGGTTCCGCCAGCTCACTGGCGCACCGGTCCGCGCCCTTGATCCGTCTCATACCTCCGGCGCTGAGCCACTCACCGACGGCGAAGTGATCTCCGTTGAGGGGGTTACCCCGCGCGTGAAGGTCGTCGCTACGCCGGGCCACACCAGTGACTCTGTGTGCTTCTTCGTCTACCCGGGCGAAGACACCGACGGTAAGCCGGAAGGCATCATCACCGGCGACACCATTGCGGGTCGCCACACCACCATGATCTCTGAGACCGACGGTGATCTGGGTGCGTACCTGGACACCCTGGAAATGCTCGAGGAAAAGGGCAAGGGCGTTCCGCTCCTTCCGGGGCACGGCCCGGAGGGCGAGGACCTGTCCGTGTATGCCCGTAAGTACATCGACCGCCGTAACCAGCGCCTGGATCAGATCCGTCAGGCGTTGAAGGAGCATGGCGATAACGCGGACATCAACACGTTGGTCGATGCGATTTACGACGACGTCGACCCGGTCCTGCGCGGTGCCGCAGAACAGTCGACGCGTGTGGCGTTGCGCTACCTCAACGCCAAGTAGCGGATTCTCGACCCGCCGCGGGCGCCTCCGTTAGCGCGCGCGGCGAGCGAGGTGCTCAGTGTTAACAATGAGCACGCTTTTACCCTCCAGGCGGATCCAGCCGCGGTGAGCGAACGTGGCCAATGCCTTGTTCACCGTCTCACGCGACGCGCCCACAAGCTGGGCGATCTCTTCCTGGGTGAGGTCATGGTTGACGCGGAGCGCGCCACCCTCATGTACACCGAAGCGGTTTGCCAGCTGCAGCAAGGTCTTGGCTACGCGGCCAGGCACGTCGGTGAAGATCAGGTCTGCCAGCGACGCGTTCGTGCGGCGTAGGCGGCGGGCCAGCACGCGCAGCAGCTGCTGGGAGATCTCCGGGTGGTTGTCGATCCACTCGCGCAGCATGGTGGAGTCCATGGTGGCGCAGGTGACGTCCGTGACGCAGACTGCGGAGGAGGTACGCGGGCCGGGGTCGAAGATGGAGAGCTCGCCGAACATGTCGGACGGGCCCATCACGGACAGCAAGTTTTCGCGACCGTCCGGCGCATGGCGGGCAAGTTTAATTTTGCCTTCGACGATGATGTAGAGGCGATCGCCGGGCTCGCCTTCGTCGAAAATCGTGGTGCCCTTCGGGAAATCCACGGTGTCCATATCGTTGATCAGCGCGGCGACCGCGTCAGGGTCGACGCCCTGAAAGATGCCGGCGCGGGCAAGAGTGTCTTGAACGCCTTCCATGAGTCCTCCTCAGACTGTCGCTCACGCATTCTGCGTGGGATTGGTCACGAACGGTGCCATTAGCGGTGACCGTCACACAAACTGGAACTCTACCAGCTCAACTAATCAGTGCGATAGTCTTTCCGCGACTGGGAACTGTGCTAGTCGATGACCGCTGCTTCCACACGCTCCATGCAAAGCGGAAACACCCCAAGCACAAGCGGAATCAGCGCCACAAGCAAAAAGGTCATACCCATAGTGTACGGCTAGCATGTTGGGCATGGCCGCTTCGACCTCTCCATTGAAACATCGCCGCCCAGGTGCTCATCCCGCCGCGAAGGGGAAAGAGACTCCGATCGGGCGTAAGCGCAGGGCACGCCGTATTAACCGCACGTTGGCAGCAGCGTATCCGGACGCGCACGCGGAGTTGGACTTTACTAACCCGTTGGAGTTGCTCGTTGCTACTGCGCTGTCCGCACAGACCACGGACGTACGGGTGAACATGGTCACCCCGGCGCTGTTTGCCAAGTACCCCACGGCCGCCGACTACGCGGAGGCCAACCAGGCAGAGGTGGAGGAGATTATCCGCTCGACCGGGTTTTACCGCTCCAAGGCGGCGAACCTGATCGCGATGGGGCAAAAGCTGGTTACCGACTTTGGCGGCGAGGTGCCCGAAAAGCTCGAGGACCTGGTCACGCTGCCGGGCGTGGGGCGTAAGACGGCGCATGTGGTGCGCGGCAACGCGTTCGGCTACCCGGGGCTGACGGTGGACACTCACTTCCAGCGCCTGGTCAAGCGCATGATGCTTACCGAGGAGACGGATCCGGTGAAAATCGAACACGCCATCGCGGAACTGATCGAGCGCCGCGAGTGGACCATGTTCTCCCACCGCATCATCTTCCACGGCCGCCGCGTCTGCAACGCCCGCAAACCGGCCTGCGGCGCCTGCCCGATCGCGTTCGACTGCCCCTCCTTCGGCGTCGGCCCAACCGACCCGGAAGAAGCCGCCGAACTGGTCACCGGGCCCGAGCGCAACCACATTTTGAGGATGGTGGGCCTGTGAAGCGCACAATCTGGGTCAGCGTCGCCGCGATCGTTGCGGTGACGCTTCTGGTCATTGCGGGTGCCAGGGCGTTGCTTGTCGACGACGCCACGCCCCCGGCTGGCGACGGTGTCGTCGAGAAGCAATCTGCCCCGGTGACAGGACGCCCGGACTGCCCGGAAGGTGCGATCGGAGGTGTGGATCTGGCGTGCCTTGGCGGCGAGGCCATCGGCGCGCAGCAGGAGATCACCGTGGCCAACGTGTGGGCGTGGTGGTGCGAACCGTGCCGGGCGGAGTTGCCCGTGGTGGAGGAGTTCGCCCGCGCACACCCCGAGTACACCGTGGTGGGCGTGCACGCGGACCGCGATGGGGCGCGCGGCGCGGCGTTGTTGGAGAACCTCGGCGTGGACCTGCCGAGCTTCGAGGACGACTCCAACGTGTTCGCCGGCACGCTCGGCCTGCCGCCGGTGGTGCCGCTGACCGTCGTGTTCCGCGGCGAGGAGCAGTTGGGCGTGTTTGCCAAGGAGTTCACCTCGGCCGAGGAGCTGGCCGAGGCCGTGCGCGGGGTGCTGTGATGGTTGCGGTGCGGCCGGAACGGGCACCGGTGTGGCTGCGGGGGCTCGTGGATAAGCTGCGCGCTGGCGAGGGCGATGCGCGGGTCAAAGCGATGCTGGGCCCGCGCGTGCCGCAAACGCCGGGGGAGGACCAGGCGGCGGTGCTCATCGTGTTTGCTGGCGACCCGGAGGCGGAGGAACTGCCGGAGGACGCCCGGGTGCTGATCACGCACCGCACCCCGTCTATGCGCCGCCACTCCGGTCAGATGGCGTTTCCGGGCGGGCACATCGACGCCACAGATACAGGCCCGGTGGCGGCGGCGCTGCGCGAGGCGTACGAGGAGACGGGGCTGGCCCCTGAGCGGGTTGTGCCGCTGGCGGTGATGGGGCAGGTGAAAACCGGTGGCAGCCGCAGACTGGTGCGCCCCGTGGTGGCGTACGCACCCGACCCGGGTGAGGTGTACCCGGCAAGCGAGCTCGAAACCGACGACGTGTTCTTCGTTCCCATCCGGGACTTGGTGGATCCGGCCAACCGCGCGAAGCTCGGCTGGAAGCACTGGACCGGTCCGACGTTTTGGGCCCGCGACTATCTCATCTGGGGTTTTACCGGAATCCTGCTGGCGGTCGTGCTGGAATTAGCTGGCTGGGTGCGCGCCTGGGACGAGCGTCCGGGCGATCTTTACGAGGCGCTGGCCCGATCCCGCAACCGCGAGCTGTAACATTTGCGGAATGCACCTGGTCGTTGACGTTCTGCTTGGGCTTGCCGTCGTCGCTGCGTTTGTCAGCGGCTGGCGCCAAGGTGCGTTTTCGGCTGTGATCTCCGCAATCGGCATCATCGCGGGCCTCGTGGTGGGGCTGGCGGTGGCGCCATTGCTTCTCGACGTCACCGAGTCCCAACCCATCCGCATCACGCTGCTGCTGTCGGTGGTGGTGCTCTTCGTCGGCCTGGGCAACCTGCTCGGCGTGACCCTCGGGGGCAACTTACGGGCGCGGGTACGCAGCCGCCTGACGCGTTTCGTGGATTCGGTGGTGGGCGCACTGTTCCAATCGGTCGCACTGGCGCTGGTGGTGTGGTTTATCTCAATCCCGCTGGCCTCAGCCATACCGGGTGAGTTGGGCGACGGGATCCGCAACTCGCACATCCTGGCCAAAATCCACGACACCGCTCCGGAGAGCGCCGGGAAACTGCCCGCGAAATTCGCAGCGCTTCTCGACGAGTCCGGCCTGCCCCCGCTCGTTTCCCCCTTCCAATCCCCGCACGGCGCCCAGGTGGACGCACCCGATAACGCGGCGCTTCGCCCCGAAGTTGTGGAGGCGGCCCGCCCGAGCGTGGTCCACGTCATGGGCGATGCGGAGAGTTGCCGCCGCCGGCTCATGGGCTCCGGCTTCGTGTTTGAGGATGGCTACGTGCTCACCAACGCGCACGTCGTCGCCGGCACCGAGCGTGTCTCCCTGGACACCGTCGTCGGCGTGAAGCCGGCGGATGTGGTGCTCTACGACCCGGATACCGACATTGCGGTCCTCCACGCCCAGGGCTTGGGTCTGCCGCCGCTGCGTTGGGCTGCACGCGAGCTGCAGCGTGGCGACGACGCCGTGGTCATGGGCTACCCCAAATCCGGTCCCTTCGAGGCCGCACCGGCGCGAATCCGCAGCCAACTGACCATCGCAGGCCCGGACATTTACACCACCGGCCGTGTGGAGCGCGAGGCCTACACCATCCGCGGCGACATCCGCCAGGGCAACTCCGGTGGCCCGCTGCTCACCCCGGCAGGGGAGGTCGCCGGCATGATCTTCGGCGCGTCCCTGGATGCCTCAGAAACGGGTTACGCGCTGACTGCACACCAGGTGCAGCAGCGCGTAGGGGATGTGACCAGGCTGAACGGTGTCGTCGATACGCAAGCCTGCGTCAGCGGTTAGCGGCTGGTGTAGAGCCCAGCCTCGTTCTTGGTCAGGTTCTTCTGAGCCTCGCCTGGCTTCAGGTTCTTCAACTCGTTGACCGAGCTGATGGTGCGCTCCGGAGCCTTGATCTTCTTGACCTTCTTCAGGCCAACCAGCGCGAGCAGACCAGCCAGGGCGATCATGATGAGGAAGACGATCAGGAATGCCCAGCCACGGTGCATCCAGGATGCGAGCATCTCCGCAAACGCGAAGAAGAGGAAGAACGAGGAGTACAGCGCAATCACGCCGGCGACGCCGAACAGGCCACCGCCAACGGCGCCCTTCTTCACCTCGCCCATGACCTCAGCCTTGGCCAGCTCGATCTCGCCGCGGACCAGGGTGGACACCTGCTCCGACGCGTTGGAGATCAAGGTGCCGATGGACTGCTGGCCCGGCACCGTCACATCAGTATCGCGCAGCGGAATCGAATCCACCTTGGCGGTTACGGCGCTCGAGCCGCTGGTGTACAGACCTTCGTTGCTCACTGTTTACTCACCTTCCTGGGTGGCTTATTACATGAGGCACCCTGGGACGGTGCCTGGAATTCTCTCAACGATGTTAGCGATACATCACAGTGTTTGCCTGAATCGGGGTGAAAGATAGCGTCACGCGCTGTGGCGCTTGTCGCCGGACTTGCCGGAGACCGCACGCGCGATGAGCACCCCAGCCACCGCCAACGCCGTCACGCCGGCGATCACGCTCGCGCCGATGCCGACCTCGCGGGCGTTCGGCATCTGGATCAGCGGCTCCGGGTCTTTAAAGGTCCGCACCTGCCAATCGTGTGACAGTGCGTGCTTGCGAAGCGCCCGGTCCGGGTTCACCGCCACCGGGTTGCCCACCAGTTCCAGCATTGGAATGTCCGTGGCGGAATCGGAGTAGGCGTAGCTGCGCTCCAGGTCGTAGTCGTGGTCGGCGACAAACTGGCGCACAGCCTCCGCCTTCGCCCCGCCCTTGAGGTAACGGGTGATCTCGCCGGTGAGCTTGCCGTCCTTCTCCGCGAGTTCGGTAGCCACGACCGTGTCTACGCCGAGTTCGCGCGCGATCGGCTCAACCAGAATTGATGCGGAGGCGGAGATGATGATGACGTCGTGGCCTTGGGCGCGGTGGTCGTCGATAAGTTCGCGCGCTTCGGCGTAAATCGCGGGCGTGACCACGGTGCGCATCGTTTCTTGGGTGATGCGCTGGACGTCCTCGATCGACCAGCCTTCGATGAGTTGGGCGAGCGAATCGCGCGTGGCGTCCATTTTTTCGCTGGAGTGGCCGACGAGCATGTACTGCGCTTTGGTTAGGTAGAGGTCCCACGCCTCTTGTCGCGTGATCATTCCGTTGTTGCGGAATTCTTTGCCGAAGGCGAAGGCGGAAGACGTCGCAATGATCGTCTTGTCCAGGTCGAAAAACGCCGCCACCGGCCGTGTGGGAGACATGCTTTAGCAGTCTAGCCCCACTTTGCTGGTGGGGCAGTGTAGGCCCGCTGTGAAAGAAGTGAACATTTGGGGCGAATTGTCCACAGGCTTTTTGTTGAAGTGTCACTTAGATTGCGGGTTGTCCACAGGGTGGTTGCCACATTTGCGCTGGTGAAAAACACTATTGGCATGACACGCACACACCCACACACCGGCCCGATCGTGGTCGCGGTCGCCGACCTCGCCACCCACTCCGAGGCCGTCCACCTCGCCGCCGCGACCGGCCGCCAAGTCATCGACACCGCCGATGCGGCCGAGCTCGCCCGCCACGCGCCCAAAGCATTCGCCGTGCTTATCGACGACACCCGCGCCCCCGACCTTTCCCCACCCCACGGAGCGAACGTCTTCCGCGTCGGTGGGGAGCTGGTCGATTCAGCCGAGCGGGTCTTCGTCCTGCCCGCCGAGGCCGCGGACCTGCTGCGCGCGATCGGAACCCTTGCCGTGCAACCCGCAGTCGTAGGCGCGCGCGGGAAGGTGATCACCATCGTCGGCGCATCCGGTGGGGCAGGGGCGTCCACCCTGGCGGCGGCGCTGTGCCGGGTGGCGGCGCGGGGTGATTCGGCAACGCTGCTCGACGGGCACTGGCTCTCCGGCGGGCTCGACCTGCTGCTTGGCATCGAGCACGTCCCCGGCGCGCGGTGGGGTGAGATCGACTTCGGCGAGGGTACCGTGGCGCGCACCGACGTGCTCCGCGCGCTGCCTGCCACCGCCGACGACATCGCGGTGCTGACCTTTCCGCGCCAGCGGGTGGCGGATCCGTTCCGGCTGGAGGCGGCGGCGTTGGAGCACGTCGCCGGTGCCGTCGGTGGGGCTGGGGTGACGGTGGTGGATGCGCCCGCCGCGCTGATTCCCGGCCGCAGCGACCTGGTCGTCGTGGTGGTCGTGCCCGAGGTGCGCTCAGTTGCCGCCGCGACCCGTATCGTCGCCGAGTGCGCCGCCGCCGGTCTGCCGTGTGTGTTGGTTGTGCGCGATAGCGCCTGGGCCGCGCTGACCGACGAGGAGATCGCGCACACCACCGGCGCCACCGTACTCACCCACCTGCCACACGTGCGCGGGCTGACTCGCACGGTGGAAAAGTCCGGCCTGCCCGCGCGTGTGCCCCGTTCGCTAGCCGCCTGCGCCAACGCGGTGCTCGAGGAGGTGGCCTAAATGACCGACCGCGACCTCATCGCCCGCGTCAAACGCCGCCTCGCCGACGAACCCACCACCCCGGAGCCTGCCCGCATCGCAGCCCTCATCCGCGAAGAAGCCGTGGTGATCAGCGACATCGGCGTGCTGGCTGTGATGCGCACACTTCGCGACGACACCACCGGCACCGGACCCCTCGAAGCACTGCTTGCCGACGACACCGTCACCGACATTTGCGTCAACGGCCCCAACTGCGTCTACGTCGACTCGGGCGCGGGCCTGGAACGCTCCGCGGTGCGCTTCGAATCCGAAGCCGCCGTGCGCCGGCTCGCCTCCCGCCTGGCCGCCAGTTGCGGGCGCCGCCTCGACGACGCGCAACCGTTTTGCGACGGCCACATCACCCGCGACGACGGCACCCTCCTGCGCTTCCACGCCGTGCTCGCCCCAACCGCCCAGGCCGGCACCTGCATCTCCCTGCGCGTACTACACACCGCCTCGGCCACCCTCGACGACCTGGTAGCGCGCGGAGCGCTGGGTGGGGAGGTTGCGGAGGTGCTGCGTGGGGTCGTCGCAAAGCGAAAGGCGTTTGTGGTTGTCGGCGGCACCGGCTCCGGCAAAACCACGCTGCTGTCCGCCCTGCTCGCGGAGGTCGACCCGGCCGAGCGCATCGTCGCCATCGAAGACACCCTGGAACTCACCCCCGACCATCCGCACGTGGTCAACCTGACCACCCGCGGCGCGAACTCCGAGGGCGCCGGCGAGATCACCATCGCGGACCTGGTGCGTCAGTCGCTGCGCATGCGACCCGACCGCGTCGTGGTGGGCGAGATCCGCGGCGCCGAAGTCGTCGACCTGCTCGCAGCACTGAACACCGGCCACGACGGCGGCGCCGGCACCCTGCACGCCAACTCGATCGCGGAGGTCCCCGCCCGCTTCGAAGCGCTTGCCGCACTCGGCGGGCTGGATCGCGCCGGGCTGCACGCCCAACTCGCCGCAGCTATCGACGTGGTCATCGTGGTCAAACGCCACCCCGACGGCACACGCCGCCTCCACCAGATCGGCGTGCTCGAAGGCCAACCCGTGCGCGCCAAGGTGGTGTGGGACGCCGACGCCGGCCGCGCCGACGGTTACGAGGAGCTCCTGTCATGACCACGCTGTTGCTTCTCGCCGGCGCCGCTGCCTGCCCGCCGCCTGCCCCGAGTGCTCGCATCGCGCCACGCTCGTTGGCTGTTCCACCTCGCGTTGCCATCCCGCTGGGCATCGGTGCCGTGGTGCTCGCCGCCTTAGCGTTTGACCGGGCCAGCCTGGTCATCGCGCTAGCGATGGGTGCGGCGACGGTGGTGTGGGTCGCAGATACCCAACGGCGCGCCCGGGCCGCCTCCAAGCGCACGGAAGCGGTCGCCACCTTCCTCGGCCACCTTGGCACCAACGTCGAAGCCGGCGCGCCACTGCACGCCGCGTTAGAGCGCGCCGCCGAACACGCACCGCGCGAGATCGCCCGCGACGTCGCACACCTCATCCACCACGTCAGCACTGGCACACCGCTTGCCGCCGAGACGGACGAGTTCGCCCGCATCGCCCCGCTGTTCGCACTGTCGGCCAGCAGAGGAGTGCCGCTGTCGCGTCTGGTCGCCGCCGCGCGCGACGACATCGACCACACCCGACGCCATCGCGCCGCCACCAACGCCGCACTCGCCGGACCTAAAACCACCGCGGTTGTGCTCGCCCTGCTGCCGTTCGCCGGCCTGCTCATGGGCGCGGCGATGGGCGCGAACCCGATCGCGCTGCTCACCGGGGGAGGCCTCGGCGGAGCGCTGCTCACTGTCGGCACCGCGCTGGTGTGCGCCGGTGTGATCGTTTCCCAGCACATCATCCAAGGAGCCACCACATGATCGCCGCAGCCCTGCTCATCGCCACCGCGCTCGCCGTCAGCCCCGCGCAGCCCGCCCGGCGCGTCACCCGCCAGGTGCCGCCCACGCCAAAGACCCCGCGCGACGGACCCGACTACGCGCTGCCGGACCGCTGTGCCGCCGACATCACCCTGTTCGCCGCCTGCTTCGAGGCCGGCCTGCCGGTCAGTGCCGCAGCCGCCGCGGTTGCCGAAACTCACGACGGCGACCGCAGCCCGTGGCACACCGTCGCAGCGCTGCTCGCGCTCGGGGTCGAACCGGAGCGCGCCTGGTCGGAACTCCACACCATTCCCGGCGGGGAGGACCTGGCCAGTCTCGTCGCTATGACGCACGCGTCCGGCGCGGCGCTGGCGCAAGGGTGCGAACGTATCGCCTCAAACCTGCGTGCCGACGCCGCCGACCATGCCAAAGCCAAAGCGGAACGCGCCGGCGTACTCATCGCCATCCCGCTCACCGCATTTTTCCTCCCGGCGTTTTTCGTCCTCGGGCTCGCGCCTGTGGTGATCAGCCTCGGGAGCAACCTCATCAACTTCTGAAAGGAACAATCATGACCCGCATTTCCACCTTCTTCATCCAGCGTTTGCGTAACGACGCCGGAATGTCAACCATCGAATATGCTTTCGGTTCGTTGGCGGCAGCTGCCCTTGCCGGGGTGCTGTATCTCGTGGTCAACGGCGACGGGGTCGTTTCCGCGATTGAGAACGTGATCACCAGCGCCCTGACCAACACCCCGGGCTAATGACCACGATTGAAACGGCGCTTTCGCTGGCCACGCTCGTGGTGGTCACGGCTGCGATCGTGGGCGGCATTGCCACGATGTCCGCCTACATCGCCGCCGTGGACATTGCCGGTGCCGCCGCCCGGGCGCACGCGATGGGCGTGGATTACACCCCGCCGCGCGGCGAGGTGAGCATGCACGAGTCCGCAGGCCTGGCCACCGTTACCGCCGCCGTACCCGCCCCGATTGGCACCATGCGCGCCACCGCGGTCTTTCCGGTGGAGTTCTAATGCGCCGATTGCTTATCGACGACACCGGCTCCGCCACCGTCACCACCACAGGCATCATCACCGCAGTGGTCTCACTAGCCCTTGCGGTGGTGGTCACCGGGGCCCGCACCGCCGACGCGCACCGGGCCCGCGTGGCCGCAGACCTGTCCGCCGTCGCCGCCGCCACCGCGCTCTACCGGGGTGCTGATGCCTGCACCTGGGGCAACGCCACCGCCAACCACAACGGCGCTGAGGTCACCTCGTGCGAGTTCGTCGAAGGCGACGTCATCGTGGCCGTGCGGCTGCGCCACGCCGAAGCGACCGCCCGCGCCGGGCCGTAATGGCTAGCCGGTCAGCCAGTCATGCTCACCAGCGCGCCGAGCAACTTCAGTGCGGCGTGCTTATCCAGTGGCTGGTTGCCGTTGCCGCACTTCGGCGATTGCACGCAGGACGGGCAGCCGTCCTTACAGCCGCAGGACCGCACCGTTTCGTAGGTCGCGGCGATCCACTCGTGGAAGCGGGCAAAGCCCTCGTCGGCAAAGCCCGCGCCGCCCGGGTGGCCGTCGTAGACAAACACCGTGGGCAGCATGGTGTCCTGGTGCAACGCCGTGGACACGCCGCCGATGTCCCACCGATCGCACGTGGCCAAAAGGGGCAGCAGGCCGATCGCGGCATGCTCCGCGGCGTGCAGCGCGCCGGGGATCTCGCCAGCCGTAATACCCAGTTTGTCCAGCACCAGCGGGTCGATCGTGTACGCCACCGCGCGGGTGACCAGGCGCTGTTCGGGCAGGTCGAGGGGGATGTGTTCGGAGACGGTGCCGTCGGCAAGCCGCACTACGTAGCCGGTGACGCGGTCGATGACCTCCACGTCCACACTGGCCACCCACAGCCCCGGCGACGGGTTCACCAGATCTGTCGGCTCGCCAAGGATCGTGATGTCGGTCGTGGAGCGCGCCTGCGTGGAGTAATCCGGCCGCTCCGGCGCGACCAGCGCCACGTAATCGTCCAGGTCTAGCGACTGCACCACAAAGTATTCGCCCTGGTGGATGTACACCGCGCCGTCGTGCACCTGGCTCATCGCACGCCCCGCGTCCACGGTGCCCAACAGCCGCCCGTCGGTCACGTCGACGATCATGACTTCCTCACCCGCGCCTCCACGAATGCTTACCGACGAATGCGCCGTCTCCGGCGTGACCTCCCCCTCCAACTGGGGCACCGCAAACCACCCCTGCGGACGGCGGCGCAGCAACCCCTCGGCGGTCAGATCGTTGACAACGTCGGTGGCGTTGAAGGCGGCGACGTCGTCGTCGCTAAGCGGACGCTCCACCGCTGCGCAGTACATGTGCCCGCGCAGGATGTAGGGGTTGGCCGGGTTGAACACGCTGTTTTCTACCGGCCGGCCCAACAGTGCTTCGGGGTGGTGAACCAGGTAAGTATCCATCGGCTCGTCGCGCGCCACCATCACCACCACGGAGCCCTGGCCGCGCCGGCCTGCGCGCCCGGCCTGCTGGCGAAACGACGCAACCGTGCCCGGAAACCCCGCCATGACCACCGCGTCCAGGCCCCCGACGTCGATGCCAAGCTCAAGCGCGTTCGTCGTGGCCACGCCAAGCAGATCGCCGTTATCCAGACGCTGCTCGAGGGCGCGGCGATCCTCCGCGAGGTAGCCGGCGCGGTAGGAGGCGACGCGTTCGGCGAAATCGGCCCGGCCCGCCACCACCAGATCCTCCTGGGCCCGCATGGCCACCGTCTCCGCCGCGCGGCGCGAGCGCACAAACGTCAACGTGCGCGCACCCTGCAACAGCAGCGTGGACATTATCGACGCCGCCTCCGTCGTCGCCGGGTACCGCACCGGCGCGCCGTTTTCGCCCTCGGCGCCCTCGATGAACCCCGGCTCCCACAACGCGATGGTGCGCTCGCCGGTGGGCGCCGCATCTTCCGTCACCGCAACAACCTCGCGCCCGCACAGCCGCGACGCCTGGCCCGCAGGATCCGCCGCGGTCGCCGAGGCGAAAATCAGCGTCGGCTCAGACCCGTACGCCCTCGCGATCCGCAGCAACCTGCGCAGCACCAACGACACATTCGCCCCGAACACACCCCGGTAGATGTGGCACTCGTCCACCACTACGAACTTCAAATGGCGCAGCAGCCTCGCCCAACGCTCGTGCGCACCCAAAAGACCCGCGTGCAGCATGTCCGGGTTCGTAAACACGTAGCGGGTGTGCTCCCGGATACCCGTCCGCGACTCCTGCGGCGTATCCCCGTCATACGGCGCCGGGTGTACCGACGACAGCGCCGCATTCCCCCGCGTCATGGCAAGCGTTGCCTGCAACTGGTCCGAACCCAACGCCTTCGTCGGCGTCAGATACATCGCGCACGCCTTCGGATCCGCCGCCAACGCGGAAAGCACCGGCAACTGATACCCCAACGACTTTCCCGACGACGTCCCCGTCGCCACCACCACATCCCGGCCCGCCCACGCCAACTCCGCGCACTGGGTTTGGTGGGCGTAGGGGAGGGTGACGGCGTCGTCGATAAGCATCTGCTTCAACCCCGGCTCCACCCACTCGGGCCACTGTCCAAACACCGCGAGACGAGCCGGCTCATGCTCCACATGCGTCACCGTCGCAGCAGGGAAACGCTGCGCAAGCACCGAAACGAGCTCATCGCCAAAACCAGAAACCATGATGGTGAGCCACTTTAGCCGGGCCAAAGCAGTGCCCCCGACAACAAATCGTGGCAGACTGGGCAACGGTCACAGATTTTGTGTGCGCCTCATCAGGTGCTCGCGAGGATTGTGCACGCGGGCACCAGGACCAAACAGGCCCTGGTGGACGACAAAAACATGCAACATTTTGAAAGGTTTCACCATGGCAACCGGAACTGTTAAATGGTTCAACGCCGAAAAGGGCTTCGGCTTCATCGCACCCGACGACGGCTCCGCCGACGTCTTCGTCCACTACTCCGAAATTCAGGGTTCCGGCTTCCGCACCCTCGAAGAAAACCAGCAGGTCGAGTTCGAGGTCGGTGAAGGCGCCAAGGGCCCACAGGCCCAGCAGGTTCGCGCCCTCTAAAACAGCGCGAACAAACCCCCGGACGGTACACCCGCCCGGGGGAAATTTTTACGCCTACACCGCGCTAATTCCGCGGCGAATATCAGAACGCTCGAAGATCTGGTTCTGCAGCTTCTGAATCACAAACCCCACAAGGGAACCCAACACCACACCCAGCACCATGCCCAGAAGCGGGTACTGCTGCAGGAGCGTGCCACCCAAATACCCCATGCCGACACTCAGGCAGGCCCACAGGATCACGCCGATGGTGTCGAAAAAGAAGAACTTAAACCAGTTGTAACGCACCGACCCCAGCACAATCGTGGCCACCCAACGCGCCCACGGGAGGAAACGCGCAACAATAATCATCGCGCCCGCACCCCGGTTCATGTTGGCCCGCACCCACGTAATCGCCTGGCCAGCCTTCGAATCCGGATCCAACCTATCCACCCGGTGAATCAACTTCGCGCCGAGGGCGAAACAAATATTGTCGCCGATAATCGCACCGATAATCGCCGCGATGATCACACCCCACACGTTCGGCACACCACGCGACGCGGAAAACGCACCAGCCAGATTCAACACGGTTTCAGACGGCACCACCGGCGCCAACGCATCCGAAACGATCAGCAACACGACGAGTGGGTAAAAGATCGGCAACCCCATCAACGTATGCAAAAACTCAATGAGTGAATCGACCACGCTGCGTCCTCCTTTCCACCCCAACAACTCCGCGCCAGGGCACCAACGCAGTGTAATGCCAGGGGCGAGAAAATCCCCCGTCCGTATAACCATGTGCTAGTTGTCTGATAAGAATGAGGAAGTTTTACCGCTCATACGCTTAGTGGGAATCGAGGAAAGGTCAGCGTGACTGCAAACGGCAAGACTCTCGTGATCGTGGAGTCCGCGACAAAGGCGAAGAAGATACAGAAGTATCTCGGCGACGATTACATCGTGGAAGCATCGGTGGGCCACATCCGTGACCTGCCGGGCCGCGCCGCCGACATCCCCGCGAAGTACAAAAACGAGCCGTGGGCAAAACTCGGCGTCAACCCGGAGAAGGGCTTCGACCCGATCTACGTCGTGTCCGCTGACAAGAAAAAGAAGGTCACCGACCTGCGCGCCAAGCTCAAGCAGGCCGACAAACTCCTGCTGGCAACAGACCCGGACCGCGAAGGCGAAGCGATCGCCTGGCACCTGCTTGAAACGCTCAAGCCGAAGGTGCCGGTAGAGCGCATGGTGTTCAACGAGATCACCGAATCCGCCATCCGCGAAGCCGCCGAAAACACGCGCGAACTCGACATGGATCTTGTCGACGCCCAAGAGACCCGCCGCATCCTCGACCGCCTCTACGGCTACGAAGTTTCCCCCGTGCTGTGGAAGAAAGTCATGCCGCGACTGTCCGCCGGCCGCGTCCAATCCGTGGCCACCCGCGTCATCGTCGAGCGCGAACGCGAGCGCATGGCGTTCATCGCCGCCGAATACTGGGACTTGGTTGCTTCGCTCGCCCACTCCTCCGAAGAATTTGACGCCAAGCTCGTCTCCCTCGACGGCAAGCGCATCGCCCAGGGCCGCGACTTCAATGACCGGGGAGAGTTGGTGTCGGATGCGGTGGTCGTCGATAAGCAAAAAGCGCATTCGCTTGTCGACGACCTCGGCACCGCACCGATGCACGTCACCGCAGTGGAAGAAAAGCCCTACTCGCGCAAACCCTACGCGCCGTTCATGACCTCGACGCTGCAGCAAGAAGCCGGCCGCAAACTCCACTTCACCTCCGCGCGCACCATGCGCATCGCGCAACGACTGTACGAAAACGGCCACATCACCTACATGCGTACAGACTCCACCTCCCTGTCCAAGCAGGGCCTCGACGCCGCACGCGCCGCAGCACGCGAGCTCTACGGCGCCGACTACGTCTCCGCCAAGCCGCGCGTCTACGACCGCAAGGTGAAAAACTCCCAGGAAGCCCACGAGGCGATCCGCCCCGCCGGCGAACGCTTCGCCACCCCCGGGCAGCTGGCGGGCGCGCTGGACGCCGAAGAGTTCAAGCTCTACGAACTGATCTGGCAGCGCACCGTCGCCTCCCAAATGGAAGACGCACGCGGCAACTCCACCAAGATCACCATCGCCGCCGACGCTGCCGGTGAGGCTTGCGAGTTCACCGCAACCGGCCTCACCGTCACCTTCCCCGGCTGGCTGCGCGCCTACTCCGACCGCCAGTCCAACGAAACCCGCCTGCCGCAACTGGCCAAGGGCGACGAACTGGCCACCAAGTCCGTCACCGCGGACGGCCACACCACCAACCCGCCTGCGCGCTACAACGAAGCGTCGCTGGTGAAGAAGATGGAAGAACTCGGCATCGGCCGCCCGTCCACCTACGCGTCGATCATTAAGACGATCCAGGACCGCGGCTACGTCGTCGTCCGCGGCAACGCACTCGTGCCGTCCTGGGTGGCGTTCTCCGTCGTCGGGCTGTTGGAAAACAACTTCGACGCACTCGTGGACTACGACTTCACCTCCTCCATGGAGGACGAACTCGACGAAATCGCCCACGGCAACCAAGACCGCACCAAGTGGCTCACCGGCTTCTACTTTGGCGACGCCGACGCCCGCGAGTCCATGGCGCAAGCCCTCGCACGCCGCGGCGGGCTGAAGCACATGATCGAGAACAACCTCGAATCCATCGACGCGCGCGCCGCGAACTCGCTGAAACTTTTCGACGACGCCGAAGGCCGACCCGTCGTCGTCCGCGTCGGCCGCTACGGCCCCTACATCGAGCGCGTCGTTGGCGAGAAGGACGGCGAGCCCGAATACCAGCGCGCCAACCTGCCCGAATCCGCAACCCCGGACGAAATCACACTCGAGATGGCCGAGAAGCTCTTCGCCACCCCGCAGTCCGGCCGCGAACTGGGGGAGAACCCCGCCAATGGGCGTGTGGTCGTCGCAAAGGAAGGGCGCTTCGGCCCATATGTCACCGAGCTTGTGCGTGACGACGAACGCACCACCGCCGAAGCCCACGCCGAAGAAATCATCGCCGCTGAGCGCGCCGAAGAGGACAAACAGCGCGCCGAAGAAGGCAAACGCGCCAAGAACTGGGAAACCAAAACCGCCGCCGCGCAGAAGGAAAAGCGCATGGCGCAGTTGGTCGACGAGCAGCTGAAGCCCGCCACCGCCTCCCTCTTCGCGTCGATGGAACCAGCAACGGTCACGCTCGAGGAAGCACTGAAACTGCTGTCGCTGCCGCGCGAAGTCGGCGTCGACCCCGCCGACGGCGAAGTCATCACCGCCCAAAACGGCCGCTACGGCCCATACCTGAAGAAGGGCACCGACTCGCGCTCGCTCGCGTCCGAGGACCAGATCTTCTCCATCACCTTGGAAGAAGCCCGCCGCATCTACGCCGAACCGAAACGCCGCGGCCGCGCCGCCGCCAAGCCACCGCTGAAGATGCTTGGCGACAACGACGTCTCCGGCAAACCCATGACCGTCAAAGACGGCCGCTTCGGCCCATACGTCACCGACGGCGAAACCAACGCGTCCCTCCAACGCGGCGACACCCCCGAGACGATGACGGACCAGCGCGCCAACGAACTGCTCTCCGCGCGCCGCGCCCGCGAAGCCGAAGACGGCGGCAAGAAAGCCACCAAGAAAAAGGCGACAAAGAAGAAGGCAACCAAGCGCGTGACCAAGCCGAAGCAGACCACAAAACGCGTGGTCAAAGCTCGCAAGCGCTAGGGATTGCACAATATAGTGGACAATTCCTTTACAAGGGTTGTGCTGTGCGCTTAGCGTGCATGGCATGACATTTAGTGAGATTCTCGAGGCCCTGGCGCACGCCGACATCAGCGTGCTCGCCGACTTCGACGAATCCGCGCCCGCCTTCGCCGCCCTCGACCCCGCCCTGAAACGCAAGTGGGCGCAGGCGCACGCCACCTACTTCGGCGCGACGAAGTTCACCCGCAAGCAGGCCGACGCGCGCCGCTTGGCCGCCGGGATGCCGCTCGACCAGATCTGCCTGCTTGAGCGCAAACTTGCCGCCGTCGCCGACCTTGCCGAGCGCTGGCGCCTCCGCCTCGAACTGTTGCGCTTCCGGGGCTCCTACAAAGCGCTGTCGCGGCGTATCGACGACACCATCACCACCCCGAAACCCACCCCCAAGAAGCAGTGCCGCTTCTCCAAATCACGCTCTGGGATGCGCAACATGTCGCTGACCTACTCCGAGCGTGACATCGCCGATTTGGAGCACCTGCTGCGTTCGCTCATCGACCCGTCGCTGCCCGCCGCCGAGCAAATGGCCGACGCGCTTGTGAGCCTGCTGCGCGGCGGCGGCGCTGGGGGTGCTGATGGTGTCGGCGGGGTTGGCGCCGGCGCTGGGATTGCTGGTGTCGGTATGCCCTACGCCGCCCCGCGCCCCATCATCCTGGTGCCGCTGCCGGAGTGGACCCGCATCCAGTCCGGCCACGGCGACGAAGTGGAGCTCATCCTTACCGACGGCACCACCATGACCGGCGCCGAATTCCTCGCCCGCGAGTTCGGCGCCGACCTGGAGGTTGCCGCGTTCCACCCTGCAGAGGGGGCGGTGAACCTCTACCGGGCGAAGCGCTTTGCTAACGACAAGCAGCGCACGTTGGCGTCGATGATGTCGCCGACCTGCCCGGTACCCGGCTGCCGTCACGGAGCCGATCACTGCGAAATCCACCACATCACCGCCTGGCGGCACGGCGGGGAAACCAACCTGGCCAACCTCGTGCCCCTGTGCAGTTACCACAACGGCACCAATGACGACGACCCGTGGATCGTCAGACGAGGCCGAATATGCATCCGCGACGGCATCCCAGTGTGGGTGTCACCCAACGGATACGAAGTGCCGAACGACACCCCCGGAGCCATGCAGCTCCTGTTCGGAAACAACTGACCGGGCGCGATTGAGCGCGCCCGCAGGCCTGAGTTCTGCCGCGCTGCGCTGGGCCGGGGCTGCTGCCGTGCTGGGTCCTATGAGCGGTCCGCCATTGTGGAGCGCACCGGGCGCGCCAACTGCGTCATCTTGTTGCGCCCGCGCAACTCCACCGACTTCATCAGCGTCCAGCGCTGCTGCTCAACCTCGTTCGCCGCGCGCAGGGTTGCGGCGTTGGTCAGCACCATGCCCGGGGTGTCCTTCGCCAGGTCGGTGAGGCGGGCGGCGCCGTTGACGGCGTCACCGATCACGGTGTACTCGAAACGGTCCTTGCCGCCGATGTGGCCAGCGACCACGTGGCCCGAGGCGACACCGATGCCAGCCTTCAGTTCGAAGCCTTCCAAGCCGCGCTGGATTTCACGGGCGGCTTGGAGGGCGTGCGAGGCGGCGTCGTGAAGCGAAACTGGCGCTCCGAACACCGCAAGCGCCGCATCGCCCTGGAACTTATTAATCACGCCCTTGTTGCGGTGCACCACCTCAACGACAACCTCGAAGAACTCGTTGAGTGCCTCCACGACCTCCTCGGGGGTGTGCTGGACGGTGTAGGTGGTGGAGCCGACGACGTCGATAAACAGCACCGCGACCCTGCGTTCCTCGCCGCCGAGCTGCGGGCGCTCCTCAAGCGCCTTCTGCGCGACCTCAGCACCGACGTACTTGGCAAACACGTCGCGAACACGCTGGCGGTCCTGCAGACCCCGCATCATCTCGTTAAAGCCAGCTTGGAGGACGCCGATCTCGGAGCCGTCGTAAATGTCCACCTGCGTGTCGCCCTCACCGCGGCGCACACGGTTGATGGCGACCTGCAGCTCCTTAATCGGATCGACGACGATCACCGTCGCAAACGACGTCCCCACAAACCCCGTGAAAATACCTGCTGCGATCAGCGCCACGATCGCCGCCGTCATCTCACCCGGGGTGTCCCGGAAGTAGCCGACGCGCTGCGCCACAGCCAGCAGCAGCACCCCGACCATCGGCACGGCGGAGGTGGTGAACCACGTCAGCATCAACCGAGACGCAATCGGCGGCTGGAGCGTCGAATCCTCGAACCGCCGCGCCAGCGCCGACGCCGCAATCGGACGCACGAGACGCTCCGCCTGCAGATACGTGAGCACCGACACCACAAAACACGTCAGGATGGTGGTGGCGAGGACGACGATGCCCAGGGGGACGTCGACAAGCAACGTGCGCACCGTGACAATCGCAATGCCCAACCCCCACACCGCAACAACGATGATCGTCTGCAACACCGGCAAACGCATCACCAAATGCCGCACCATGTTCGGGTCATGATCATCCGGGCGCCGCTGCCACTCCAACACAGGCCGGAACAGGAAAAACGTGACGATCACACCGAGCGCAACAGCAATCGCCGCATACAACACCCCGATAAACCCAAGCTGGCCGTTGAGACCTAACTCGTTGACGGCATCCATCGGGATGAGGAAGCGCACGAACAACATGCAGCCCACGGCGCCGAGCAGGTTGGTGCCCAGCACCGTCGCGGCATAGAGAGGCCACGACGTGCCCCAAAGCCACTGCAGCTCGCGCCAGATACGTTCCATGGTCTATCACCTTAGCGCGCGGGTACTCTGGTCACCTGTGACTACCCGCAGCGTTAGTGAGCGTTTGGCTGGCACCCCGGCGGTGCGCGACATCATCTTGTTGGCGGCTGCCACGGCGAGGGGGCAGGGGGATGCGTATGCGATGACGCATGCGTGGCTGTTTACGGGCCCTCCGGGTTCGGGGCGGTCGAATGCGGCGTTGGCGTTTGCGGCGGCGTTGATGTGTGAGAACCCGGATGAGATTGGGTGTGGGCGGTGTAAGGGGTGCCGTGATGCGTTGGCGGGGTCGCATACGGATTTGGTGCATGTGGTGCCGCATACGTCGACGATCAAGGTGGATTTTGTGCGTGATGAGATCGTCGCAAAGGCAGCTCGCTTACCGACGGTCGCCCCCTGGCGCGTTGTCATCATCGAAAACGCGGACCGCCTGGCCACGTCGATCACCACCGCGCCGGCTGACGCGCTGTTGAAGACGGTGGAGGAACCGCCGGAGCGCACCGTGATCATCATGTGTGCGCCGTCGACGGATCCGCAGGACTTTTCACAGACGCTGCGTTCGCGCTGCCGGCATGTGTATGTGCCGTCGCCGTCGGAGGATGAGTTGGTGCGCATTCTCGTCGAAGAGGAGGGGGCGTCGGAGCATGATGCGCGCCTGGCGGCGGTGTCGTCGCTACGCCATATTGGCCGGGCGCGGTTGTTGGTGCGTTCGGAGGCGATTCAGCAGCGTCGCGCGATGGCGATCAACTTGGCCGAGTTGGTGTTTCACGGCCCGCAGGCGTTTCAGGCGGTGGGGTCGTTGCTGAAGGCGGCGGAGAAGGAGGCCATCGAGGCGCATAAAGCTGACGACGAAGCCGAGCGGGCCAAGCTCGAAAACGCCCTCGGCATGGGCGCGAAGGGGAAGGGGGCGGCGAAGGCGCTGCGGTCGGTGGCGTCGTCGGTGCGTCAGTTGGAAGAGGAGCAGAAGCGTCGTGGCACGCGCCGCAAGCGCGACATGCTGGACCTCGTGTTGGTGGACCTGGCGGGGGTGTACCGGGATGCGATGGTGGTGCAGTCGGGCGCCGATGTTGGTCTGACGCACCCGGACTTTGAGGGGCTCGCGCGTGAGATTGCCGGCCAGGTGTCGGCGGAGGGGCTCGTGGAGTGCCTCGAGGCGATCGGGCAGTGCCGCGAGCGCCTGGACCAGAACGTGACTCCGGCGGTGGCGTTCAACGGCATGATTGGCCGCATAAGGCTCGCGTGCAACGTGTCTTAACCTGCGGGTTTCGCGGGTCGCGTCCGCTAGGTTAAGCTGTCTTCCCGGTGCAGCATTGCTGCCCGGCCACCTTAGCTCAGTCGGCAGAGCATCTCACTCGTAATGAGAAGGTCGCGAGTTCGATTCTCGCAGGTGGCTCACCCAAAAGCCCAGGTAAAACGGTGTTTTACCTGGGTTTTCTTTTCGTTTCCCGCGCGCCGGGTTGTCGCTTAACCCACATTGCACAGCTCGGGATACAAAGGGTCTGGCCCTAGGTGCACAAAGACCCCGCACTAGGCGGGGTCTCCGGCAATGTGGAGTTGCACACGACGTGCAATCTCTACGCTTCGAACAGTAATGGAAAGCCATTGGTTGGCACAAGAGGGGCGAGCCTGGGTGGCTCAATTTTTTTGCCCTAAACCGGGCAGGAAGCGCGGCACGACTTTGCCGACGGCGTTGCGCGGCAGCTTGTCGACGAAGTGCACGTCCCGGGGGATCGAGTGATCGGCCAAGCGCGAGCGCACCCAGTCGCGGACGGCTTCCTCGGTGATTTCGGCGGTTTTGACGACCCAGACGGCGATGCGTTTGAAGGTGTCGTCGTCGTCGACGCCGTGGGCGTAGACCTCGCCGATGCCGGGCATGTCTTCGAGGACTTCCACCACGGATTGGGGGTGGACGTTTTCGCCGCCGACGATGATCATGTCGTCGCTACGCGATTGCACGTGGAGGTAGCCGTCGGCGTCGATGTAGCCGAGGTCGCCCATTTCGATGAGCCCGTCGATTTCGACGGTGGGGGTGTTCGGGTTGGTGTAGCCGCGCAGGGCGGTTTCGTTGTGGAGGAAGATGCGGCCGGTTTGGCCGGTGGGGGCTTCGCGGCCGTTGTCGTCGTAAATTTTGAGAACGGTGCCTGGCGCAATTTTGCCGACGGTGGTGGGGTCTGCCTGCATTTGTTCGGGGGAGGCGGCGGCGGCGAGGGCGAGTTCGGTGGAGCCGTAGATGTTGGCCAGGATGGGGCCGAAGCGTTCGGTGGTGTGGCGCAGTAGCGACGGGGTGACGGCGTTGCCGGCGGTGGCGAGGTAGCGCAGCGACGAGGTGTCGTAGTTTTCGTCGAGGTCCAGCATGTGTTTGAAGAAGATCGGCGAGGAGATGAGGCCGTCGCAGCGGAATGCTTCGATTTGGCGGAAGCAGTTTTCCGGGTCGAATTCGCGTTGCGTCACGATGGTGGAGCGGGTCGCCAGCGCGACTTGCAGGGCAGACCAGCCCCAGGTGTGGAAGATGGAGGCGGTGAGTTGGATGGTGTCGCCGGCGCGCCAGGGGATGGCTTCGAGGTATCCGGCGACCACGAATGGCAGGCGTGGTTCGGGGCGCACGATGCCTTTGGGGATGCCGGTGGTGCCGGAGCTCATCAGGACGAGGTTGCCGTGTTTGGGCCAGAGGGGCAGTCGCTTATCGACGACCCCTTTCACCACCACGTCCTCATACGCGCGCACCACGGGTATGTGGGGGATGTCGTTGGGGATGCGGTCGGCGAACTCGTCGTCGATAAAGAGGATGTTGATGTCGTTTTCGGCGATGATGCCGCGCAGTTGCTCGGTGGAGGAGCCGATGTTGAGAAGGAAGATGTGGCCTCCGGTGTAGCCCTTGGCGCCGAGGGGGAGCACGATGCCGCGGCCGTTGCGGGCCATGACGCCGATGCGCAGTTCGTCGAGGCCGCGCTGTTCCTTCTGCGCAAGCAGCCATTTGGCGACGGTGCGGGAGTCTTGGCGCAGTTGGCGGTAGGTCAGCGCCCCGGTGTCGTCGATAAGTGCGAGGCGCTCGGGGACTGCTGCTGCGCCTTGTTCGATTTCGCGGGCGGTGGTGAACCAGTAGCGTGCGAGGTTCGGGATGAGCGCGAGTGCTGCGCGGGGGCCGCCTTCGGCGCTGATGATGCCGGCGCGTGTAACGGCGGGCACGAATCGCGCGAAAGACTTCAGTAAGAACAGCGGACGATGGGTGGGACGCATGAGGATAATGTAGCCTACCGATACGTAAGTGTCTCGCGTGAAAGGATTTTCGTGTCTGTTTTCCGACGTTTCGCAGCCGCCTTTGTGGCCGCTGCCGCCCTCGTCGCCCCACTGACCCCGGCCGCCCACGCGCAGGAGCGCAACATGGTCATCTTCGGCGACTCCGTTATTTCCGACCCCAACATGGGCCAGTGGGCCGCCGGCAAACTCGGCCTCGACCCGCGCGGGCGCTCCGACAACGGCAGCTGGTGCCCGACCTCCGCCACGAACTGGGGCAAGCGCTCCGCCGCTAAACTTGGCCTGCCTGCGCGTGACTACTCCTGCACCGGCGTGGTCACCATTTCGAAGGGGCCGGGCTTCTTTCAGCAGGTTGACCGCGCCATCGCCGACCGCGGCCTGTCGCCAGCAACCGCACGCGTGATCATCTCCGTCGGCTTCAACGACACGTACAACAACAATTCACGCCCCGACGCCGACATCCGTCGCGACTTCACCCGCTACATGGTTCCGCAGATCAACCGTATCCGCGCCGCCGCCCCGAACGCGCGCATCCAGATCGTCGGCTACCCGAAGGTCACCGCCGGCGACCGCGTGTGCCTGTTCCACATCGCCCCGAACGCCTCCGATTGGACCCGCTTCCAGGAGGTTCAGCGCTGGGAGAACCTTGCCCAGTGGATGCAGGTCGACGCCGCCCGCGCCGCCCGCGTCGAATTCCTGGACCTGAAACCGTCCACGATGAACAACAACATGTGTGCCCCGGATAACCAGCGCATGTGGGCTGGACTTGTCGATTTCTACGGCGGCCCGGGTAACCTGCCGATCCACGTGAACCAGCGTGGCCACGAGCACGTGGCAAATATCATCGCCCGCTCCTAGTCTGGGAGGGCATGACACAGACTGTTCAAGGAGTAATCGCCCGCGAAAAGGGCGCGCCCGTCGAGGTTGTGGACATTGTGATCCCCGACCCCGGCCCAAACGATGTTGTGGTCAAGGTTCAGGCCACCGGTGTGTGCCACACGGACCTTGCCTACCGCGACGGTGATATTGCAGACGAGTTCCCGTTCCTGCTCGGCCACGAAACGGCTGGCGTCGTGGAGACGGTCGGCGAAGATGTCACCCACGTCGAGCCCGGCGATTTCGTCGTGCTGAACTGGCGTGCAGTCTGCGGCGAGTGCCGCGCCTGCCGCAAGGGGGACACGAAGAATTGTTTCAACACCCACAACGCGTCCCAGCGCATGACGCTTGTCGACGACACCCCGCTCACCCCAGCCTTAGGCATCGGCTCCTTCGCCGAAAAGACCCTCGTGCACGAGAAGCAGTGCACCAAGGTGGATCCGGAAGCCGACCCGGCCGCGGCGGGCCTGCTCGGCTGCGGCATCATGGCCGGCCTGGGCGCCGCCGTGAACACCGGTGAGGTGCAGCGCGGCGAGTCCGTCGTCGTGTTCGGCCTCGGCGGCGTAGGTCTTGCGGCCGTGGCGGGTGCTGCGCTGGCGGGGGCGTCGACGGTGGTTGCGGTGGACGTCGATAAGCGAAAGTGCGATGCCGCGACCGAGAAGTTCGGCGCAACCCACGCCATCTGCTCCAAGGACATGAGCGAAGACGACGTCATCGAGGCCGTGCGCGAACTCACCGGCGGCTTCGGCGCCGACGTCGCCATCGACGCCGTAGGCATCCAGCCCACCTGGCGCCAGGCGTTCTACTCGCGCGACCTCGCCGGCCGCATGGTCATGGTCGGCGTGCCCAACCAGACCGACCACGTGGACATCCCCGCGATCGACCTGTACGCCCGAGGCGGCTCCATCAAGCCGGCCTGGTACGGCGACTGCCTGCCGGAGCGCGACTTCCCCACATACGTTGAGCTGTACAAGCAGGGACGGTTCCCGCTCGGCGAGTTCGTCTCCGAACGCATTGGTGTGGGCGACATCGAAGAATCGTTTGAAAAGATGAAGCGCGGCGACGTGCTGCGAAGCGTAGTGGAGTTCTAAATGCGTATCGACAACGTAGTCACATCCGGCCTGTTCAAACTCGACGGCGGCGAATGGGAGGTGGACAACAACGTCTGGATCGTCGGCGACGACTCCGAGGTCTACATCATCGACGCCGCCCACAACGCCCAAGCCATCGCCGACGCCGTGGGCAACCGACGCGTCAAGGGCATCCTGGCCACCCACGGCCACTCCGACCACATCGACGCCGCCCCCGAACTGTCCCGCCTCGTGAACGCCCCGGTGTACCTGCACCCCACCGACGGCTTCCTCTGGCAGCGCGAAAACCCCGGCGCGCACTACCGCCAGCTGCTGGACGGCGCCACCTTCGACATCGCCGGCACCGAACTACGCGTCATGTCCACCCCCGGCCACTCGCCGGGCTCCGTGGTCATCTACGCCGAGGAAGCCGGCGAACTCTTCTCCGGCGACACCCTCTTCCAGGGCGGGCCGGGCGCGACGGGACGATCCTTCTCGTCGTTTGACACCATCATCCACTCCCTGCAGAAGTCCGTCCTGGACCTGCCGCCGGAGACGGTCGTGCGCACCGGCCACGGCGACCACACCACGATTGGCGACGAAGCCCCGCACCTCGAGGAGTGGATCCGCCGCGGGTTCTAATCGCGTTCGGGCGCCTCGGCGTTCTGCAGCGCTACCGCTCGGGCGAGGCGCGCGTAGCGCAGTTCCTGTTCGCGGAAGCGGGTCCAGGTGGAGATCGTCGTAAAGAAAAATGCGATGACCAGCAGGTAAAGCATGAGGTCCGTGCCGCGGTCCACGCCGAGCCAGTTGGCCAGCACGGTCACATCGTCGGGGCGAACGATCGCCCACACGGCGGCGAGGATCATCAGCACGAAGCCCAACTTCACCCACGCCTTCGCGTTCGCCTTGCGGCGGTTAGCGAAGAAGAACCACGCCAGCGCCACAATGGCCAGCAGTAACAACGCCTGAATCATGGCAGCCTCCTTGCCACGAGCCCATCCGCGAGGATGTTCACCCCGTTGATCAACGATTGCCCCTTGGACATGGAGTATTCGGTGTAGAGAATATCCACCGGCTCTTCGTCGACGCGCCAGCCGAACTTCTCGATCATGGTGACGATCTCCGAGGCGTGCGACATCCCGTTCATGCGGATGTTCATCTCGTCGGCGACCTTCTTGTTAAACGCGCGCAGCCCGTTGTGCGCATCCGACAGGCCGAGTTTGCGGGTGCGCGGCGACAGCATCACCACCGTTTTCAGCACGACGCGCTTAATCCACGGCACCTGCGAGTTGTCTTGGCCCGCAAACCGCGTACCGACGACAATATCCAGCGGCTCCGTCCGCAACCGCTCAACCATGCGCGCCACGTCCTTGACCTGGTGCTGGCCGTCGGCGTCGAAGGTGACAAAGTACTTCGCGCCGGGCTGCGCACGGGCGTACTCCACGCCGGTCTGGATCGCTGCACCTTGGCCGAGGTTCACCGGGTGGTTGACCAGGTGGGCGCCGGCGGCGCGGATTTGTTCGGCGGAGTTGTCGTGGGATCCGTCGTTGACGGCGACGATGTTGGGGAAGGTTTCGCGGGCGTGGCTGAGCACGTCGAAAATGACCGTGCCCTCGTTGTAACAAGGCACGATCAGCCAAGTGTCTGAAAATCCGGTCATGTCGCTTAAAGAGGTTACTCGCCGCGGTGGAAGAGCACGGAGTAGACGCGCTTGGTTAGCCCGATGGGCAGGGCGCGGTACAGGTTGCGCACGGCGAGGTTCGCCAGCGCGCGTGGCCGCGAGATCAGCCCGTATTCGACGAGGTTGGCCTGCATGGTGCGCTCGGCGCGGCGGGTGTCGACGCTGGCGCGGCGTCGCAGCTGGTCGTCGGTGACGCGGAAGTAGGTCAGTGGCTCGTCGAGGTTGGCCAGGGTGTGGCCGGCGGCGATGAGGCGCGCCCACAGGTCGTAGTCCTCCATGAACGGCACGTGCTGGTAGCCGCCGACGGCTTTGACGGCGTCGGTGCGGAAGGTGACCGCGGGGTGGTTGAGCGGGGAGTTGATTTTCACGTACGCGTTCGGATCCCGCGGCAGTGCGCGGATGGTGCCGCGGTCGCCGGGGGTGTGTTCGAACTCTTCCATGGCGCTGCCGAGTGCGGCCACGTCCGGGTGCGCCTCCAGGTACGCGAGCTGTTTGGCGAAGCGCTCCGGTTTGGCGGCGTCGTCGGAGTCGATGCGTGCGGTGTAGGTGGCGTTGATCGTCGCTAAGCCTGCGTTGAGCGCCCGGCCTAGGCCGACGTTTTCGGGTAGTTCGACCACGCGAGCGCCATGCTTTGCGACGACCCCACGCACCGCCCCAGATACCTCCCCGTCAAAGACCACCACAACCTCGTCGGCCGGGTGGGTTTGGGCGTCGAGGGAGTTGAGCGTGAGTTCGAGTTCGTCAGCGTCGGTGGCGTGGTAGACGCTCATAAGGGCGGAAAGGGTGGGCATTAGGCCTCCTCGGCGGCGTCGATAAGGTAGCGGCCGTAGCCGGATTTGAGCACGGCCTCACCGAGCGCGCGCAGCTGGGCGGCGTCGATGAAGCCTTCACGGTAGGCGGCGACCTCCGGCGAACCGATGACGGTGCCGGTGCGTTTTTGCAGCACTTCGACGTAGGAGCTGGCCTCGCTCATCGAATCGATCGTGCCGGTATCCAGCCACACATCCCCGCGGTGCAGGCGGTGCACCTTCAGGTCGCCGCGCTTGAGGTAGGCCTCGTTAACCGAGGTGATTTCCAACTCGCCGCGCGCCGAGGGGGTGATGTTCTTGGCGATCTCCACCACGTCGTTGTCGTAGAAGTACAACCCCACGACCGCGAAGTTCGACTTCGGTTGGGCCGGTTTCTCCTCGATGGACAGGGCGGTGCCGTCCGCGTCGAAATCCACCACGCCGTAGCGCTGCGGGTCCGACACCTCGTAGGCGAAGATCGCCCCGCCCTCAATCTCACGTACCTGGCCGAGCGCTTCCAGGATGCCGGCGCCGTCGAAGATGTTGTCGCCAAGCACCAGGGCGACGGCGTCGTCGCCAATAAAATCCTCGCCGATCAGAAACGCTTGGGCGAGGCCTTCCGGCTTCGGCTGTTCGGCGTAGTGGAGCATGATGCCGAGGTGGGAGCCGTCGCCAAGCAAACGCTCGAAATTCGCGCGGTCCTCCGGCGTGGTGATGATCAGAATCTCCCGAATCCCCGCGCTGATCAGCGTGGACAGCGGGTAGTAGATCATCGGCTTGTCGTAAATCGGCATCAACTGCTTCGAGATGCCCTGCGTGATCGGGTACAGCCGCGTACCCGATCCGCCCGCCAGAATGATGCCTTTCATAGCCCCGAAGTCTAGTGGGCAGCCAACTTCCCACTAACTTCCCATGTTGGTAAGTAGTTGGGAAGTTGATTGGGAAGCTCTACTTCGTAAGCCGGTACCGCTGTTTCGGGCTTCGAGAAGGCTCAGTGCGTTCAACTCGCCCTTCTTCCATCAGCTGATTCAAAGCCAACTGGATTGCGCTGCGGCTTCTCCCCGTTGCATTTCTTAGTTCAGTGCTTGACCAGGAATGTTGTTCATCGAAAAGTCGGAGAACCTGTTGGTAAGCCGTTTCATGAGTTTCTTCAGCAGCGACTTTCCTCTTATGAAAAGTCACAGAGAAATGCGTGAGAGAATTACTGAAAACAGGAGGTGGCATAAGCGCATCAGCGGTCGCTCGTGTCATCGTCGCGATACCCGTACCTCTATTTTCAGCGACGAGACCCCCGTCATCGAAATGAAGGTCTTCCAAAAAAGTTGCTAGCTGTTGGTTTCTCGTAGAAGACGCACCAGGGGTTCCCAAATTCTCCTTAGTAACACCGCCGTAAAGTCCGCCAGGATTAGATATGACTAGCCTGTCCACGAACATGTCGATCTGTACTGGTGTGCCGAGTGCAGTCGGGGAATAATCGCGATGCATAAGTGCGTTGACGAGTGCCTCGCGAACTGCGATTTGAGGATAGTCCGGTAAATCTCGGCGGAAAACTCCTTCGATAAGACCAGCAGTTCGCATATTTTTCTCAACTAGACGGACACCTTCGTCTACCAGCTCGGGGATAGGGCCTCTAAGTCGCGCACTATCCAGCAGTCGAATTCCTTCTCCTACCTCGCCTTTTTCGGCACCTGGATAGAGGGCGAAAGTGACTGTCAGTCGTGGATAGAATTCTTGAGGAAAGTCGCCCATTGCTAACAGTGCTGCGAAGGTAGGGGAGTCGCCTTGGAGCACTTGAAGCCGTCGGAGCGCGATGTCTTCCCCGTCCTTAAAGGTCTTCGGACGTGAATTGCGTTGTTGCTGAAGGTAGGACCGAAGAATATTTTCATCTAAGTCGGTTAAGCGTGCTTCTTCGACGGGAGTGCGATCCCAGCGTGGTTGGTGGCTTTCCTCGCGCAATCGATCCACTTCATACGCGGTAAGGCGATGTTCGCTTTCGCCTAAACGGATATAGCTGCCACCGTAGGGCCCACGTGCGGTGATATAACACGGTTTATCAAACGGAGCCATTTCTTTGAAATGTGCAACGACGACACTGGAACCTTCGAATGGCATGACTTCGACCGTTGGACGGACTGGCGGAGTGAGCTTCTCGCAAAATGAATTTAGAGAGTCTTGAGTTTTCCGGGAATCGAAGTTGGGAACCGGGGTGAAACCCGATTCTTCGTCGATTCCAAAAATGATGATTCCGCCGTCTTTGTTAGAAAAAGCACTGAGTGTTTCCAACATGTTTTTGCCGGCGCCGGATTTAACTTCTACGTGCTGCTGTTCAGTACCGATTATGCGGAGTTTGTCTAGCAGCTGAGCAAGATCGACCGGCAACATGCCACCAACTTACCAATCAACTTCCCATGTTGGTAAGTAGTTGGGAAGTTGATTGGTAAGTTGCCTGCGACCTCAGTTAGCGCAGGCCCGGGATCTGGAGACCCAACTGTGGTGCGAAAGCCGCCGCGATACCGACGACTGCGAGGACAGCGGCGATCACGCCGACCACGATGCCAGCGGTGGAGGAGCCGTCTTCCTTGCTCGGCTGGCTCGCGGGCTTCGTCGGGAACGCAACCGTGGTGTTGCCTTCACCGAGGCAAGCTTCCTCAGCGTCCGCGTTGGCGTTGAGGAAGGCGTTCAGGCCCTCGAAGTACTTGCCAGCGGAGGTTTTCTCGAAGGTGGAGTAGAACTTCTCCATCTGTGCCTCGTTGCCAAGGACATCGGTGAGACCAAGCAAGAGAGCTAGCAGGGCGCCAGCGAAGTTGCCTTCGATATCGCCCTCTTTCTTCCTCGCTTCGACGTAGTAATTATCCCAGTCTGTTTCCTCGGATTCGGTGCCGCCGGCGAGGTTCTGCCCATAGGCAGCTCGCGCGCGCAGCTGCAGATAAAACTTCGCGGTCGACTCATTCATACCTGCCATACCCAGTCGGTTCAGGTACGAGTCCTTGTTCAGGGCGTCGAATGCTGCGTCGAAGGCATCGACAGTCTTGTGGCCGGTGAGTGGTTGCTTGTTGGCGTCGACGAAGTCATTGCCAACGGGACGAGCGGACGGGTATGCGGCTTCGAGCGACAGGTTGATGTCGCGTGCAAACGTCGAGTCGAGTCGGCTCGCCACGTCCTGTTCCATCGATGTCAGGAAATCCTTCTCCGCCGCGGTGAAGGTCACCTTGCATTTGTTTTGGTTGAGGGGGCCGATCTGCGCTGCCTGCGCAGGCGTGACAGCGGAAAAGACCACAGCGGTGGCAGTAGCAAGAGCAAGGAAGCGCGACGTTTTCATGGAAATCTCCTGGGAACGGGGTGGGGACTTCCGTAAGTATAAGCGGGATTCACCCCCTCAGCTGGGCTATCGCATGGCGACGTAGAGCGCGAGCGCCGCCCGCCAGTTCGTCGGCGCGAACCCTGTGGCCTTGATCTTGTCCAGCGACAGAGTGGATTCGCGGGGGCGCACGGCGGCGTCGAGGCCGTACTCTTCGGTGGTGACGGGGTGGACGTCGGCGGGGTTGCCGCCCATGGCGATGTAGACGGCCATGGCGATTTCGTCGCGGCCGACGGTGTCGCCGTCGGAGGTGATGTTGTACACGCCGTATTCGGCACCGGTGCGAAGCAGGTGCGCGATGCCTTTGGCCAGGTCTTCGGCGGAGGTGGGGCGCCCGCGCTGGTCGGATACCACCTTCGGCGTGGCGCCCTTTTCGGCGAGTTGGGCCATGGTTTCCATGAAGTTGGCGCCGTCGCCGAAGACCCAGGAGGTGCGCACGACGTAGTGTTTGCGGGCGGTTTGGGCGGCGGTGTCGCCGGCGGCTTTGGAGGCTCCGTAGGCGGACAGCGGCGAGGGCACTTCGGCCTCATCGTGGACCTCGACTGTGCCGTCGAAGATGTAGTCGGAGGAGACGTGGACGAAGGTGAGGTCGTGCTCGTCGGCAAGCCTGGCGAGTGCGGCGGGGGCGGTGGCGTTGGTGGCCCAGGCGGTGGCGCGGTCGGTTTCGGCGCCGTTGACGTCGTTGTATGCGGCGCAGTTGACCACGGCCCAAAACTCGGACCAGTCGATACCCATGCTGCCCGTCGCGTCAGCGGCGTGGCAGATGTCGAAGTCGTCGCGGCCGACAAACAACGCCTCGTCGTCCGACCAGATTGCACGCAGCGCGCGGCCGAGCTGCCCGTTGGCGCCGGTGACGAGGATGCGGCGGGGTGGTAGTGGGGTGGCGTCGGCAAGCATGGGGTGCGCTTGGTCGGCGGCGGAGAGTTCGGTGGGCTCCAGCGGCCAGTCGATCTCGCGGTACGAGCAGTAGGCGCCGCCGGGGCTGTAGCGCTGGTTGACCAGGTAGATGTATGTGGTGTCGTCTTCAAGCGCTTGGAAGCCGTTGGCTACGCCGCGGGGGACGAACACGGCGGTGTCGGGTCCGATTTCGCAGGTGAACGTTTCGCCGTAGGTTTCGGAGCCGGCGCGCATGTCTACCCACGCGCCGAAGACGCGTCCGGTGGCGACGGAGACCCATTTGTCCCAGGGTTCTGCGTGCATACCGCGGGTGGCGCCGCGTCGGGCGTTGTAGCTCACGTTTTGTTGCCGCGGTACGAGTGCTTGGCCGGCCCAGTTTTCTTTGAACCAGCCGCGGTTGTCTTCGTGCAGTGTGAGGTCGTGGATTTCAAGTCCTGCGATCATTACTGTCCCCTTTGCGCATATTGCTTCTCGACGACACCCTTACCGTCCTCCCACCACCGACGATTCTCTCGGTACCAGTCGATGGTGTCGCGCAGTCCGGTGTCGAAGTCGTGCTTGGGTGTCCAGCCGAGTTCGGTGCGGAGTTTGGTGGCGTCCATGGTGTAGCGCTGGTCGTGGCCGGGCCGGTCGGCGACGTGTTCGTAGGTGCCGCCCATGATTTCGCAGATTGTTTCGATGACCTGCTTGTTTGTGGTGTGTGGCTGGTTTGCGCCGATATTATAGGTTTCGCCGAGCCGGCCGTGCTCGAGGATGGTGAGGACGGCGTCGTTGTGGTCGTCGACATGGATCCAGTCGCGCACCTGGGCGCCGGTGCCGTAGAGCTTCGCGGGTTGGCCGCACAGGATGTTGGTGATCTGGCGGGGGATGAACTTTTCTACGTGCTGGTAGGGGCCGTAGTTGTTGGAGCAGTTCGAGATCGTCGCTTTGATGCCGAAGGAGCGGACCCATGCGCGCACGAGGTGGTCGGAGCCGGCCTTAGTGGCGGAGTAGGGCGACGACGGGTTGTAGGGGGTGGTTTCGGTGAATGCGTCGTTGCCGCCGAGTTCGAGGTCGCCAAAGACTTCATCGGTGGAGATGTGGTGGAGGCGCTTATCAAACTTGCGCACGGCTTCCAGCAGGGTAAAGGTGCCCACCACGTTGGATTGTACGAACGCGCTTGGGTCCCGCAGGGAGTTGTCGTTGTGGGATTCTGCCGCGAAGTGGATGACGGCGTCGGTGCGGTTGACCAGGTCGTCGATAAGCGATTGCTCGCAAATGTCCCCCTGGACGAACTCGACGCCCTCGGGGACGTTGGCGCGGTTGCCGGCGTAGGTGAGTTTGTCCACCACGACGACGCGGTAGCGCTGCGCCGCCATGCGTGCGAAGTTCGACCCGATGAAACCGGCGCCGCCGGTGACCAGCAAAGATTCCATATCGCGTTACCTTACAAGGCCTGCGAGGTGCACGAGCGCACCGACAACCGGCCCGACGAACAGGGCGACGGTAACGGAGGTGGCCACGCCCCACGGCGCGATGAAGAGGACGGCGAAGGCGCTGAGCGTGGCCGCGACCCAGCCTGCCACGTAGAACGCATGCCGCTCCTGTGCGAGCACTGCCACGCCGGTGATCATGAGCATGCCCATGAACGCCGAGGCGAACGTGAGCAGCCCGAGCGTGAGGCCGGCGACGAACAGTTCCGGTTTGAACGCGAGGCGCAGGATCCATGGGCCGATGAGCCACGCGGCGGCGAAACCGACCACGCCGAGGGCGAGCACCGCGCCGATGGGGGCGGCCAGCGCCTTGTAAATACGGTCGCGGTGTTCCACGAACCGCACCACCAGCGCCGATTGGAAGCGTTGCAGCGGCACGAGCACGGGTGCGCGGGTGAGCATGACGGCATTCGAGATCGCGGCGACGGTCAGGGAGGTCTGCGGGTCGTCGGGAAACGCGGCGCTGACGGCGGTGGGGAAGCCGGTGATCAGCGCGGCGGAGGCGCCCGAGGCGGTCATGGCGGAGAGGACGCGGCGCACGAACGTGGCGCGGTCCACGTCCAAGGCGACGCGCACCGGGTCGACGGCAAGGATGACCACCCAGCTCAGGGCGCCGATAACGGTGATGATGAGGAACTCGCGAAGCCCACCGCCGAGCAGCAGCGTGAACACGGCGAGGACCAGGCGCGCGCCGGAGTCCAACGCCACGAGCGCGGCGTAGCGCTCCCACAGCCCCGCGCCGGACAGCACACCGGAGAGCACCGATTGGAACGCGTAAGACAGCAGGCCGAACGCCAGTAGCGCGGTGGCCAGCGTCGGGTCGGAGGGGACGATCGTACCCATGCCGAACAGGCCGAACACCGCCACGAGCGCCAGCGCCACCCCGCCGATGACCGCACCCATGCGCCACGGGTTGGCGTTGCCGCGAGTGCCGTCCTCGCGGGCGGCGGCGACGGCGCGGGTGGTTTCGTGGGTGATGCCGTCCACGATCCCGGCGCAGGCGAAGAACAGCCCCCAGTAGGCCAGGAAGTACCGGTAGCCGGTTTCTACGTCCAGCGCCCAGCCGGCAACCCAGACGACGACCAGCCCGCTGATGGCGGCGAACACTGTCGCCAGCGAGAGGTGTTTCACGGGCACTCCGGCAGTTCGGCGCGCTGTACCCAGGCGTCCAGAATCCCTGTGACCTGCGCGGCGTCGGCGCCGTTGCGGGCAAAGGCGTCAATGAGCGTTTGCGTATCCACGATCCCGTCCGCGTTCGCAGCCACATAATCGCGCACCGTGTTGAAGAAGACTGGGTCGCCGACGCTTCGTCGTAAAGCATGCAGCGTGATCGCGCCGCGTTTGTACACGCGGTCGTCGAACATGTCGCGCGGGCCCGGATCCGCCAGGGTAAACCGCATGGGGGTGAGTTTGTCGTAGTGGGTGCGCACGGAGTCGTCGATAGGCATCTGTCCTGCGTGATCCGCCCACAGCCACTCGGCGTAGCAGGCGAAACCCTCGTTGAGCCAGATGTCGCGCCAGTGGCCGATGCCGAGCGAATTGCCGAACCATTGGTGCGCCAACTCGTGCGCGATCAGCCGCTGGTTGCGGCGCAGGTGGTTGATGCCGAAGATGGACAAACCGTGCGCCTCGAGCGGGATTTCCAGCGCCTCCTCGTGCACGACTACCTGGTAGTTCTCAAACGGGTACGGCCCGAAGACGGTTTCAAAGTAGTCCAGCATTGCCTGCTGTTTGTTCAGGTCGCCGGGTTGCGCGCCGGGCAGCCATGCGACGACGTTGCGGCCGAGCTCCACGCGTTGGAACTGGCCGACCTGCACCGTGGCCAGGTACGTCGGCATCGGGTGCGCCGTGGTGTTGGTGACGGCGACGTAGTCGCGGTCGGTGCGCACGTTAAACGTGTAGGTCGCCTTCTCGTCGGGGGTGTCGTTGCAGGGGAACCAGGTGGGTGCGCCGTTGGGCTGGTTGGCGGTCAGCGCGCCGTTGTCGAGTTCCTCCCAGCCGAGTTCGCCCCACGCGGTGCGTCGCGGGCGGGGGTTGCCGCCGTAGCGGATGGTGAGGGTGAATTCGGTGTGGGCCGGGAGGTCGTCGTGAAGCGAGATGCGCAATTTTCCACCCGACTGGCGGAAGCGCTTGATGCCACTGCTTATCGACGACTCCACGCGCCGAACCGCAAGCCCCTCCGCCACATCCAACGTCAGGTGGTGCAGGGCTTCGGTGGTGGTCAGCGTCAACGTTGCGGTGGCGTTGAGCCGGTTGGGTCCGACGATGTAGTCGAAATCCAGGTCGTAATGCGTGACGTGGAACCCACGGTTGGGTTCCACGCCCGTGTAGTTGTCGCTGCGGCGTTTCATCGCCTGCGAAGTCTAGTCCAGCGCGGGCTTACACCCCGAGTGCCGGTGCGATAGTGGTGCGCCAGGCCTTGTCCAGGTCGTCGCGCCAGTACGGCCAGGAGTGGGTGCCCACGTTGCGCAGCTCGAAGTGCGCCGGGATGTTCAACCCGTCGAGCTTTGCCTTGAGGTCGTGGGTGCAGGTGTTGATCGCAGCCTCGATCACGCCGCCTTCTACCTGCAGCGTTGCCGCGCCGATGTGTGCGATCGGGTCCGGTGCGCCGAGGCCGATGAGGTAGCTGACCTGGTCGCTGCGCCCCGCCAGGCCGGTGCCCGCGGAGACGTAGAGCTTCAGGCCGCGCAGTTTCTCGGCGTTGAGCAGGGCGTCGTTCCAGCGGTTGTAGGGTCCGCCCATCGGACCCCACATCATCTCCGGGGTGACGGTCTTGAAGTCCTGGGTAGCCGACGCGCGGTTCACGGTGATGCGGGCGAAGTTGTAACCGGCTGGCGAGGATGTCGCCGCGCAGCCGGAGAACGATGCCGCCGCCTTGTACATGCCCGGGTTGTGTTGCGGCAGGACGAGCGCCGAGGTGCCCGACATGGAGAACCCGGCGATCGCTCGGTTGTTATTTGCACCGAGGGTGCGCTCAATCGGACCAGGCAGTTCCTTGGTCAGGAACGTCTCCCACTTCTGCGGGCCGTTGAGGTATCGGGAGCGCACGGTTGGGGCGACCCAGTCGGTGTAGTACGAAAATGCGCCAGCCTGCGGGATGACCACGTTGACACCCTTGCCGGCGAAGTAATCCTTGGTGGTGTGCAGGTGGATCCAGTCCTGGTCCTGCTCCGCACCGCCTGCGCCGTTGAGCAGGTAGAGCGTCGGCGCGCCCTGAACGCGCTGGCCGGCCGGGTTGGTGGCGGGGATGACGGCAACCGGGATGTCACGGTTCATCGACGGGGAGAACACGTTGTAGGACAGGACCGTTTTGTGGTCGACCTGCTTCACCCAGGACTGCGGCTTGCCGGTGTGGATGACGGTCGGCGGGTTTGCCGTGGCGTCCCACGCCTTGACCACGCCAACCGGCTGCGCCACCGCGGGAGTCGTACCGCATGCGACGGCGACGGCGGTGAGTGCTGCGAGCGCAGCTTTCTTCAAGGTCTTCATGAGGCGGGTCCCCGTTTCTGTAACGAAAGTGTGTTGCCTGACGACATTCGAAGCGTCATTGTACGGTACATACGTTAAACCTGTGGCTATTGTTACAGATGTTCCACGTTTTGAAAGGAAAGCGACATGAACCCGATCGAATCCGTCCAGCTGCAGATCAACGAGGTCCTCGGCCAGCTCATCCACTTCGGCTCCTCGACGTCCTCCACGATCGCCTACGGCCTGGGCATGTTCTAAAAGCTAGAAAAAGAGGCACCCTGTGGCAGGGTGCCTCTTTTTTGTTGCCTGCTTTTACAGGCGCGGTTACAGGCCCAGTTACAGGCCGAGCGCCGACTTGAACACGGTCTCGTAGGAGCGCTTCAGGTCGTCGCGCCACACCGGCCAGGAGTGGGTGCCAACCGGGCGCAGCTCAGCGTGAGCGACCTCCGCACCGTTGGCACGCGCCTTGACCAGGAAGTCGTGGGTGCAGGCGTTCATCGCGGCCTCGATCGCGCCACCTTCGACCAGGAGGGTCGCGGCGTTCGCGGAACCCTTCACAAACGCGTCGGAGGAGTCCAGGCCCGCATCTTCGAGGCGCTTCCGCAACGTGCCCGGCATGTCGGTCTCCGCTGCGAGGCCGGTGCCGGTGGAGATGTACACCTTCGTGTCAGTGCCCGCCAGAGCTGGTGCGTTGACCAGGGCGTCGTAGCGGCGGTTGTAGTCCGAACCCATCGGGCCGAAGATGTACTCAGGCGTCATGACACCCGGTGCAGCACGGTCCACGGTGAGGTTGATGAAGAAGCTCGGCAGCGGACGCGACGTTGCCGGGCAGCCGGAGAACGAGCCGACGGCCTTAAACATGTTCGGGTTGTGCTCAGCGAGCAGCAGCGACGAGGTGGCGGACATAGACATGCCGATCACGCCACGGCGATTCGGGTCAGCCTTGATGTACGGCTCGATGGCCTGCGGCAGTTCCTTGGCCAGGAACGTCGACCACATCTGCTTGCCCTTGTAAAACACGTTTTTCTCCGTCGGCGGCTCTGCAGCCCAGTCGACGTAGTACGAGAACGCGCCCTCCATCGGGATGACCACGTTCGCGCCCGAGCGACCGTAGACCTCGTGGACTTCTTCGAGTGCCTGGGAAACCCAGTCGGTGTCCTGCTCGGAGCCACCAGCGCCGTTAAGTAGGTAAACCGTCGGGGCGTTCTCGACCGTTTCGCCCTTGTCGTTGGTGGCGTAGAACACCGCGACCGGGATGTCGCGTTCCATCGACTCCGAGTGCACGCGCAGCGCTTCGTTCTTCCACACGTGCTGGTTGTCGGCCAGACGCTTGACCCAGCGCTGGTCCGCGCCGCTCATCGTCTTCGGCACCTCGCCGAGTTCCTTGATTGCCGGGTGCTGCTGCATATCCTCACCCATCGGGTTCAGCTTCGCCGCATCCTCCGAAAGCACCGTGGCGTCCGCATCCGCGTCAGTGGCTGAGTCGTCCTTCCCGTCCTTCGAGGTGAGGTCCTCGTTGGTCGTGTCCTTGCTGGAGCCCTCCGGTACCAGCTCGGACGTGGTGGGGGTGGGCTCGTTCGAGGTCGACGTTGCCGACGTTTCCGACGTGGTCGACTTCTCAGTCGGCTCGGTCGTCTCCGAGGTCGTGGTCTCGGGCAATGTTGTATTCACTGTCGACTGGGCAGCGCTGAGGACGGCGGGGGTGTCGTCGTCAAGCGAAGATGCGTAATGGACAACGGGAACGGCACCTGCTGTAACAAGGGCGACAGCGGCTGCGGCGATGGCCGGACGCGTGAGTTTCACGGAACTGTGCTCGCTTTCCTAAAGACTTGGGGAGATCCTCCGCCACATTTTGCCAGACGGGGACGTACCATATGCATCGTGAGTAAAGAACATTTTGACGTTGTTGTCCTCGGCGCGGGCCCCGGTGGCTACGTCGCCGCCATCCGTGCAGCTCAGCTGGGTAAGAAAGTTGCTGTCATTGAGAAGCAGTACTGGGGCGGAGTCTGCCTCAACGTAGGCTGCATCCCATCCAAGGCGCTGATCAAGAACGCTGAAGTCGCTTCGATCTTCAACCACGAAGCAAAAACTTTCGGCATCAAGGGTGACGTGGAGTTTGACTACACCGACGCCCACAAGCGCTCCCGCCAGGTCTCCCAGAAGATCGTCGGCGGTGTGCACTACCTGATGAAGAAGAACAAGATCCAGGAAATCAACGGCCTGGGCTCCTTCAAGGACGCCAAGACCATCGAGATCACCGAAGGTGACGACAAGGGCAAGACCGTCACTTTCGACGACTGCATCATCGCCACCGGCGCCGTCGTGCGCACCCTGCCGGGCATCGAACTGTCCGAGAACGTCGTCTCCTACGAAGAGCAGATCCTCAACCCTGAGGCTCCGGAGAAGATGGTCATCGTCGGCGCAGGCGCCATCGGCATGGAGTTCGCCTACGTGCTGTCCAACTACGGCGTTGACGTCACCGTCATCGAGTACCAGGACCGCGTCCTGCCGAACGAGGACAAGGACGTATCCAAGGAGATCGCCAAGGCCTACAAGAAGCTTGGCGTGAAGCTGCTCACCGGCCACGCCACCACCGAGGTGCGCGACAACGGCGACACCGTCGAGGTCGACGTAAAGAAGAACGGCTCCGACAAGACCGAGACCCTCAAGGCTGACCGCGTGATGATCTCCGTCGGCTTCGCCCCGCGCACCGAGGGCTACGGCCTGGAGAACACCGGCGTCGAGCTCACCGACCGTGGCGCCATTGCTATCGACGAGCGCATGCGCACCAACGTCGATCACATCTACGCCATCGGCGACGTCACCGCGAAGCTCCAGCTCGCCCACGTCGCAGAGGCGCAGGGCATCATCGCTGCCGAGACCATCGCGGGTGCAGAGACCCTCGAAATCGAGGACTACATGATGACCCCGCGCGCCACCTTCTGTAACCCGCAGGTTGCATCCATGGGTTACACCGAGGAGCAGGCGAAGGAGAAGTGGCCAGACCGCGACATCAAGGTCGCGACCTTCCCGTTCACCGCAAACGGCAAGGCAGTTGGCCTGGCTGAGACCGCTGGCTTTGGCAAGCTCGTCGCCGACGCTGAGTTCGGCGAGATCCTCGGCGCCCACCTCGTTGGCGCGAACGTTTCCGAGCTTCTGCCGGAGGTTGTGCTTGCACAGCGCTTCGATCTGACCGCTGGTGAGATCGCTCGCTCCATCCACATCCACCCGACCCTGTCTGAGGTGCTCAAGGAAGTTGCCCACGGCGTCGAAGGCCACATGATCAACCTCTAATTGATCGACGTATAAAAAGGGGCGCGACCGGTGCGGTCGCGCCCCTTTTCGTGTGGTGTGGTGCGGATAGTCTAGCTGTCACTAGACGATCCGCACCATATTGAACATGGGTTGCGTTATCACCTGGGAAAACGCGGGCGAGGTGCGCTGATCGTCTAGTTGTGCAGCCAAGGTCGCTAGACGATCAGCAAAAGCAGAACGCGGCGCCCCGACTGGCGGGGCGCCGCGTGGTGTCGTCGAAAAGCGATTGCTTATGCGACTGCTGCTGCGAGCTTGTCCAGGGACTTGGCTAGGAAGTCGTCGTTGAACTTCTCGGTCATGCCCAGCAGGTTCTCCTCCAGCTCATCGCGCTGGTAGGTGAGCTTCACGGTGGTGTTGTCGGCGTCGATCGGCTCGAGCTCGTAGAGCCACTTCGCGCCAACCTTCACCTGGGCGGTGGTGTTTTCCACGTTCTTCCAGCCGATGATGCGGTCCGGCTGGATGGCGAAGACCTCGTTGACGGTCTGGTAGTCGCCGTCCTCCTTGGTCATGTTCATAGTGAACGTGTCGCCGACTGCCTTGAGGCGCTCGGCCTGATCGGCGGAGACAACCATGCCGGAGTCGTCGGTCTCGGCGTGGCGCTCGGGGTTGGACAGGATGTCGAAGATCGCGGCCGCAGGGGCATCAATCTGACGGGTTGCAGAGTTCTCGGTGTTCTTGTCAATAGCCATGGGGGCCAGCGTACCGATTTCGCCCCGAGCTGGCAGTTAGGTGAAACTAACCAACCAAAGATTGACACTTAACGGGGTGGGGATTGTTGGCTATCCACCATCAACGCCCCGCAGTGAGGAAGGTCACAAAGTGCGGTGCGTACTGGGGAGAGGGGTCAAGTGCCGGTTGAAACTTGGGAAAAACATGGATCGGCCTGCAATTCAGGTGTGTGTAACCGGCGCGATTCTCATAGAGTATTAGCGACACTGGAGGTGCCATGACTGTACAAAACGCAGACCGTGAAGCCATTCGTCACGGAAAAATTACTGAAAAGCCGCTGCGCGAGCGGCCGTCCTACCCAACATGGGCCATCAAGCTGACCATGGCCATCACCGGCCTCATCTTCGGTCTCTTCGTGCTTGGCCACATGGTGGGCAACCTGAAGATCTTTATGCCGCTGCACGCCGACGGCTCCGCGCCGATCGACGACTACGGCGAGTTCCTCCGCACGATCGGCGAGCCGCTGTTCCCGCGTGAGGGCTTCCTGTGGATTATTCGCATCGTGCTGCTCGCCTGCCTGGTGCTGCACGTTTGGGGAGCATTCGCCCTGCACGGCCGTTCGAAGAAGTCCCGCGGTCGCTTCAAGCGCACGGGCCTGATGGGTGGCTGGCAGTCCACCGCGACCCGCGCAATGCTGGTCACGGGTGTCATCCTGCTGCTGTTCATCGTGTTCCACATCCTGGACCTCACCATGGGTGTTGCTGTGGCTTCCGACGAGTTCGTCCACGGCGCAGTCCGCAACAACCTGCTGGCTACCTTCGGCCCAGGTCGTTGGTGGGTCACCCTGGTTTACGTTGTCGCGAACCTGGCACTGCTGCTGCACCTGACCCACGGCATCTACCTCGCTGTGTCTGACCTTGGCTGGTTGGGCAAGCGCGGTGAGGGCCTCATGGTCGTGCTCGCGTACATCCTCCCGTTCATCGTCGTCGCCGGAAACGTCATCATGCCGATCGCTCTTGCGGCCGGCTGGGTCCCGGACTTCGTTCGGTAATGGCCAAATAGGAGAAACAATATGACTACCTCTATTTCCTCGAATCAGGGTTCGCACGGCGAGCAGGCCTCCACCGAGACGCCGGCTGCCGGCCAGGCCCAGGCACAGGCGTTCCGTCAGCCGGAGTCGGCTGCTGCTGGTGTCACCCCGGGTGAGATCCTGCAGTCCAACGAGCCAAACCGCGACGAAGTGCGCATGAAGGACATGTGGGAGTTCCAGAAGGACCACATGAACCTGGTGTCGCCGCTGAACCGTCGTAAGTTCACCGTCCTCGTTGTTGGTACCGGCCTGTCCGGTGGCGCAGCTGCTGCGGCACTTGGCGAGCTCGGCTACAACGTCAAGTCCTTCACCTACCACGATGCTCCGCGTCGTGCGCACTCCATTGCTGCACAGGGTGGCGTCAACTCCGCCCGCGGCAAGAAGGTGGATAACGACGGTGCTTACCGCCACGTCAAGGACACCGTGAAGGGCGGCGACTACCGCTGCCGCGAGTCCGACTGCTGGCGCCTGGCTGTCGAGTCGGTCCGCGTGATCGACCACATGAACGCCATTGGCGCTCCGTTCGCTCGTGAGTACGGCGGCACCCTGGCCACCCGTTCGTTCGGTGGCGTGCAGGTCTCCCGTACCTACTACACCCGTGGCCAAACAGGCCAGCAGCTGCAGCTGTCCACCGCTTCGGCTCTGCAGCGCCAGATCCACCTGGGCAACGTTGAGATCTTCACTCACCACGACCTGATGGATCTGATCATCACCGAGAAGGACGGCAAGAAGCACTGCTCCGGCATTGTGACCCGTAACCTGATCAACGGTGAGATCACGCCGTTCACCGGCCACGCAGTCATCCTGGCTACCGGCGGTTACGGCAACGTGTACCACAAGACCACGCTGGCGAAGAACTCCAACTCTTCCGCCATGATGCGTGCGTACGAGCGTGGTGCCTACCTGGCGTCCCCGTGCTTCGTCCAGTTCCACCCGACCGGTCTTCCGGTCAACGCGAAGTGGCAGGCAAAGACCACGCTGATGTCGGAGTCGCTGCGTAACGACGGCCGCATTTGGACCCCGAAGGAAAAGGGCGACGACCGCGACCCGAACACCATTCCGGAAGACGAGCGTGACTACTTCCTGGAGCGTCGCTACCCGGCCTTCGGCAACCTGGTGCCGCGTGACGTTGCGTCCCGTGCGATCTCCCAGCAGCTCAATGCCGGCTACGGTGTTGGCCCGCTGCACAACTCCGCATACCTGGACTTCTCCGACGCGATTGAGCGCCTCGGCGAGGACACCATCCGTGAGCGTTACTCGAACCTGTTCGAGATGTACGAGGACTCCACTGGCGACGACCCGTACAAGGCTCCGATGCGTATTGCACCGACCGTCCACTTCACCATGGGCGGCCTGTGGACCGACTTCAACGAGATGACCTCCATCGACGGCCTGTTCGCCGCCGGTGAGTGCTCCTGGACCTACCACGGTGCAAACCGTCTGGGTGCTAACTCGCTGCTGTCCGCATCCGTCGACGGCTGGTTCACCCTGCCGTTCACCGTCCCGAACTACCTGGCAAACCACCTCGGTGAGGAGAAGCTCTCCGAGGACTCCCAGGAAGCCAAGGACGTTGTTGCTGAGGTGGAGGAGCGCATCGCGCGCATCATGTCCATCCGTGGTCCGGAGCCGCACGGCCCGGAGCACTTCCACGAGCAGCTCGGCGACATCCTCTACGAGCACTGCGGCGTTGCCCGCACCGTGGAGGGCCTGGAAGAGGGCATCCGTAAGATCCGTGCACTGCGCGAGGACTTCTGGACCAACATTCACATCCCGGGTACCGCGGATGACATGAACCAGACCCTCGAGGCAGCGCTGCGCCTGGTTGACTACATCAACCTCGGCGAGCTCATGTGCATCGACGCTCTTGACCGCGACGAGTCCTGCGGTGCTCACTACCGTATGGATCACCTCACCGATGACGGCGAGGCAGAGCGTGACGACGACAACTGGTGCTTCGTCTCCGCGTGGGAGCCGGCCGGCGAAGGCCAGTTCATCCGCCACGCTGAACCCCTGTACTTCGATTCGATCCCGCTGATGGCAAGGAACTACAAGTAATGAAACTGACACTTGAAATCTGGCGCCAGGCTGGTCCTGACACTGAGGGCAGCTTCGAGACCGTCCAGGTCGACGACGCTGTGGAGCAGATGTCCATCCTGGAGCTGCTCGACCACGTCAACAACAACTACGTCGAAGAGGGCAAAGAACCGTTCGTGTTCGCCTCTGACTGCCGCGAAGGCATTTGCGGCACCTGTGGCGTACTGGTCAACGGTCGCCCGCACGGTGCTGGCCAGAACACGACGGCCTGCCTGCAGCGCCTGTTTAACTACAACGACGGCGATACGCTCAAGATTGAGCCGTTCCGCTCCGGTGCATTCCCGGTGATCAAGGACCTGACTGTGGACCGTTCCGCTCTGGACCGCGTCATGCAGCAGGGTGGCTACGTCTCGGTCAACGCCGGTACCGCTCCGGATGCTGACACGCTGGCTGTGAACCACAAGGACGCAGAGACCGCGCTTGACTACGCGGCCTGCATCGGCTGTGGCGCTTGTGTGGCTGCCTGCCCGAACGGTGCTGCGCACCTGTTCACTGGCGCGAAGCTCAAGCACCTGAAGCTGCTGCCGCTGGGCAAGATGGAGCGCGGCCGCCGTGCCCGCAACATGGTTGATGAGCTGGAGACGAACTTCGGCCACTGCTCGCTGTACGGCGAGTGTGCTGATGTTTGCCCGGCCGGTATCCCGCTTGATGCAGTCGGTGCGATCAACGCTGAGCGTGCCCGTGCTGCCTTCAAGGGTGGCGACGACTAGATCTGCCGTATACTCCGAGGTATTGGAGTCCTGGTAGAACCAGCAGTAGTAGAAGGAAACATCATCATGGGTTCTCATGCAGTTGCAGATATCCACAGCGAGTCTTTCCCTGAGTACCAGAGCAGGATCGAGGACACGTACATCGAGGGCTACGACCCGGTATCCCTGGGTGCGCCGCACTCGTCCCTGAACCGCAACTTCACCTGGGTTGCGATGGGTCTGCTCCTGTCCGCACTGTTCGGTGTTGGCCTGGCAGTGTGGGGCTGGGGTGCGATGGTCTACGGCTTTGGCTCGCAGACTCACGGCCTGGCAGAGCGTCTGCTCATCCTGGGCGTCGCTGAAGCAGTGATCACCACGGTGCTCGCCTTCATCTTCATCGGCCTTGGCCGGAAGGATTACAAGGAGTACCGCAAGCGCACTGGCCGCGTGAACTAACGCGCTGGAAGCTTTTGCCCTCTTCGTTTCGGCGAAGGGGGCATTTTTCGTGCCCATGTCGGCCGGGCTGCTTTAATCGGGGGCATGACTGATCAGTTGATGCCAAGCCCAACCAATGAGGCGGAGCGGCGCCGCGTCCTGCGAAACCACAAGATCGCGGTGACAAGTTTGCTTGGGGTTGCTGCGGTGATCTTCCTTGTGTGCTCGTGGGCGCAATCCCAAGGCGCAACGGCGGCGTGGATTGGTTACGTGCGTGCTGCGGCGGAGGCAGGCATGGTGGGTGGTTTGGCCGACTGGTTTGCGGTGACGGCGTTGTTTAAGCACCCGATGGGGATTCCGATTCCGCACACGGCGATCATCCCGAACAAGAAGGATCAGGTTGCGGGGGCGCTGAGCGACTTTGTCAGCGAGAACTTCCTGAATGCGCGCACGATTACGCAGAAGGTGATGGATGCGGGCATCCCGGAGCGGGTAGGCACGTGGATGGCGCAGCCAGCGAACGCGGAGCGGGTCAGCGAAGAGGTGGGCACGTTCGTGGTGCGCATGGTTGAGGGCATCGATCCGAAGGAGGCGGAGCGGTTTATCGATTCGCAGGTGATCGACCGCTTTGCGGAGCCGATTTGGGGCCCGCCGCTGGGCCGTGCGCTGGAGGGGTTGATTGCGGATGGCAAGGTGGAGCCGGTGGTGGATGACATGGTGGCGTGGGGTCGTCGCAAAGTAAATGGCATGGAGGACACGGTCGTTTCACTTATCGACGAACGCATGCCCCGCTGGGCACCCCAATTCGCCAAAGACCTCGTGGGGCAGCGCGTGTACGACGAGTTGGTGTCGTTCATGGCGGACGTGGACGCGGACCCGCAGCACGAGGCGCGCAGGGCGCTGCGCCGACAGATCAACGACTTCGCGCAGGACCTGCAGTTTGATGGGGAGATGATCTCGCGCGTGGAGGCGTTGAAGGGCGACATCATGGCGTCGAATGCGGTGCGTTCGGCGTCGGCGGGGATGTGGGCGCAGTTGTCCACAGCGTTGGTGGAGGCGGCCTCGGATCCGTCGAGCACGCTGCGCAGGAAGATCGCGGATGCGTCGATGGAATGGGGCACCAAGCTTCGCGACGACCCCACAGTCCGCGCCGACGCCGAAGCACGCCTGGAAAAGATCACCCACTACGCGGCCGAGAACGGCGCGGAACAGATCGTGGGCATCATCGCGGAGACGATCGAGCGCTGGGACGGGGAGGAAGCAGCGGAGAAGATCGAGCTGATGGTGGGCCGTGACCTGCAGTTCATTCGTCTGAACGGCACTGTGGTCGGTGCACTGGCCGGTTTGGTTATTTACACTGTGACACAGCTCTTGTTCTTTTAGATGAAAGGTAAAACTGTGGCTGACAACAATGGCGAGATCCGTAACAACCTGCGCGACGCTGGCGAGGCCCTGCTGCTGGCAGGTTCTTCCCTCGGTGCGGCGCTGGGCAAGGTAGCCGGCGAGCTCTCTGAGCGTTTCCAATCCACGTCCGATGAGGCTCGCACGAACTTGAACGCGGCGACGTCGGAGGGTGACGTGCGCAACGTGGCCAACAACTTCGTCGATGAGGCGGAGAAGCTCTTTAACTCCCTGCGTGAGCGTGATCTGCAGATCTCCGACGACCTCAAGGAGACTGTGACTACGAAGGTAAATGAGGTGCGCGCTGCGCTCAACGAGCGTCTGGATAAGGCTCTTGACGGTGTCGATGACAAGGGTGTTATGAGCGATATCCGCTCGCGTTTCGACGGCCTGGTGGAGCGCCTCCAAGACCAGTTCAACAACACCACCGGTGACGGCGATATTATCGACGGCGAGATTCTGGAGACGGACGAAACCGACTCCAACAACACCGCTAACTAGAAGGTTGGGATATGGATACCGCGGCTCTTGAGCAGATCCAGTTCATCACGACGCTCCCGTCACGCGCGAGCTTCCTCATGCTCTTCGCGGTCGGCATCGCAGGCCTTGTGGCTGCCGGGCTCGTGGCGACGACCCGCCCCGACGCGTTCGAAGCAGCAGGCCGCCAGTCCAAGGGCGCCTGGATTGGCATCCTGGCGCTGTCTGCAGTGGCGTGCATGCTCGGCCTGCCGTTCATCGCATGGTTTGGTGCGGTGGCGATCGGTATCTACTACTTCGACATCCGCCCCCAGATCAAAAACATTCTGGAGGGCAACGCGGGCTGGTAACACCGCCCGCGCCGCCGCAGCGCCGCCGCAGCGGCACCGCTTAACCCTGCTGGGTCGTGAACCCGGCGGGGTTTTCTTGCATCATCTGCAGTTCGTTGAAGTTCACGTCGGTGCCCACCATGGAGACTTGGAGGCCGCCGTCGATGACGCGGAAGTCGTCGATACGCATGGTGCTGTTGGCTTCCTGGGCCATGCCGTTGGACAGGGCGCCGCTGATGGCGTCGGCGACACCGTCGGGCAAGTCGAAGCCGAACAAGGAGGTGTTCTCGGCCTCGAGCGCGAGTTGGCCGTCACGCATGGAGGGGCGCAGTTCGATGCCTGCGACACCGCCGCTGAACTCGACGGTGAAGGTACCGGCCTCGGGGTTCGCGGTGACGTCGCTGACGTTGATGAAGTTGGCCAGGAATCCGGCGTCCTCGCCCATCTGCTGCTCCAACTGCTGGTTGAGCATGGCGCGGACGTAGTCGGTGGGCAGATCGGAGGTCAGGTGGAGGGTTTCGGCGACCGGGTCGCCACCTGCGATGTGGACGTTGTCCATCTCCACGACGGCGGCGGGCGCGCCGGTGAAGGTGTTGCCGTCCACAACCAGGGTGGAGTCCTGGTCGATTTTCATGTGGGGGAACTTTCCACCCAGCAGGCCGAGTGTGACTGGCTTTGGGCCGAAGGACACCGAGGTGCCTTCCGGGGCTTCGGACGTGACCTGGTGGGACACGAACGCGCGGATGCCTCCTTCCGCAACGGCGAACAGGAGGAGTACTCCGACGATGATGGAGAGGGTGACTTTCCAGGCTTTGGTCATGCGGGCCAGTTTAGGAACTTGGGGCGATGGCGTTCCACTCGACGGTCACGGAATTGTCGGAAAAGCGGCGCCGCTGGGGCGTGATCGGCCATTTTGCGGCCAGGTCGTCGAGGGCGTGGCGCCAGCGCACGCGCGGGCCGTGGGGTTCCCATCCGGCGGCGTGTTCCCAGGCGGTATCGGCGTCGGTAAGAAATGCGTGGATGGCCTCGCCGGGCACATTGCGGTGGATCAGCGCTTTGGGGAGGCGCTCCGCCACCTCTGAGGGGGTTGCGGTGTGGAAGGGATCCCAGGAGAGGGTTAAGGAGACGGGGCCGGTGTCGTCGAGAAGCAACCATGCGCAACGGCGTCCGATTTCATCGCAGGTGCCTTCGACGAACAGGCCGCCCGGCGCAAGGCGTGAGCAGACGGTGTCCCACACGTCGGGGACTTGGTCGACGTCGTATTGGCGCAGCACGTTGAAGGCGCGCACGAGGTGGGGGCGGTAGCCAGCAAGTTCGAAGCCACCGAGCTCGAAACGCACGCCGTCGCGGGGCGGCAGGACGCGCTCCGGGTCGATCTCCAGGCCCACGACCTCGATGTCGGGGCGGATCTGGCGCAGCCACCCGGTCCATTCGACGGTGGTGGCATGCGAGGCGCCGTAGCCCACATCCACGGCCAGCGGGTCGGGTACGGCTCGCAACAGGGACTGGACCCGCGGGTGAAAGCGGGTCCAGCGATCAGATCTGCGCAGACGATTAAACCCGGTCGTGCCGCGGGTGATCACCCCGTAGGGTTTGCCCGCCGCACCCGGGTTATCGGCGCGGAGATTGTGATAGTGGGGGATTAGAGGTTCTCGCTAATCCACTGCTCGGTGAGCTTCGCTTCGTTTTCCACGATCTCCTCGAGTGCCTCGGCGACCTTCGGCTCGAGGGCAGCGCCCATGAACGGGATGTTGACCTTGGCTTCGAGCTCGTAGTCAAGCTTGGTGTTGTCGCCGTCGCGGGTTGCGGTGTATTCGGCGCCGAGGTCCACCGGGGTGCCCTTGACGTCGCCAGTCATGGTGTGCTTGGCGGTGTCGCCGTCGAGCGCGCCTACGGTGACGACGCGCTTGAGCTTCAGGTCCTGGGACACCATCGCCTGTGCTGCCGGCGGGAGGATAGAGGTCGGCAGAATCTCAAAGAGGGTTGCGGTGTTGTCCGCGAACTCGTTGAGCTCGCCCGGTTCCGGGGAGAGTTTCTCTGCGATGAACTCCCAGTATTCGCGCGTGGCGTAGGCTTGCGCGACCTTTTCGATCGGCTGGTTGATGGTCACAGTGATCTCACTACGTGCAGTCATGGGTCACAGACTACCGTTGTTGGCGTGTCAACCCCATCATTCGCCTCTCTGACTACGTTGCGCGTCGGCGGTTCGCCGGCCGAGATCATCGAGTGCACCAGCGCCGAAGCACTCGCCGAGACCGTTGCGCGCCTTGATCGCGCCGGTTCGCCGCTGCTTGTTGTCGGCGGCGGTTCCAACCTGCTTGTTGCGGAAGGTGCGCTCGATCTTTCTGCTGTGTTGGTGCGCAACGAGGGTATCTCGCTTATCGACGACACCACGTTGCGCATCCAAGCCGGCACCGTCTGGGACGACGTGGTTGCCTTTGCCGTCGACCACGGCCTGGGCGGCATCGAAGCCTTGTCGGGCATCCCGGGCTCCGCTGGTGCGACCCCGGTGCAAAACGTCGGCGCGTACGGCTCCGAGATTTCGGACGTGCTCACCCGCGTGCGTCTCTACAACCGCGAGACGGATGCGGACGAGTGGGTGTCCGCCGAGTCACTGGAGTTGGCGTATCGCTACTCCAACCTGAAGTTCACCTCGCGTGCGGTGGTACTGGAGATCGAGCTGGCGCTGGAGAAGACCGACCAGTCGATCCCGCTGCGCCACCTGGGCGGGGAGCGTGTGTCGCTGGCGGAGGCCCGTGCATCCGTGCTGGAGACGCGCCGGGCGAAGGGCATGGTGCTCGACGCCGGCGACCACGACACGTGGTCCGCGGGCTCGTTTTTCACCAACCCGGTCGTGCCCACCTCACTGGCGGATGAGATCGAGGCCAAGGTCGGCGAAGACCACATGCCACGCTTTGCCGCTGGTGAGGGCCAAGAGAAGTTGTCTGCGGCGTGGCTGATCGAGCGCGCCGGCTGCCCCCGCGGATTCCCCGGCGAGGACGCACCTGCACGACTGTCCACCAAGCACACCCTTGCGCTGACGAACAGGGGTAACGCCACGGCGGACGACATCGTGGCGTTGGCGCGGAGGGTGCAGGGGGTCGTCGACAAGCAGTTTGGCGTTGAGCTGCACCCCGAGCCGGTCTGGGTGGGTCTTTAGCGCGAACCCCCGTCGCACGCGCAAATGGTGAGAACCAAACGGGGAGAACGCCAAAATTTTGCCGAGCTCACCATTAGGTTCTCACCATCTGTGGGGCGGCGCGGCGGATGGCCGCCGCGAGACCAACAAAGCAGCGCGGGTGTCCGGACCGAGCCTTTAGCGCTGCTCGAGCTTGGACAGCAGGTCCTCGCGGACCTCGCGGCGGCGTAGCTTGCCCATCTGGTCCTTGGCCAGCTCCTCGAAGTGGTAGAAGGTGCGCGGCACCTTGTAACGGGTGAGGTTCTCGCGGGCGAAGTCCTTCAGGCCGTCGGGGTCGAGGGCGGCGCCGTCGCGAAGCACGACGCAGGCGACAACATCCTCCGAACCGTCGGAGCGTGGACGGCCCACGACGGCGACATCCTCGACGTCCTTGTGGGTGCGGATGACCTCCTCAACCTCCGCAGGGTAGACGTTGAACCCGCCGGTGATGATGAGCTCCTTGATGCGGGAGACGAGCTTGATAAAGCCGTCCTCCTCCATCACACCCATGTCGCCGGTGCGGAACCAACCGTTGTGGAAGACCTTCTCGGTGGCCTCAGGGTTGTTGAAGTAGCCGGAGAACACCTGCGGGCCCTTCGCCAGGATTTCGCCGTCCTCGCCGTAGGGCATGTCCTTGTCCGGGTTGTCCGGGTCGACGATGCGGATCTCGGTGTCGGGGAAGGGGATGCCGATGTAGCCGGGGCGACGGTCCGCGGTCTGCGGGTTGCCGACGATGATCGGTGACGTCTCCGTCAGACCGTAGCCTTCGACCAGGCGACCGCCGGTGGCGCGCTCCCAGCCCTCGATAATCTCCTTCGGCAGCGACGACGCACCCGAGAAGCCAATCTGGACCGGGGACAGGTCGATGTTCTTCTTCTCCGCAGCCTGCAGGATGCGCTCAAACAATGTGGGCACACCCGGGATGAACGTCGGCGGGGTCTTCTTGATCGCCTTCATCACAAGAGGCATCTGCGGGGCTGGCAGGAGCACAAGTTCTGAGCCGATCAGCATGGTCAACGTCAACGAGAACGTCAGGCCGTAGGCGTGGAAGAACGGCAGGGCCGCCAGCATGCGCTGGTTGCCCTCTTGGAGTTCCTTTACCCACGCCTGGCCTTGCAGCGGGTTGGCAACCAGGTTTGCGTGCGAGAGTGCCGCGCCCTTCGGCGCGCCGGTCGTGCCGGAGGTGTACAGGATCACCGCGGGGCTTTCCGGAGTGATCTCTGCTGGGGTTTCCAAGTCAGTGCCCAGCCCACCGATGGCGGAGCTGGTCAGGGACTCCCACGGCACCGTGTTGCTGCACGGGCCGGTGAGTGCTGCGCGGGCTTCCATCACCTTCGGCAACGGCAGGCGCAGCGCGAGCTGCTGGGCACGCGGCATGGCCTTGATCATGTTCACGCTGACCACGGTCTCCAGCGGGGTATCGGCGCGCAGCTGCTCGAGCGTGTCGGCGGCCTTGTCCCACACGATTGCTACACGGGCGCCGTGGTTCTTGAATTGCGGGCGCAGCTCGTGGGCGGTGTAGAGCGGGTTGTGCTCGACGACGACACCACCAATTTTCTGGACGGCGAAGAACGCGGCGACGTGCTGGGGGCAGTTCGGCAGCATAATCGCCACGCGGTCACCCGGGCGAACGCCAAAGGCTTTCAGACCTGCGGCGGCGCGGCGCACCTCGCGGTCGAGCTCGCTAAACGTCTGGGTGCGGCCGAAGAACCTGGTGGCGGTGTTGTTGCCGTTGGCGGCCAGGTTGTCGTCGTAAAGATCGTTCAGCGTGCGGTTGCCGTACTCCAGCGAGTGGGCGGTCCACTCGGGGTAGTACTGCAGCCAGGGGGCATCTCCATTGGTTGGGGAGGGTGAAGTCATGGTGACCACCCTACGCCCATCTACCTACGGTTGGGTAAGAAGACTGACGAGAGTGTCGCGAACCTCACGGCGACGAATCTTGCCTGTCTGGTCCCGGTTCAGCTCCTCGAAGTGGTAGAACTCGCGCGGCACCTTGTAGCGCGTCAGGTGCTTGCGGGCGTAGGCCTTGAGGCCTTCGGGGTCGAGCGCGGCGCCGTCGACAAGCGTGATGCACGCGACGACATCCTCGGCGCCATCCTCGCGGGGGCGGCCGACGACCGCGATGTCGTCGATATCCGGATGGCGGCGAAGTACGCCCTCCACCTCGTCCGGGTACACGTTGAAGCCGCCGGTGATGATCATCTCCTTGATGCGCGCCACCAACTTGATCCAGCCGTCCGGCTCCATGACGGCCATGTCGCCGGTGCGGAACCAACCATCGTGGAACGCGTTCTCGTTTGCCTCCGGGTTGTTCAGGTAACCAGCGAAGACCTGCGGGCCACGGGCAAGCAGCTCGCCTGGCTCACCGTCGGGCATGGTGCGAGAAGGGTCGTCCGGGTCAGCGATGCGGATCTCCGTATTGGGGAAGGGGAGACCGATGTAGCCCGGACGACGTGTGCCGTCGAGGGGGTTGCCGGCGAGGATCGGCGAGGTTTCCGTCAGGCCGTAGCCTTCGATGAGGCGCCCGCCCGTGGTGTTTTCCCACAGTTCGATCGTCTCTGCAGGCAGGGTGGATGCGCCGGAGATCGACGTGTGAATCGAGGAAAGGTCGACGTTGTCTTTCTTCGCCCATTCGATGATCTTGGCGTACAGCGTGGGCACGCCCGGCAGCATCGTAGGCCGCGTTTTCAGGATCGCCGACTGGTACAACTGCGGCTGCGGTGCGGGCACGAGCACGATCTGCCCGCCGACCGTCAGTGGCAGGCCGTAGTTCAACGCAAGGCCGTAGATGTGGAACATCGGCAGCACGGCGAGCACCTTTTCGCGCACCGCACCCCAGTCCTCCAGCCACTCGATGCCCGCCTTGAGGACCGAGACGATATTGCGGTGCGTCAGCGGCGCGCCCTTCGGTTTCCCGGATGTGCCCGAGGTGTAGAGGATAAAGGCGGTAGTTTCCGGCTCGATCGGTGGCAAGTGCACCGTGCGAGAACGTGTCCGCAGCAGGTCGGTGAAGTTCATGGTCCCTGGGGCGGGGGCGCTGAGCTCGGCGCGCTTCTTCTTTACTGGCGGAATTGGCAGTGCGAGCAATGCCTTGAGGTGCGTTGGCATTTCGTCGATCATGTTGACGGCCACAACGGTTTCCAGCGGGGTGCGTCCGCGCAGGGAGAGGAAGGTGTCCGCTTCACGGTCGAAGACAATCGCAATCTTCGCTCCGTGGTCGTTGAATTGTGGCTCGAGCTCGTCTGCGGTGTAGAGCGGGTTGTGTTCGACGACGACCGCGCCCAGTCGCAGGATTGCCGTGACTGCGATGACGTGCTGCGGACAGTTGGGTAGCGCAACCGCAACGCGGTCCCCAGGCTGGATGCCGAGTTTGGCCAAGCCGGCTGCCGCGCTGCCGACGTGATCGTTGAGCTCGGCGTAGGTGAGCTCCTTGCCCATGAACCATGTTGCGGCGCTGCGCGGTTGGGTGGCCACGGCCCGGTTGAACCAGCTCACGAGCGTATCTGTGCCGATTTCGGGACGCGGGTTCGTCCATTCGGCGTATTGCTCAATCCAGGCCTGTGTGTCTGCGGCGCCCATTGCATCCTCTCGGTTGTGGTCAGGTGTAACTAAACGTGTTGCGGAGTATAACTTACTCTTGCGTAGGTTGTGAATGGGTGCGCACAAGAAATTGATCATCTACACTTGCCCGCATCACATATTTGGGGAAATACGGGGGGATTTTTCATGACCACGTTCCATGACGCCACGCTTCGCGACGCTGTTGCCATGCCGGAGCTTGAACTCACACCACCTGAGGTGCTCGATCAAACCAACCTGGTGGATCCGGTGAAATCGCCGCCGAAACAGGGCTGGCGCAAAATGATCCACACCGCCACTCGTGGTCGCATCAACCCGGGCGGTTCGCGCAAAGAGCTCGAGGAGCAGCAGCTTATCGACGCCATCCGTGCGCCCCTGCGCGGCGACTACCGCATTGCGGTGATGAGCCTGAAAGGTGGCGTCGGTAAGACCACAACCACCGTTGGCCTTGGAGGCGTGTTCGCACAGACCCGTGGGGATCGCGTCATCGCCATCGACGCCAACCCGGACCTGGGCACACTTGCCCAACGCGCAGCAACCGCGCCACCGGCCACCATCCGTGACCTGCTCCACGCGCCGGAAACGCACCGCTACCCGCAGGTCCGTGCCTTTACTAACCAGGCAGCATCGCGGCTCGAGGTGATCGGCTCCGAGCGAGACCCGGCGGTCTCCGAGGCGTTTTCGGAAGCCGACTACCGCCACGCCATCGACATCCTGCAGCACCACTACAACGTCATTCTCACCGACTGTGGCACCGGCCTGATGCACTCCGCGATGGCGGGCGTGCTCGACCTGGCCAACGCGCTTGTGCTGGTCACCTCACCTGCTCTCGACGGCGCGCAGTCCGCATCCGCGACCCTCGACTGGCTCAACCTCCACGGCTACGACCAGTTGGCCGCCAACGCTGTCGTGGTCGTTTCCTCATCCGCACCGGGCAAGCCGACCATCGATATGGGCAAGGTCACCGAACACTTCGCCTCGCGCACGCGGGCGGTGCACACGATCCCGTACGACAGGCACTTGGCGGAAGGTGCGGTCGTCGATTTGGAACGCATGGCCCCGGCGACGCTCAAGGCCTACCAGCACCTGGCGGCGACGGTCGCGGCGGACTTCGGTGCGTGGCACCGGCACGCGGCGCACTGACGTGGCGGCTATTTTCTGCCCTGACACTTCCCGGCGGAATCTGTCAGACAGCCCCATATGCCCAGGTCGGCACAAACAGCCTGCGGAGTCTGTCAGGAACCACACAGTCGCGCTAATCTGGCCCGCATGCGCGTCGCCATGATTTCAATGCACACGTCTCCGCTTGAGCAGCCGGGGATAGGTGATGCCGGTGGCATGAACGTCTACGTTCACAACATTGCGACCCAACTGGCCCGCCAGGGCACGCAGGTGGATGTGTTCACCCGTGCGACGCGGCCCAGCCAGGGCGAGATCGTCGAGGTCGAGCCAGGCTACCGGGTGATCAATATCGTCGCCGGGCCGTATGAGGGGCTGGAGAAAGAAGACCTGCCCACCCAACTCGCGGCGTTCGCCGGCGGGGTGGTGCAGTTCTGCCGAGCAGACGAGCGCTCCTACGACCTGATCCATTCCCACTACTGGCTCTCCGGCCAGGTGGGGTGGTTGCTCGCCGACCTTGCTGGGGTGCCACTGGTGCACACCGGGCATACGTGGGCGGCGGTGAAAAACGCCTACGGTGTGGGTGGCTCGGAGTCGGAGGCGCGCCGTATTTGTGAGCAGCAACTCGTGGACAACGCCGAAACGCTCGTGGTCAACACCGAGGATGAAACCAGCGAGCTTGCCCGCTTCTACGACGTGGACCCGTCGAAGATCGACGTAGTCAGCCCTGGTGCGGACACGGAACTGTTCACCCCTGGCACGAACCGCAACACGGAACTTGCGCGCCGCCACCTGGGTATTCCGCTGCATGCGAAGGTGGTGGCGTTCGTGGGCAGGTTGCAGGACTTCAAGGGTCCGCAGGTGTTGTTGCGTGCGATGGGGGAGGTCGTGCGCCGCGGCAGCGTCGAAGGTCCGTTGCGCGTGATCATCTGTGGTGGGGCGAGCGGGTCCGGCTCCTCAGTAGAGCACTACCGTGCGATCGCGGACGAGGAGGCGCTGGGTGCCACCGTGCGTTTCCTTGGCCCGCGCCCGCCGGAGGAACTTGTCAGCATCTACCAGGCGGCGGACATTGTGGCGGTGCCGAGTTACAATGAAAGCTTCGGCCTGGTCGCCGTGGAAGCGCAGGCCACAGGTACGCCGGTGGTGGCGGCGAAGGTCGGCGGGCTCCCGATCGCGGTGTGTGACGGGGAGACCGGCCTGCTGGCGGGCAGTCACGACACCAACGAGTGGGCGGACGCGCTGGAGCGGTTGCTTATCGACGACTCCACGCGCATCCACATGGGCGAATCCGCCGTCCGCCACGCGGCCCGGTTTAGCTGGGCGGCGTCGGCAGACCAGCTCGCGGGCGTCTATAAGCAAGCGCTCGACGGTTACGACCCCTGTGAGGCTCCCCGGATCCCCGGCGGCAACTAGCGGATGATCGCGTTCACGGCGGCGCTGATCTCACCTGCACGCTGGTTGGCTGCGGCACCCGCACGTCCGGCAAGCTCCTGCGCTGCGGCAACCGGGTCTGCTGCTTGGGGAAGACGCTGCGCCTCCCCGGCGAGGCGAGCAGCATCAGCCTGGGCACCGTTGACTGCGCCGGTGAGTTTGTGGAACTTCGACGGTGCCGGCGCGGGCTTGTTGGCGGCGGCTGGGTTGTGCTGGGCGATTTCGTCGCGAAGCGTCGCAAACTCCGCGCGCGGCGCCGGCTCAGCAGGAGTAAACGCCTGATTTACCTGACCGTCGGGGATGCCGTAGGCGGACTCGAGCGCATGGTCGATCTGCTGGGAGTTGCCGAAGGGGCCGTATCCAATGACGGTCAACCCGATGGCCTCGCCCGTGCGCGGGTCGTAGTTGATGCCGCCGGAATCACCCGAGGCGTAGTTCAACCCGACGTGCCAGATGAAGTTCTGTGTACGGAACACCTGGGTGCCGCACGAGCGGCCGGTGCGCATGCCGTCTTTGCAGATGGGCTGGCCAAAGTTGTCAAAGCTGATCAGCTCGTTGCCCAGGCTGCGGTAATCCTTCACGCCAGTGATTGCAACGTTCCGGGAGGGGGTGCTGCCCCACTGGTCGCGGGAGGTGGACCAGCCGGAGGCAGAAACGCCTGGGTCGAGGCGGACCATGGCCCAGTCGGGCTCGTCGATAATGCGGTAGAAGTCCATCAACTCGCCGTTGCCCAGCTCGAACTTCTTGCGCTGCGTATCCACGCTGCCCACCCGCGGGTAGCGCACCCCGCCACCACTTCGTACCGGCGCGTACACCTCCGGGCGCACCGTTTTATCGTCCACGTCGAAGCAGTGCGCGGCGGTGATCATGATCCGCTTCGTCTGCCCGTCAGGGGTGCGCACCACACCGGAAGGACCCTGGCTGCAGCGCGAGGTGTTGGCAAAGGAATCAGAGCCCTGAAACAGTGTGGCCACGGGTGCGCCGGGGGCGGCAAGCGCAGGCGCTGCGGCAGCAGATGGGGCAGTGGTCAGTGCCGCGGCGACGGCAACCGCGGCGGCGTAGCGAAAAACCTTGAGCATGCCCACGACACTAAACCTCTTTCGTGGCATGCTTAAAGTTATGGGTAACGGAAAGTTGATTCTTGTACGTCACGGTCAAAGTGAGTGGAACAAGTCGAACCAGTTCACCGGCTGGGTGGACGTCGACCTGACAGAGCAGGGTGAGCGCGAAGCCGTCAACGCCGGCAAGCTCATGGTTGAAAAGGGTGTCCTGCCGGACATCGTGTTCACCTCGCTGCTGCGTCGCGCGATCCGCACCGCCAACATTGCGCTGAACGCAGCGGACCGCCACTGGATCCCGGTTGTGCGCAACTGGCGCCTCAACGAGCGCCACTACGGCAAGCTGCAGGGCCTGAACAAGGCGGAGATCCGCGACAAGTACGGCGATGAGCAGTTCATGGAGTGGCGTCGTTCCTACGACACTCCGCCACCGGCGATTGACATCGATAACGAGTACGCGCAGACCAACGACCCGCGCTACGCGTTCCTGCCGGAGGTGCCGCGCACCGAGTGCCTGCAGGACGTTGTGTGTCGCTTCCTGCCGTACTACGAGGAGGCAATCTTGCCGCAGCTGCTGCAGGGCAAGACTGTCATGGTCGCAGCGCACGGTAACTCTCTGCGTGCGCTGGTGAAGTACCTCGACGGCATTTCCGACGAGGACATTGCGGCTCTGAACATCCCGACCGGTATGCCGTTGCTGTACGAAATCGGCGAGCGCGGCAAGGTGCTCAACCCGGGCGGTACCTACCTCGACCCGGAGGCTGCCGCTGCTGGCGCTGCCGCTGTGGCTAACCAGGGCAAGAAGTAGCGCTTAGGCTGTGTCGCCAGTTCTTGCGTTTATTCTCGGCGCGCTCGTCGCCGTCCCCGCTGCCCATCTCGGGCGGCGGGCATTGCGTTGGTATGCCCGAAACAGTGCGGACGACCACGATGAAGACACTGGCGTGAGCACTGTCAGCGATATGTTGCACCTGGTGACACAGGGATCGCCCACCGGCATCGTCGTCGTTGGAAGAAATGGCAAGGTGCAACTGTCCAACGCGCGTGCCCACGATATGTCGCTTGTGCACGACGGCACCGTCAACCCCCGCGTATTCGATGTTGCGGAGCAGGTGATGGACGATGCGGAGCAACGTGTCATCGACATGGAGATGCCACAGCGCACCACCGGTAACCGCATCCGTAACGTGCGCGCGGTAGTTGCTCCGTTGACGCTGACGGATAACTCGTCGGTGATCATTTACGGCTCCGACGAGTCTGAGAATGTGCGGATGGAGCACGCGCGGCGTGATTTCGTCGCAAATGTCTCGCACGAGCTCAAAACCCCCGTCGGTGGCATGTCGCTGCTGGCGGAGGCGCTTCTGCAGGATCCGACTGACCCGGAGATGGTCGAATACTTCGGCGGGAAACTGCACAAGGAAGCGCACCGCATGGGGGAGATGATCACGGACCTGATTGCGCTGTCGAAGTTGCAAGGCGCGGAAGCGCTGCCCGACATGGCGCCAGTGCGTGTCGACGACATCATCGACGAAGCCGTCATCCGCAACCACGTCACCGCCGAAAACCGCAAGATTGAAATCAACCGTGGCGCCCCCACTGGGCTGTACGTGCTCGGCGACAAGTCGATGCTCACAGTGGCGGTGGCCAACCTGATCTCCAACGCGATCAACTACTCGCCGGATGGGCAGCCGGTGAGCATCACGCAGAAAACGGTGCGCGACAAAGCGGTGCTGATCCGTGTCACGGACCGCGGCATCGGCATTGCGCCCGAGGACCAAAAACGCGTGTTTGAGCGGTTCTACCGGGTGGATAAGGCCCGTTCTCGCTCGACAGGTGGCACTGGCCTGGGACTGGCGATTGTCAAGCACGTGGTTGCCAACCATGGCGGTAACATAACCGTGTGGTCTAGGCCCGGCACCGGCTCAACGTTCACCATTGAGTTGCCGATCTTTGACCCGGAATCTGTTCACGCCTCTGCTGGCAGAAAGGAACTTGAGCAGCAGTGACGACCATCCTTATCGTCGAGGACGAAGAGAACTTATCGGACCCGCTCGCGTTTTTGCTGGGCAAGGAAGGGTTTGAGACCAAGATCGCGCCGGACGGTCCGACGGCGCTGCAGCTCTTCGACTCTGAAGACATCGATCTGGTTCTGCTGGATCTCATGCTGCCGGGGATGAGTGGCACGGAGGTGTGCCGAAAGCTGCGTGCGGAGTCGTCGGTGCCGATCATTATGGTCACGGCGCGTGACAGTGAGATCGATAAGGTTGTCGGCCTGGAGCTGGGGGCGGACGATTACGTGACCAAGCCGTACTCCACCCGCGAACTCGTCGCCCGCATCCGCGCGGTGCTGCGCCGCGGTCCGGAGGCGGAAAGTGTGGAGGAGGCCGACGACCAGCTGCTGAAGGGCGGCCGGGTGGTCATGGACATCGACCGCCACACGGTGCTGGTGGACGGCCAGCCGGTGCCCATGCCGCTCAAGGAGTTCGACCTGCTTGAGTACCTCATGCGCAACGCCGGCCGCGTGCTCACCCGCGGCCAGTTGATCGACCGCATCTGGGGCGCCGATTACGTGGGCGACACCAAGACCCTGGACGTGCACGTCAAGCGGTTGCGTTCCAAGATCGAGGCGGAGCCGAAGCGCCCCACTCAGCTGGTTACCGTGCGCGGCCTGGGTTACAAGTTCGAGGCCTGATCCGTCGCGGGGTGGGTGGCTTTCGCCTCCTGCGGCAGGTTCGCGCGAGCCTCGCAATGCTTTGCGACGATCGCATACGGGACCTCACCAATCAGCGCAATCAACTCGTCCTTCATGGACTGCCAAATCGGCTTGAGGCTGCCGTTGTTCGGGGTGTGGCACTGCGGTGAGGCGGTGCACCACCAGTCGAAGTCCTCGCCGCCGTCGCCCCATTGGCGGCGGTCGTACTCACCGATGGTGGTGCGCAGGATCTCGTGGCCGTCGCTACGCTCTTGCCATTCATCCTCGCGGGAGAACGGCACCTGCCAGCACACTTCCGGCTTAGTGCCAACGATGTTGTGGCCTTCCGCCATCGCCCACTGGTGCAGCGCACAGCCCGCACCGGTCGGGTGGCCGGGGCGGTTAGCAAAGATGCAAGCGCCGTCGACCACCTTTGTCTTGATGTGCGGACCGTCGTCCTCTTCATCGCTGTCGTCCCACTCCAGCCACGGCTCGAGCCACGTGGGGTCGTCAGCCTTGAAGAACTCATCCGTGTCGGCCGGACGCAACTGCCAGTACTTCGCCGGCATCAACGCAACGGAGTTATATACGGTGTCGCGGTCTTCTTCGTCGGCAATGTATGCGCCGTGGATGCAGCAGCCGACCGCCTGGTTGGATTCGTCGATACCCAGGCACTGTGACGTGCCAAATCGGCACGACCAGGTGGACTCGAGCCAGGTCAGATCTAGCGAAAACGTGTGGTCAGGGTCCTCCGGGTGGACAAACTCAAACCATTCGCGCGGGAATTCCTGGGCCGTTTCCCTGCCTGCCGCAATGGAGCGACCTGCCGGGGAATCTGCCGGAAAGCCAAGAAAAACAGGATTCGGGGCTGGTTGATTCACACTTGCACACCGTAGACCCGTTACGCTGAGGTGGTGCGATTAGGTGTATTAGACGTCGGAAGCAACACCGTCCATCTTGTGGCGGTCGATGCATACGGTGGCGGACGCCCCACCCCGATGAGTGACTGGAAGCAGCCGCTGCGGCTTGTCGAGTTGCTGGATAAGAAAGGCAACATCGAACAAAAAGGCATCGACAAACTTGTCGACGCCTGCCAGGAAGCAGCCGACCTCTCCAACAATCTCAAGTGCCAAGAGGTCCTTGCCTTCGCCACCTCGGCAGTACGCTCCGCGACGAACTCCGAGGACGTGCTGAAGCAGGTGAAGAAGAAAACCGGCGTGGATCTGGAGATCCTCTCCGGCGAAGAGGAAGCACGCCTGACCTTCCTCGCCGCCCGCCGCTGGCACGGCTGGTCCGCCGGCCGCATCACCAACCTGGACATCGGCGGTGGCTCGCTCGAGATTTCCTCAGGCACCGAAGAAATGCCGGACCTGGCAGTGTCGCTGGACCTCGGCGCTGGCCGTCTGACCCACGAGTGGTTCGACACCGACCCGCCAGAGCGTAAGAAGATCAACATGCTGCGCGACTACATCGACGCGGAACTCGCCGGCCCCGCCGAAGAATTTAAAGCACTTGGCGAGGTAGGCCTGGCGGTGGGCACCTCCAAGACGTTCCGCTCCCTGGCCCGCCTTACCGGTGCAGCACCATCGTCGGCAGGTCCGTTCGTGCAGCGCACCCTCACCGCACCCGGTTTGCGCCAGCTCATCGCGTTCATTTCACGCATGACAGCAGCGGACCGTGCGGAGCTCGAAGGCATCAATGCGGACCGATCCCACCAGATCGTCGCCGGTGCCCTCGTTGCCGAGGCTGCAATGCGCGCACTAAATATTGATAAGTTGGAGATCTGCCCGTGGGCCTTGCGTGAAGGCGTGATTCTGAAACGCATCGACCAGGGCGGTTTGAATGCCGATAAAGGAGACGACGAGTAAATGGCCGACAAGCAGCTCACGGTAGCCGAGCTCCTCGCGCGCGCCGAGAAGGAAAACCCTTCGGCCACACGACGCCCCCGGCGCCGCCGCAGCCTCGAAGACGGTGGCGTTTCGGTCGCCGAGCTCACCGACTCCTTTAAGAAGGTCAACGTCAAGCCTGTCGAGGCGAAGCACTCGAGCGTGCCTATCGACGCCCCCGCCGAACCGGCAAAGACCCCCAAGCAGGAGAAGCCTGCGGAGAAGCCTGCCAAGCAGGAGAAGCCTGCCAAGCAGGAGAAGCCTGAAGAGGCAGTGGCCAAGGCGAAGCCGACTCAGGCTCCGCCTGCCGAGGACGACACCCACGTCATTCCGGTCGTGCGCGAAGGCGCTGCCAAGCCGGCAGGAAAGCCGGCAGAGAAACCTGCTGCTAAGCCTGCGGAGAAGCCTGCAGCACAGGCCACGGCACCGGCGGCGCCTGCGGCAGCTGCGGCTGCTGTGGCGGCTCCTCAGTCGGAGGAGAAGCCGGTAGATGAGGTAGTCGTCGATAAGCAGGATGCGGAGCTCGACCTGTTCGAGAACGACCTGCCTGATGAGGACGTCCGCGACATCGAAGTCGAGGACGCCTCCATCAACCCGATTCTGATGGTGCTGCTCGTTGGCCTGGGCGTGCTGCTGGGTGTGCTTGGGTTCCTGGCATTCAAGTGGCTGTGGGCGCACGTCATCCCAGTTGTCGCGGTGCTGCTTGGCATCGTCGCAGTGGTCGGCGTGGTCTTCGGTGTGCGTGCGATGCGCACCGGACGTGATGGCCTGAACATGGCGCTTGCAGGTATCGCTGCAGCAGTTATGGCATTTGGGCCCGCGTTGATCTAAACATGGCAACCATGGCAAACATCGCAATTATTGGCGCCGGAAATATCGGCGAAGCGCTCCTGTCGGGTCTGATCCAGTCCGGTTACGACCCGGAGAAGATCACGGCGACGAATAGGTCGTCGCAACGCAGCGAAGTATTGCGTGAGCGCTACGGCGTGCGCACCACCAACGACAACCACGAAGCCGTACAGCACGCCGACGTCGTGTTCCTGTGCGTGAAACCCGCGGGCATCCTCGACGTCATCGCCGAAATTGGCGAAGGCTTTGGCGACGCCGACAACACCCCGGTCCTGGTCTCCATGGCAGCAGGTATCACGCTGGCAGCGATGGAAGAGGCAGTGGCGCTCGCAGGCGTCCCGATCGCGCGCGTTATGCCGAATACGCCCATGCTCGTCGGTAAGGGCGTGCTTGCGGTGACCTACGGGCGTTTCGTTGACGACGAGCAGCGGCAGACCGTCGATGAACTGCTCGCCGCCGCCGGCGAGGTTGTCACCGTCACCGAACCGCAGATCGACGCAGTGACCGCAGTGTCCGGCTCCGGCCCTGCGTACTTCTTCCTTGTCACCGAAGCGATGGTGGACGCGGGCGTGTCCCTCGGCCTGCCGCGCGACCTTGCGGAGCGTCTGGCTAAGGCCACTGCGGCCGGTGCAGGCGCGATGCTGGAAGGCGAGGATGGGCCCGTGCAGTTGCGTGCCAACGTTTCGTCCCCGGCAGGCACAACCGCGCGTGCAATCCGCGAGTTGGAGGAGTCCGGTCTGCGTGGTGCGTTCTACCGCGCGATGGAGGCCTGTGCGCGCCGGTCGAAGGAACTTGGCGAGGAATAACCCCGGTAGTCACACCCGTCACAACTGATGCTGTGTGTTCACTACCTGCACTCTGAAAAAATTCTCTCCCTTAAGTCGCACTCAACCCATGTTTCACGTTAGGGTGGTTGGAGCACGTGCGTGTTCGTCCTGCGGGAGGGGAAGCCTGCAGCGCGTTTGCGTGCCGAGAGGTAAGAATTAAGTGGTTAATGAAGATAAAGGAAAGTTCCTGACGGTCGCCGAAGTCGCGGAGATTATGCGCGTCTCCAAGATGACCGTCTACCGCCTCGTTCACTCCGGCGAACTGCCTGCCGTCCGCGTAGGCCGTTCGTTCCGTGTCAACGAAAACGCGGTGAACGAATACCTGGAGTCCTCCGTCTACGACGTGGGGTAAAACCACTCCAGACCCCTACGAAACGCCCGTTCCCACCTGATTTCAGTGGGGGAACGGGCGTTTTCGGTTTTTGGCTGCTGGTCTGCACGCCTGTATGCTTGGCGTGTTCAGGTTGGCCACAACCTGTGGGAGTGTGCACCTCCCACTGTTCCGCGCAAGCGGTCGTGCCGACCACGTACGTACGAAGCAACGTTAGAAAAGAGGAAGCCTTATGGGTTCAGTTATTAAGAAGCGCCGCAAGCGTATGTCGAAGAAGAAGCACCGCAAGATGCTCCGCCGCACTCGTGTGCAGCGTCGTAAGCTCGGCAAGTAAGCCAAGCGCCGCCCGCCTCCGTTTTTGTGGAGGCGGGCTTTTTGTTTGCCTTCCGTGGAGCGGATGGTGGGGTGTGGGTGTGTCCCTATATATGGCGTCGGATTGGGGTTGGGGCGGATGGTGGGGTGGTGTTCTCCTGGTCTGTGGGCTGATCGTCTAGCTGGGCTTGTGATGCTGCTAGACGATCTCGTTTCGGCCTCTGTGTTTGCCCTGGTGGTGTTGGGGTTGTTTGTCGTTATGGGGCTGATCGTCTAGCTGGTGTTTCAGGGTGCTAGACGATGAGCGTTGGGGTGGTGGACTGGTGTGTTCGTGGGGTTGAAACACGGTGTTTTCGTGTCTTGAGGCCTGTTATGGCGT
>NZ_KV789290.1:18658-19134 GCF_001807545.1 Corynebacterium sp. HMSC08F01 | reverse complement strand
GATCTGGTGGCAACCCTTGGCATTTCCAACATGTCGAAATCCCAAGTCTCACGCATGTCGGAAGAACTCGACGAAATGGTCGCAGATTTCAAAAACCGTCCCCTGGATCCCGGCGGGTATGCCTACCTGTCGTGCGACGCGTTGACAATCAAAGTGCGTGAAGGTGGCCGGGTGGTCAAATGCTCCGTACTTTTGGCTACCGGTGTTAACGCTGACGGCTACCGGGAAATGCTCGGCATGCATGTTGCCACCACGGAATCCAACGCGTCGTGGAAAGGCTTCTTCCAAGACGTAAAAGCCCGCGGACTTCGCGGTGTCTTCCTTATCACCAGTGATGCCCATGAAGGCATCCAGCACGCCATTTCCGAAGTGTTGCCCGATGCATCCTGGCAGCGGTGCCGGACTCATTTCGCGAAGAACCTCTACGAAAAAGCCCCGAAAACTTAAGTGGCCGATGGTCTTAAGCGATGTTCCAG
>NZ_KV789290.1:0-18638 GCF_001807545.1 Corynebacterium sp. HMSC08F01 | reverse complement strand
TGGCCGATGGTCTTAAGCGATGTTCCAGACAATCTTCCAACAACCCGACGCCCAATCCACCTGGGCACAAGCCCGCAAAGTCGTCGACCTGTTAGAACCAAAGTTCCCCCAGGTAGCGGCGTACTTGGAGGAATCACTCGATGAGGTGCTGGCGTTTACCGCAGCACCGAAACCAGTCTGGAAGAAAGTCTGGTCCAACAACCCCACAGAACGGTTAAACCGAGAGATTCGCCGACGCACAGATGTTGTGGGCATCTTCCCAAACCGCGAATCCATCATCCGGCTTGTCGGCGCGGTGCTTGCCGAGCAGCACGACGATTGGATCCAGCAAAAGCGCTACATGTCACTATCCGCACTCGAGCACACCAAACACCTCATGCACCAAACTGGAGGTGAACATGGCGACCACCACCAACTAACCGCCTAACCAAAACCCCGAACTTCATACCGAGCCGAAAGCACAAACGGCTACACCACTACACGGGACTTGACCTCGAGGATCCGTGACTGACTCCAAGAGTGTGGCGAGAATCAGCAAATTATCCTGTATCGTTTCTTGCTTTTCATCGTCAGAGAGTCGATCTACCAGACCGTCGATGCTATGTACGTAACGGTTTCTGCGTTCGATGATGTCCTCGACCGAGGAGGCCTCAGCACATAGTTCAGCTACGAGATTCTTGCCTGACGTCGCCCCATAAAAACGGGAAGACGGATTCAGTTGGGTAGCCAAGTCGTCGATACGCACACCCTCTTTTCGGAGGGCATCCGCAACTATGTCGGCTAGATACCTGCGTTCAATTTTTGCCTCGGCGAGGTCCACGACCGTTCGGGTCACATCGGTCACTGGAAGCCCGTCTATAGAAACGATCTGCGCATCAGGAATCTCGCGACCAGTACGAATACGAACACCTTCCTGCCGTGTCTGCTTCGTACCTGGTGTGGAAAAGGTGTACTGCGCGGGAATCAAACGCCCTATGCTGTGAATGCGCGCCGCGGATTCATGTGACGCAACCAAGGGGGCGCGTTCATCCCAGCGCTCGTCAATAAAGCTCTTCGGTTCAAGCGAAAGCCATGCGGCCCGAATTCCGTCCTGCGGACCACCCTGGTGCGACGGAAGCAGATATACACCCTGGCGAGCGCGCTGGAGGTCCCCGCGTTGCGTCAATCTGGATAACTGCAATCGAGTGATTCCTTCGCGAGCCGCCTGCGCGGTCGTAACAATCCCCCATTGATCGGACGCGATCATTTCTAGCGTCGAAAGTGCGTCACCACGATCCAACTACACCACCTCAACTGATGTTTGTATCATCCTGAGTGATACAAACGTCAATTTTGCTGCGTCATTGTCGGAGCGACAACAGAAACGGCCCTCCCTGCAGCAGTAGCAAGGAAGGGCCGAATGAACGTCAGACGCTCGTGGCGTTAGCGCTTACTTGGTAAAGCGCGGGAAGGCGTCGCGGCCGGCGTACACGGCGGCGTCGCCAAGCACCTGCTCAATACGCAGCAACTGGTTGTACTTCGCCACACGCTCGGAACGAGCCGGGGCACCGGTCTTGATCTGGCCGCAGGACAGCGCCACGGCCAGGTCCGCGATGGTGGTGTCCTCGGTCTCACCGGAACGGTGCGACATCATGGTGCGGAAGCCGTTGCGGTGTGCCAACTCGACGGCGTCGAAGGTCTCGGTGAGGGTACCGATCTGGTTCACCTTCACCAGCAGAGCGTTTGCGGCGCCCTTTTCGATGCCTTCGGCGAGGCGCTTCGGGTTGGTGACAAAGAGGTCGTCGCCGACGATCTGGATCTTGTCGCCAAGCTGCTCGGTCAGGGCGACGTAGCCGTCCCAGTCGTTCTCATCCAACGGGTCCTCGATAGAGACGATCGGGTACTGCTCCACCAGGTCCGCGTAGACCTTGATCATTTCCTCGGCGGAGTGCTTGCCGCCCTCAAAGTTGTAGGTGCCGTTTTCGTAGAACTCCGAGGAAGCGACGTCGAGGGCGAGCGCGACATCGCTACCAAGCTTGTAGCCCGCCTTCTCAATCGCCTCGACGATGAGGTCGAGCGCGGCCTTGGTGGAGTCGACGGACGGGGCGAAACCGCCCTCGTCGCCAAGACCCGTGGACAGGCCCTTGGACTTAATCACGGACTTCAGCGCGTGGTAGACCTCAGTGCCCATACGCAGCGCCTCGGCGAAGGTCTCCGCGCCGATCGGGGCGATCATAAACTCCTGGACGTCCACACCAGAGTCGGCGTGTGCGCCACCGTTGAGGATGTTCATCATCGGCACCGGAAGGGTGTGCGCGTTCGGGCCGCCGATGTAGCGGAACAGCGGCAGCTCGGCAGCCTCAGCGGCAGCCTTCGCCACAGCCATGGACACACCCAGCAAGGCGTTCGCGCCCAGGTTCTTCTTGTTGTCGGTGCCGTCGAGCTCGATCATCGTGTTGTCGATCAGGCGCTGATCGTCCGCCTCAAACGCAATCAGGGCATCCGCGATGGTCTCGTTGACGTTCTCGACAGCCTTGAGGACACCCTTGCCGTCGTAGCGGTCGTCGCCATCGCGAAGCTCGTGAGCCTCATGCTCACCCGTCGACGCACCCGACGGCACCGCAGCCTGGCCATGCGAGCCATCCGACAGCAGCGCTTCCACCTCCACGGTCGGGTTACCGCGCGAATCCAGAATCTCGCGAGCAAAGATGTGCATGATGTCGGCCATGATGTCTCCTTAACGTGGATAGTGACGTGGAAAATGACTTGGCGAAAAATTCCGACAACAAGTCTAGCCGTTGCCCTACCGGTGGGCAGGCTGGTTCATGGCATAGTTGGCCGCCGCGTCGCGCACACGGGCGAAATAGTCGCTGGACTGGTTATACGCGTAGATGGCCTGAGTCCACCCCTCCTCGGTGGCCAGATCGCGGGGTGTGCCGCCGGAATTGCACAGCAGGTTCGCGGCACCTAAGGCGGCGTCGTCGATCTGCTGGGGGTTCGGGGTGCCATCGCCGTTGGCGTCGCGACCAAAGCGCGCCCAAGACTCCGGAATGAACTGCATCGGCCCGACAGCGCGGTCGAACTCCGGGTCGCCATCCAGTTGACCGTGGTCGGTGTCCGGAACCTTGGCAAAGCCGTCCCCGTTCAGTTGCGGGCCGATGATGGGCGGTTGCGGGTAGCCGTTCTCGTCCAGTTTGGAGTAGTCGAAACGGCCGCCGTAGGTGCCGTGACGGGTCTCCACCCAGCCGATGCCGGCGAGCGTGTTCCAGGTCAGGTTGCAGTGGGGCCAGGCCTCCTCGGCGATCAGCGCGGCGTTGGCGTAGGCGCGCACGGCCTGGCCGGACATGTTCGTGGCCTCGCCGATGCTTTGCGACCAGTCAAAGAGTTGGTCAGAGGTTCTGCCCGGCGCGTGGACGTCGATACGCGGGGGCGCCTCCGCGGCCGCAGGTGGGACTGTGAGCGGGGCTTTTTGCTTCGGCTCTGTTGTGTCGAAGTTGAAGGCCGAGAGCAGCCACGCGATAAGCGCGACGACAAGAATAACGGCCGTGGCCGCGCCGAGAATGCCCACGCAGCCACAGCCGCGAGCAATGCGTCGCGGTGTAATCATGGGCGCAAAGTGTACCGGGCGCGGTTACCGCGCCGTGCGGGGGTTAGGCGGTGCCAGAAGTAACAATTTTCACACAAACCACAACAATCACAGCTGTAACAGTTATGATGCTTTGCGACCTATCAAACTTCCCCGAAAGGACACCCCATGCGCCGCATCACCGCAGCACTCGCAGCAGGCCTCATCGCCGTCACCGGTTTCGCAGGCACCGCAACCCCCGCCAAGGCTCAGACCCTCGAACTCGTCCGCCTGCTCAACGGCAACATCGCCACCGCCAACTGCGACAGCCTGCGCACCGGCCTGACCGCCACCCGCATGGTGAACAAGGACACCACCCGCAGCCAGCTGGTCATGAACCTCAACACCGCCGTGGGCAACGACGCAGCCCTGCGCCTCGTCTCCGCAAGCACCGTTGGTGCGGTTGCGGACCGTGCGCTGGAGTGCGGCATCGTCAAGCCAGACCCGGTCACCCCGCTCGACCAGCTCTTCGCCGGCTCCTCCCAGATGTCCTCCAAGGCAGGCCTGCCGGACATCCGCACCCTCATTCCGGCACTGCCGGCTATTCGCTAGCCTTCCCCTCGACCCACAGACGGTCCTGCGTGGCCTTATCCACAGGCCCGTCTGACCCGTCGAACAAATACGGCGCACGGCGGCGCATCTTATCGACGAACGCCCCCGCCACATCCCCAAACCCAAAGGCACCCCGCTCATCGGCAATCTCCGCATGGAACAACACCTGCAGGAGCACATCCGACAGCTCCTTCTTGAGTTCCGCGTCGGGCGCCTTTGCGCGAATCGCCTCGGCGACCTCACCAGCCTCCTCCGCCAAAAACGGCAGGAGGCTTTCGTGCGTCATCTCCTGCTCCCACTCACCCCGGCGCCGCGCCTCACGCATCGTCTCCACAGCCTGCAACACAGGATCCTCGAGGGAAGGGACTTTGATCAGGGCGGTGGAGTCGTCGTCAAGCACACGCTCCGCGAACTTCGGATCCGTAGTCACAATCCAATGCCCGTCGCCGTCTACGACATCCAACGCCCAACGCACCGACACCGGCACCTCCGGCGAAAACTCCACACGACCACGAATCTGGCCAACGAGATTGAGCGGGATCATGTCGGGCCAACGGGCATCCAGAAGCAACACGGTCGCAGTCATGAAGGGAAGTCTAAGGCCTCTATGATGGAGCGCATGACTCAGATCGCCGAAGCACTCGAAGCCATCAAACCCAGCGCCCAAGACGCGCTGCAAGACTCCGTTACCTTCTCCCCCATCCGCTGGAAAACCGGCTGGCCCCACCACCTCCGCCGCGTCCCGCCCTTCCGCGACGACGCCACCGCCTCCATCACCCGCGCCGAAGTTTTCTCCTTCGCGTCGGATGTCCGCTCCTCCGACTTCGCGCGCGAGCAGATCATCGACTTCCTCGGCGCCTGCTTTGCCTACATCGCCGGCCAATCCAACCAGGTCATGCAAATGCAGGCGTTTCTGCGCAACAAGGGCAACGCTTCCAAGTTGCTGGGTGCGATCCGGAAACTTGGCGGGTTGTCGCCTGTCGACGCCTACGCCTCCTTGATCGCAACCGGCCTGGCACCGAAGTACGCGTCCGCCGTGGCGTACTTCCTGGCGGGTGAGCAGGATGCTGCTGGCGCTGCTGCTTCGTCGGATGGCGCTGCTGCACCGGCGATCATTTGCTCCAACCGCGCGCGTCTGGCCGGCCTGGCGAAGGACGCCGACTGGACCGCCGAGGATTACGAGTCTTACCTGTCTGCTTTGACTGCGGCGCGCGACGCCTACGATTCCTCGCTGCCGTTGGACGCGGTGGAGTGGGCGCTGCGGGAGTACACGCGACGCTATATACCTCCAGCGAAAGTCAATTGACTAACCCAATTCAGCACCCAAAAATCCGGGCAAAATCGATCTTGATGATTTCGCCTCCTGGGACTCAAAGATGCTCCAGGATTTAATTCAACCCTAGTTGCAATAACGGAAATCCTTATGTGGAAATTGACGGAAAAAAGCGTCTACAGACTCTCCCAGAAACGAATACGCACACACGAAAGATATATTTCCCGTGGCGTCGAAGAGTGGCGACGAAGGAATCGACGTACGAATAGAAGTATCCCACCACCCAGCAAGGCACATCCACGTTACTGGGATTGGAACCCAGACTTCGACCCCTACCTAGTACGAAGACGAACCGCCAAAGTCGTCCATGGCATCAATCCCAAGATTCTTCGAGGCAACTACGAGGTACGCCCGCCAGCGCTCCACATTGTCCCAAAGAAAGATGGTACCTCACGCAATACTTCGATCTTCACCATTCCCGACGAGGCAGTCTCAAACACTCTTTACCAGAATTTAATTCGGAAAAACACTGCTTTATTCTCGGGAAATTCGTTCGCATATCGCCCCGGTTTGGTAGGTTTCGACGCCATTCAGCAGATACGCTCGAGATGGAAAGATGAAAACCGACTCTTTATTGGCGAGTTCGATTTCAAACGCTACTTCGACAACATTTCTCAGCAATTTTTGTTGGAGTTGTTGGACGAACTAAATGTCTACCGCACACCACAAGAAGATGCACTAATTCGCGCTTTCCTAAGTACATCGACCCCCGCTGCAGATGAGGCCTCATATAAGAAGCCAACACGGCGCAAGGCAGGCTTACCACAGGGAACCTCAATCAGCCTTTTCCTAGCGAATTTGGCACTAACTCCGGTTGACAGAGAGTTAGACAGTATCGGCGTCAACTTTGTCAGATATGCCGACGACACTTTGATCTGGAGCCGAGAGTACCAATCAATTGTAAATGGTATGAATATTCTCCACCAATGGACGCAGGAATCGGGGGTTTCTATTAACTACGCCAAAAGCGAAGGAATCAGAGTTTTAAAAACTCACGATCTGGAAAAGGCAGAGATAAAGTCCACTCGGTCTGTCAGCTACCTTAGCCACGATCTAAAACTTGAAAGGTAGGCAAGTTGGCAATCCCGAAAAGTTCCGGAAATGTATCAGTAGTCGCGACAGTAGGAAAACGGTCGCTGAAGCGAATGCAATCCTACGTTTGCCAGCAGGTCTACGAAAATTTGCTTAAGAGCCCCCTACAGGAAGATTTCAAGTTAGATCGGATTGCCGACGGAACGGACCGAGACTACCTAGTCCTAACGAGCCAACTGAGACGATATTTCTACGGAAACCTAAGTGAAGGCGAGATTAGCTCCCTCCTCAGGATGCCTACCCCACCATTGATCAATCTATCTGGGCAGGTAGCGTTGTTTCCTGCGGACTCCACGCTGCAGTCATGGGAATTCATGGATCATTATATTCGCCGTACTGTCTACCGGGCGCTCCAAAAAAGGAAGCGATTGGTAAGCCGTGTATCTTGCTCTACCGACCAACCGGCTATGTGGTCTGGGGGCTTCTACAGTTTTGACAAGATGGATATCATCTCCTCCAAAAATGAAACTGTCCACATGGCGTTACCGAGCACTGTGAGAATGCACCGCCTAGTGACGCGGCTCGTAGATTCACACGGGCCGAGCGTGATCAATAACCATCAAGCGCTTTACAATTAACCTCCATACTCTGGGGTGTCCCAGCGTAGAACAGGTTTACTGCTTCACTAAGTTTCAGGGAGAGTCATGCCCAGACCAGAAATTCACATCGGGATCAATTTCTCAAGCCCAACCGGAGACGACGAAGTTCCCCAGAGTGAAAGCCGAGAGCCGGCGCGTTATAGACCTAGTGAAAGTTTAATCGACTACCGTGACAGTCTTGTTTCACGCTATAAGAAAACTTATAAATCTCGTCTGGAACTCGAGAAACGATTATCACGAGAACTTAAGCAAGTAGAAATTCTTGTTCTGACATCATCTACTTGTGCAATGATCGTGACGATTATCAATTTGGCGGCACCTAACAAGCCTTTTGAGGATACAGCAATAGTCGTAGCCATCATGTCTATGCTGACGCTCATCGGTTCATTGACGATATCTGCCTCGAACCGTCGCGAACGCAGTCAAAAAGCGTTTAATACTTACCGTAGAATCCAGCGACTTCGAAAAGAGTTAGAACGGTTAGATCTCAACTCTCCGACCGAAGCTTGGCCGGAAAAGATTGCCAGTATTGAAGCACAGTACGAGGGTCTTATCGATTCCAGCGAAAATCATTCTGAAAATGATTACTTCAGAGCGCTTGCTGGCGAGAAGAAATCATCGCGAGCCGAGAAAAGAAAAGAAAGGTCAACCTGTACCGAAGACACGAATCAAATAAAGAGGCGTTCCTCTGCTGATAAAGAAAACCGATTGACCGATCGGGCTGACCAGCAAATGAAATCAACCCCCAGTACCTCAGCAGCCGCTGGAGGTTCGAGATTGTGGTGGTGCTGGTTCAGCGCAAGCGATTTTGTTAGGAAGTACTGGAGACTTGCGCCACTCTCTCTCCCTGCGTGGATTCTCGCAAAAACCTTTTACAATCTAGACTGGCTGATCTAGACTAAGTACGCCCCCAAAGACAGGGGGAAGAAAGGCGATTTTCGCCGGCTGGGTTAGTTTCATCAGGTCGCAAGCCTGATTAAACACACCGCTTCCGGCTGTGTGTCGTACCTGCGAATTAGCGCAGAACTTTTTTTCCGTAGCTCCAGCCCGGCTTAACCCCCAGAGGATCCAACCTTTGGGGGTTTTGCTGTCGGTAAGTTCGGGTTAGGTAGCAAAAGGGGGTTAAGGCTGGGTTAAGGCTCAAAAAGTGTGTCCGCGCGGCGTGTCGCGGGGCGGGCACCGGTCAAGTCCCGTGTAGCGGTGTATCCGTCTAGCGGTCCCGGCGGGTACGACTACCTGTGGTGCGACGCGTTGGCGATCAAAGTGCGTCAAGGCGGCCGGGTGGTCAAATGCTGCGTGCTGCTTGCCACCGGGGTCAATGCTGACGGCTACCGAGAAATGCTCGGCATGCACATCGCCACCGCGGAATCCAACGCAGAGTGGAAAGGCTTCTTCCAAGACTTAAGAGCCCGCGGACTTCGCGGATTCTCCCTTATCACCAGTGACACCCATGAGGGCATCCAGCACGCGATATCCGAAGTGCTGCCTGATGCGTCGTGGCAGCGGTGCCGCACCCACTTCGCGAAAAACCTTTACGAAAAGGTCCCGAAAACACAGTGGCCGATGGTCTCAGCGATGTTCCAGACCATCTTCCAACAACTCGACGCTTAATCCACCTGGGGGCAAGCCCGCGAAGTCGTCGACCTGCCGGAATCGAAGTTGCCCAGGTCGCGGCGTATCTGGAGGAGTCACTCGATGAGGTGTTGGCATTTACCGCAGCGCCGAAACCAGCCTGGACAAATGTATGGTCGAACAACCCCACTGAACGGCTCAACCGGGAGATCCGCCGACGCATCGACGTCGTCGGCATCTTCCCGAACCGCAAATCGATCATCAGGATTGTCGGCGCAGTCCTTGCCGGGCAACACGACGACTGGATCCAACAAAAACGCTACCTGTCACTATCCGCACTCGAACACACCAAACACCTCATGCGCCACCCAGGAGACGATCATGGCGACCAACACCAACTAGCCGCCCAACCCAAAACCCCCGGACTTCATACCGAGCCGAAAGCTAGACGGTTACACCACTATACGGGACTTGACCCCGTACTCAGGAGCACCCCACACAGCAAGCTCTTTATCAACCTCATCATGGAAGTACACACCGTCGGAGAACAACGCAACCTCAAGTTTCTCCCAAAGCGTCGGAAACACAGTATCCGGATAAAAATTGGCCAAGGTGCCCAGGAAGTTGGTGTCCACCAAGTACATCAGCTACACCGCTTCCCGGCCTCGCGCCTGGCGCGCATTGACCAGATTCGCGAACGACTCGCTTGAATTACTTCCCAGGTATCGCGCAGCCTCCCGTTGCGATATTTGGCCGTTCACCGCCGCTTGCGTAACCGTGTCAAAGAACCTTCCACCAACACGGGAACGAACCAGCACGTGGTGCGGCGGTGCCCCCTCACCGGTCCTCTCCGCTCGCTCTCCAGTGTGCTTCACCAAAGGCAGTACGCGGCGTGCTTCCTCTTGATCAATGAGTCCCAATTCCTCGAAGCGCCAGAGCATGGCTTCCCTACTCAGGCCAAAGCGACGGGCGAGTCGTTCGACTTGGTCTTTGGTCGGCATGGTGTCGTCGAAAAGCTTCTGCACTGCAGATGCCGGAGCAATGAGCTCAGAAGCAAACTGGTTGCACCACCGCTCCAACTGCACGCCGTCCGTATGATCGGAGACACCCGGTTTTCCGAGCACAACGTGGCCAAGCTCATGCGCGAGGCTGAACAACTGCGCGGTCTTTGCATCGCGAGTGTTGATGAAGACGAGACAGAAACCATCGTCTTCAATGGTGAACCCGCGAAACTCATCGACGCTCAAACGACGCTTCGTTGAACTCTCCACGATCGAATTTCGCGCCACCAACACCCCTGCTTCTTCCATCGACAGAACCAAGGCGCGCACTTTATCCGCCCCCGGAAATGGGGCTTCTGCATCAAACCCGAGATGCTCGCGGATGGACAGCGCGACGTCTTGAGGGCGCTGAGAACTCGAGGCGGAAGCGAAAAAGACCGGGGGTTCGATCCCCTCATCCTTTGCGTAGTCCGAGTACCAAGCCAGACGCTGCTGCGACTTGAGAACAACCTCTTGAAGATCTGGGCTCATCGACCCCAACGCAGAATTCCTGACGGTCCGGAAATCTGCAACACCAGTGTCTTCTCCCGAAGGCTCCTTAAGCAGCAACCTCCCGAACGGAATCTTGGCGCGGCGAGCCAAGTCTTGTGCCTGACGCAGCGTGGGTTGTGCGTCCCCCTCCAACCAGGAATCGAATTTTGGAAAACGCTTGAGCAACTCATCATCATCCAAACCCGTACGACGAGCGGCCCACTGCAAAACGGAAGGCGTGACCGAAACACGCGGCGAGTTCATCGGCCCACCTCCTTGTCACTCTTCCTGCGAAAACCGAACTCTGCCCAAGACGATAGTGCGTATGGGGTCAGTATGTCACCCAGAGTTGACACGTGAACCGGTTTTGATGTGGAGGGTCGATGCCGCCGCTGTACTGGGCGTTTAATGCGACTCGGTGAGTTCGGGTTTGCTCCTAAGCTCACTTTTTGGCGTATTGATTGAGTTACGATGAGCGTTGATCGGGCAGGGACTCAAAACAGATTGGTGCAGCAACGATGAACCGTTTCACAGCGACCGCTGAGCACTCATCCGGCTGGTGGGTGGGGCAACTTGAAGAAGACTCTGGCGTCATTGTCCAGGCTCGATCTGTAAAGCAACTTAGAAACGAGTTCCGAGAAGCACTTCGACTCTTTCCAGAGCTCACCGCACACCCCGACGCTGCTCACATTGAAATTACGGTTGTTGGTGAAGCAGGCGGTGCTGGATCGACCTCCTAGTGGCGCTTCGGGGCGATGCAAGATGTTGCAGGGCCGGGGGCTGCGACCTGCGCGGAGTGTAAAAACCGGCAGGTGAAAGTGTGGGGTTTTACACAAACGAAATATGTAAAACGGGGCGTTGGGGCCTAACGCCCACGGAAGGCGCGGTCGTTGAGGTCCCTGCGGGCCTGCTCCAACGCAACCAAGTCGGAGAAGAGGGCGTTGTAGGCCTCTTCGTCGTCAGAGGGGCGCATGCGCTGCAGCTGCGCCTTGAGCTGGGCGATCTGCTCGCCGACGCGGGTTTCCTGCAGGCGGGAGAGGACGGAGTCGGCGTATTCGTCGAGGTCGTCGGCGTGGATGGGTTCGACGGCGAGTTCGGAAACAAAGTTGCGCCCGGAAAGGTCGCGCATCTCGCCGGCGACGGCAGCGATCCAGGAGGCACCGCCGTCGGGGGCGGAGTCGGCGGGGCTGTAACCGTTGGGCGCAGTGCCAGCGGGCCCTGCGGCAGCAGCGGTACCAGCACCGGCACCCGCGCGGGCGCAGCCGCCGGCGGCGGTGATGGCCTCGCGAACCTGCTGGTAGGCGTCGTTGGTGAAGGCGTCCGGGTTGATGCCGTCGAAGTAATTGCCGGCCTTCGACGGGTGCTGCAGGGCGATCTTCAAGGCTTCGCGCTGGGGCCACAGCATCGGATCGTCGGGGCGCGGCGGAATGAGCAACTCCGCCTGGCGGCCGGAGGAGTCGGGACCTGCGGCGGCCTGGCGGGCGGCGAGGGAAACGCGCTGGCGCTTCTCCTTTTTCGGCTTCTTCGCCTCAGCGCGGACCTGTTCCAGCACTTCGTCGGGGTTGGGCCAGCCCACCCAGCCGGCGAGGCGGCGGGCGTATTCCTGTTGGAGAACTTTGTCGTCGATGGAGGCGACGACGGGGACGGTGCGTCGTAAAGCTTGGACGCGTCCTTCGGCCGAATCGAGGGAGTAATTCTTCAGGAGGGACTCAATGACGAACTCGTAGACGGGGATGCGGGAGGCGACGAGGTCCCGAAGAGCGCTGTCGCCCTTCTCCAGACGCAGGTCGCAGGGGTCCATGCCGTCCGGGGCGACGGCCACAAACGACTGGCCGCCGAACTCCGTGTCGGTATTGTAGGCGCGCATCGCAGCCTTCTGGCCGGCCTCGTCGCCGTCGAAGGTGTAGATCAGTTCGCCGCGGAAGAAGTTGTCGTCCAGCATCAGGCGGCGGATCAGGCTCATGTGCTCGGAGCCGAACGCGGTACCGCAGGTGGCCACGGCGGTGGTCACGCCGGCGGCATGCATGGCCATCACGTCAGTGTAGCCCTCCACCACCACCGTCTGGTGCTGGGTGGCAATGTTGCGCTTTGCCTTATCGATGCCGAACAGCACCTTCGACTTGTGATACAGCATGGTGTCGGAGGTGTTCATGTACTTGCCCATGGGGTCGTCGTCGAAAAGTTTGCGCGCGCCGAAACCGATCGTGTTCGACGCGGCATCCTTAATCGGCCAAATCAGACGACGGCGAAACTTATCAATCGGCCCGCGTTTGCCTTGGGAGGAAATGCCGGCATCGATGAGTTCCTGGACCTCAAAACCCTTACGCAGCAGGTGCTTCGTCAGCGTGTCCCAACCGTCGGGGGCGTAACCGCACTCGAAATCCATGATCAACTCACGCGAAAAGCCACGATTGAGTAGGAAGTCGCGGGCGACCTTCGCCTCAGGCGTCTCCAACTGCTCGCGGTAAAACTCGTGCGCCGCCTTATTCGCCGCGAGAAGCCGCTGGCGCGTGCCCGGCTTCACATCACGCGCACCCGTCGACCCGCCCTGGTAATTAATGCGGTACCCAATCTGGTCCGCGACCGCCTCCACCGCCTCCGGGAAGGTCAACTGCTCCATCTCCATCAGGAACGAGAACACATCCCCGCCCTTGCCCGTGGAGAAGCAGTGGTAATACCCGTGAGCAGGACGAACGTGGAAACTCGGGGTCTTCTCGTCCTTGAACGGGCTTAGGCCCTTCAACGAATCGTGCCCGGCAGGTTTCAACTGCACATACTCGCCCACAATCTCGTCGAGCGGTGCGCGCTGACGGATAGCCTCAATGTCACTATCCGGAATTCTGCCCCTTGCCATGGCGCTCATCGTAGCGTGTGCAACGATATGGGCCTATGAAGCGCCCGATTGTCCTGCTGACCTGCCTCGCCCTGAGCAGTTGCGTATCGACGACCCCCTCACCCACCCCGGCACCAACCAGCGCCGTGGCGTCGACCGCGACCTCCAGCGCGACCACCTCGGGGCTGCCGGCGTGCGGCTCACTTCCCGACGAAGCTTGGGACACCGTCGATCTCATCAAAGCTGGCGGACCTTTCCCCTACCCCGCCAACGACGACAAACGCTTCGGCAATTACGAACGCGTCCTCCCCCAGGAGTCCCGCAACTATTACCGCGAGTACACCGTGGACACGCCGGGGCTGCGCCACCGCGGGGTGAGGCGCATCGTCACCGGCGGCGACGCTTCCGGCGTCGAGGCCTGGTACTACACCGACGACCACTACGAATCCTTCTGCGAAATGGAGGTCAACTGATGAATCCGATCTTTCTCGCCAACCCGGTCCACACGCTTGAGGACCTCGCCCGCGGCATCCTCACCGCCGCCTACGGCCCCAAAGACGCCGCCGACCGTCCCGTGCCCACAAACCTCGACGCGCTCGCCGACCTGTTGCGGGAAACCCAAGTGAAACGGGTGGTGGTGGCTGTCTGGAGGGTGGAGGGGTCGTCGACAAGCAAAATGCGCGCAGTGTTTGAGGACGAAGGGGTCACGCTGGTCGCGTAACTACTTCGTCTCATTCGGATGAGCAGTGTGGACCTGCTCAAGAAACACCGTTCGACCATCAATGTAGAACCAAATGCGCGCGGACCCCTTCACTGTTGGCTTGTACTGCCATCGCTGAAACGTTTGCCCACCCCTTACTACGGTGCCCAGCTCGCCTTTCAATCGGTAGTTCGTCGCGGTTACGGCCGTCGGAGACGTTGTAAGAAAGTCCCAAGCATCGGACATCGAGTTCCGCGTCGTTGATACAAGATCCCTCCAACCTTTCCGAGCCGAGCTCGAAGCAAAGCGAATCTCATATTCATTCTTCCGAGCCGGACGCGGAACCAGTTCCCCCTTCTTCGCAGCTGCCATATCTAGGGACGTTCCACAAGCTCTGGCTGCTCGAGCCAGTCCACTTCTACGTTCCCCAGGCCGGCCGCGAGCGCGGTAGCTGTTTCCTTCCAAGAAGTAAGCTCTGTTAACAAGAGTTGGGGCTGTTCAGTAGCAAAAGAAGCACGTGCAGCGTCGAAAAGTTCCTGCGCACAAGCCACCCGATCATCCGAAGAAAGCGCAAGCATCCAAGGGAATGCTCGGGCCATCCGCTCTTCAAGCGCGCCATCTTCATCAACAGCAACAGTGATCAACTGCGCTGCAAGCTCGAGCAAACGCGTCCGCCCATCTGCTTCCCGCTGCGACATCAACACCAAAGCATCTCCATCTCGACGCGTAACCGTTACAGGATGACGTTCTGCTTCAGCGAATACTGCCGCCGAGTGCTTGCTTAAGTCCGAAGAGTTGCGCACGTGTTGGGTATGTCCTGCTGCAATAGTCATGCAAACCACAGTATTCGGAACGTATTCGGAAGTCTAGCGTTTCGGGCGTTCGACTCTGGTGACACTCGTCCTGCACCGACACTAAAAGTCGGGTAGAGGATGTCAGGAATCGCCGATTTTAGGCATATTCACGACATCCCGCTCACGTAAAACAGCGCATAAAAACATCCCAAATGGAAACTTAAAAGTGTGCTGTGTGTCATAATTCGCAAACTGTGAACCACGACACGAATGGAGGACGCCCATGAGCTCGCTCATCCTAGTGCTCGTCGGCCTCGCGATGATGGCCGCCGGCTACCTGCTGTACTCGAAGTTCCTGGGCAAAAAGGTGTACCAACTCTCGGACGCCTACTCCACGCCCGCCCACACCATGGAAGACGGCGTGGACTACGTTCCCACCAACAAATACGTCCTGTGGGGCCACCACTTCACCTCCGTGGCGGGCGCGGCGCCGATCATCGGCCCGGCCGTCGCGGTGATTTGGGGTTGGGTGCCGGCGTTCCTCTGGGTAACGCTCGGCACGGTGTTCTTTGCGGGGATGCATGACATGGGGGCGCTGTGGGCGTCGCAACGCCACCGCGGGCACTCCATTGGCACACTGTCCGGGCGCTACATCGGAGCGCGCGGACGCAACCTGTTCCTCATCGTGATCTTCCTGCTGCTGCTCATGGTCAACACGGCCTTCGCAGTCGTGATTTCTAACCTGCTGATCTCCACCCCAACCGCCGTCATCCCGACCTGGGGCGCGATCCTGGTCGCCTTGCTGATCGGCCAGGCGATCTACCGTTTTAACTGGAACTTGCCGCTGGTGTCCTTCGTCGGCGTGGCGGCGCTCTACGGCCTGATGATCCTCGGCGACCGCATGCCGCTCGCCCTGCCCGAAGTCATGCTGGGCATCCCTGACCGAGGCTGGTGGATCATCTTCCTGTTCCTCTACGCCTTCATCGCCTCCCTGCTGCCGGTGTGGGTGCTGCTGCAGCCGCGTGACTACATCAACGGCCTGCAACTGTTCGTCGGCCTGATCATTCTGTACGGCTCGTTCTTCGTCGTCCGCCCAGAAATTGTCGCCCCGACACTTCGCGACACCGTCCCCGACGGCACCCCCGGCATCTTCCCACTCCTGTTTGTCACCATCGCCTGCGGTGCGATCTCGGGCTTCCACGGCATTGTGTCCTCGGGTACGTCGTCGAAGCAGATCGATAAGGAAACCGACGTGCGCTTCGTCGGCTACTTCGGCGCCGTCGGCGAAGGCCTGCTCGCACTGGGCACCATCGTTGCGACGACCGCCGGATTCAACACCATCACCGATTGGGAAAACGTTTACAACGAATGGAACGCCGGCGGCGTGGACGCCTTCATCCAAGGCGGCGGCGCACTGATGAACGAAGGCCTAGGCATCCCGCAGTCCCTGTCCGGAACAATCTTGGCGACGATGGCCGTCCTCTTCGCCGCCACCACCATGGACTCCGGTATCCGCCTGCAGCGCTTCGTCGTCACGGAAATCGGCGACCTGATGGGCTTCAAACTTTCCGGCCTCATCGCCACCGTCATCGCGGTCGGCTGCGCACTCGGCCTGACGTTCTCCATGGGCATCGACGGTTCCGGCGGCATGCTCATCTGGCCACTGTTCGGCACCACCAACCAGCTCATGGCCGGCCTGACCTTGTCCATCGTGGCGATCATGCTGACCAAACTGCGCCGCCCCTCCTGGCCGGTGCTCGTCCCGCTGGTGTTCGTCACCGTCATGTCCCTGTGGGCTGCCGTGCTGCAGGTACGCACGTTCTACAACTCCGGCAACTGGCTGCTACTCGTCCTCGACGTGATCATCATCTGCTGTGCAATCTGGGTCATCGCCGAGGCATTCACTGCGATCTCAAAGGCACGTCGCGAGCCCGCAGTGATCTGGCGTGACGACGAAACCATGCCCGGCGAACACACTGCCACCGCAGCTGACGCGGACGCTGCAGATGCTCGAGCGCTTTAAAACCTTCGCGGCCGGCCTGGACGAGTTCTACAAGGCGCCTTATCGTCGAGAATTTGCCCGCGCCGCCCGCGAAGAAGACGACCTGTTTACGCTGCTCGTCGCCTCCGAAACGCTCGGCATCCCCAACCCCGCCTCCTTCTACACCCTCGAGCTCATGCCATTGCTTTACGACGAATTCCACGCCTGGCACACCCGCATGGGCATGTCCCACTCCCCCTTGGACGGCGTGCGATGCTGCTAGAACCCGCACCCGTGATGTTCTTCGGCGGCAAAGGCGGCGTGGGCAAAACAACTGTGTCGGCCGCCACCGCGGTACGCCTCGCCGAGGCCGGCCGGCGCGTACTGCTGGTGTCCACCGACCCGGCGCACAACCTCGGCCACATCTGGTCCGTATCGCTCTCCGACACGCCGACCGAACTCGAACCCGGCTTGAGCGTCGTCGAACTCGACCCCGCCACCACCACCGAACGCCACCTCGCCGAAGTCGAGCAGTCCATGCGGGCAATGATGCCCGAGCGCATGCACCCCGAAATCCGCCGCCACCTAGACCTGTCGCGCAACTCCCCCGGCATGCACGAGGCGGCGATGCTCGAACGCGTGGCGGAACTTGTGGACACGCAAGGCGTCGACCACATCATTTTCGACACCGCCCCCTCCGGCCACACCTCCCGCCTGCTCGCCCTGCCCGAGTTGATGGCGGCATACACCGGCGGGCTGATGCAACGGCGCGAACAGTCCGACAAGTTCTCCCGCGCCCTGCGTGGCCTCGGCGGCGCGGACGAGGACCCGGTGCAGCGCCGCAACCAGCAGATCCGCACCACATTGTTGCGCCGTCGCCGCAAGTTCGAGCGCCTGCGCGACATTCTCACCGACCCGGCCCGCTGCACGTTCACCATCGTGCTCACCGCCGAGCGGCTTCCGGTCCTCGAGAGCACCGAACTTTACGACGACCTCACCCAACACCACATCCGCGTCTCCGGCCTCGTCGTCAATCGCCGCAGCCCCGCCGACGCCGCTGGGGCCGGCACTGGCACTGGCACTGGCACTGGCTCGAGCGCCAGCGAGTTCTTGGCTGCCCGGCGCGCCGTGGAAGACGAAGCGCTTGCCCTTCTGGACGCGAAACTGCCCAACGTGCCGCGCGTGGAACTGCCGTGGCTGCCCGGGGAGATCGGCACCCGCGCCGCGCTCGCCGATATCGCCGTCCGCCTCTAGCAGCCCCGCCCCGATCGCTGCGGTTCAAGGGTGGAAAGTGTCCGATTGGCAGCTTAGGGGCAAACCCGAACTCGGATGCGCGGCACGACCACAGTGGAACACAGTGAAGGGCAGTAGGAATCGCCGTCGGGACGAGTTCGGGTTTGCCCCTAAGCTCACTTTTCGCCGTATTCATCCTCGGCGCGGTATAGGCTCACTCGCAATATCTGTAAGCGAGAGGAGCACCCATGTGCCGTCCCGTCCCCTGCACAACCTGCGGCAAGACCACCTGGGCAGGCTGCGGCAACCACGTTGACCAGGTCAAGGCTGGCGTCGCGTCCGGACAATGGTGCGAATGCCCGCGCGACGCGAGCAAGACGAGCAAGCGCGGTTTCTTCAGTCGGCTCTTCGGCTAATCCACCGCGACCGCGCGGGCTTAGTAGAAGCCTTCGAAGGCGCTGGCTTTCTTCGCGGTGCGCTCGAGGCGGGACTCGGTCATGGAGGCGATCTGGTCGATGATCACGCGCTCGCGCTCGGCGTCGGTGTCGGCGGCTTCGAACCAGGCACGGAACATCGTGTCCAGGGTGCCCGGGGCGCCTGCGCGCAGGTACTCGTGGACGCGGTAAATCCGGTCGCGCTGGCGGTCCTGACGCGCGAGATGGGCGGGCACGTCCATGACGTAGAGCACCGCGACGGTTTTGAGCAGGCGGACTTCGGCCTCGACGTCGGGAGGAACGATCAGGCGGCCGTGCTGGCGCCCCATCAGGCCCGAACCGGCGCCCGCGCCCGCGCCGCCCGCGCCCGCGCCCGCGT
>NZ_KV789289.1:0-96966 GCF_001807545.1 Corynebacterium sp. HMSC08F01 | reverse complement strand
CGCCTGCACTAACACCTCGAACGAATTCATGCCCAAGACGCTAGACCAAACCCGCAACCCACCTCTGCGAGCCTGTGAAATTTGCGAATTCGCCCCTGTGGATAACTCTAAAACAGCGAGCTAGCGAGCCTCGTCCGCGCCGAAATCACGCGCGGGTCGTCGGGAGCAAGCAACGTCAACAGTTCGAGCAGACGCTCCTTCGCACGCGGCTCCGTCTTCACCATGCCGAGCAACTGATCGAAGGCGCCTTCTGGGTCCCCGCCGACAAACTGCGCATCCGCGGCGAGCAGCTGCTGCTCCACCTCATCCACCGCGTCGCCGTCGCCGTCCTGGTCGTTGAGCCGCTTGAGCACGGCGACGGTGTTCTTGGCTTGTTTGACATCGGAGTTGGTGGGGTCGTCGGCAAGGATGGCGTCGTAAAGCGCAGTTGCGCGATCGAAGTCGCCGGCGTTGAGGGCGGCGGTGGCGTCGTCGAGACGCGGATCCTGCGCAGGCTCCTCGCCACCAAGCCCCTGGAGTTGGCCGCCAAGCTGGGCAACGATCTGGCCGATCCACTGCTTCAACTGGTCGGCCGGCTGATTGCCCTCAAAGTTGGCCACTGGGCGTCCTGCGGCAAGCGCAACCACGGTCGGCAGCACACGCACGCCGAGCATCTGTGCCACCTGCGGGGTAGCATCCGCGTCGATGTAGGCGACCATAAACTGCTGCTGCCCCGCCGCGAGCCGCTCGAACGTGGCCTTGAGCGCGACAGAATCTTCAGAACGGTCCGTGCCCACCATGAGGATCACAGGGATCTGCTTGGACCGCTCAAACGCAACCGCCTCAACGTTGGTGGCGTTGACGGTGACAAACGGCTGAAAGTCGCCAGGCTCAGGCTGCTGCGCCAGCGCACCTAAGTCAATAGCGCCGCCGGTGAACTGCGGGTTGGTCATGCTAATCCTCCAGGTGCTTGTTCAGCGACTCGATCTTCTGGTGCAACATGTCCGTGTAGCCGGGCCGAATATCGGCCTTGACCACGAGCGACACGCGTGGAGAAACCTCCTCCACCGCCTGGGTGGCACGCTTAATCACGTCCATGACCTCGTCCCACTCGCCCTCGATGGTGGTGAACATGGCGGTGGTCTCGTGCGGCAGCCCGGACTCCCGGACGACCTTCACGGCGCGTGCCACAATGTCGGACATTTCGGCGTTGGAATTTTCCGTCAAGGTCGGTGCGACCGAAAACGCTGCAATCATGCGGCCCAGTCTAACGCCCGCTTATCGACGACCCCAGCAATGCTTATGCCAATGCCTCCGATCATCGACTCCCCTGCCGGAATCCCGCGGCCATGCCACCACATGCGACACACCGGGAGGAATGTTCTGGTTGCACCCTGGACAAATGTAGAACTTCGTTGCGGCTGCCGAGCCGATCTGGCGGACCTTGAATATCTCGCCGTTAGTCCATTTCGGCCCCTCCATCTCCTGGGTGCCGATAAAGGTCGACCCGTCACGCGGCAGGACGTAGCGCGGCGACTGGTACTGGCGGCGATTCTTGCGTGGCATTTAGAACAATCGCAGTTCGTTCGATTCGATGCCGCGCAGTTCGTCGTAGTCGAGGGTCACGCAATCGAATCCGCGGTCGCTGGCAAGCGTGCGCGCCTGCGGCTTGATCTCCTGGGCGGCGAACACGCCACGCACAGGCCGCAGCAACTCGTCGCGGTTGAGCAACTCGACGTAACGGGAGAGCTGCTCGACGCCGTCGATGCCACCGCGACGTTTCACCTCCACCGCAACCGTTCCGCCACGCGGGTCACGGGCCAAAATATCGACCGGGCCGATCGCAGTTGGATACTCGCGGCGGACAAGTTCGTAGCCCTCGCCGAGCGTCGAAATATGCTCAGCCAGCAACTCCTGCAGGTGTGCCTCGACGCCATCCTTGACCAGGCCGGGATCGACGCCGAGGTCACGTGATTCGTCGAGAAGCACCTCTGCGATGGTGATACGCAGTTGCTCGCCCTTCGAATTCTCGACGATCCACAGCTCTTCGCCCGTATCCTCGCCATCCATATCAACAACGTTTTCCACCCGCAGCGTGCACGGCGGCATCATCCAATTCAACGGCTTATACGCGCGGTCATCGGCGTGGACGGACACAGAGCCGTCCGCTTTCACCAGGATGAGACGCAGCGCTTCAGGCAGGTGGGCATCGAGGCGACCCACATAATCAACAGAACAACGGGCGATGACTAGACGCATGCGCCCAAGGGTACCGTTGCGACGAACGCCTCTAACGCTCGGTCTCTCGCTGGGCGCGCTCCTCAAGTGAGCGCATATCGGTGCGCTCGGCGCGTACGTCCGGGGCCGATTCAATCCACGAGATAAAACCCATCTGCGTGCGACGATCAGCAGCAAATTCGATACCGCCATCGGGCGAATCGACCTGCAGAATCTTCGCAATATCGGGCATAAACTGGCGCTCATCTGCCGTCACGTCCCGCAAGCCTGTGAATTGCAGCAGGCGTCGGTCCGCGACCATATCGTGCGTAAACGACAAAGAGCGCAGCTTGTAAAACAGCATGCGCTCCCCGTCGTACCTCAAGACACCATGGCGCCAGCCATGGATGCCTTCGGCCGGCATCTGGCGGATCATTGCACGGGAACCGCTACCGCGGACCATGCTGAACCGCCAAATGGCAGACGCCGCAAACGTGGCCACCACAAGCACAGCCACGGCAACGACGAACACCATTGTTTCAACCTCCAGACAGCGGGTAATGCGCAATATCTTAACGCCCTTTGTGTCATTTATGCGCACGCTGCGCGAGTGGGGGCATAGAAAAACGCCCCCATCCGAATGTGTATCCGGATGGGGGCCTGGTCAGGCCGGCGTTACGCCTTCCTCGGCGCAGCGACTAGTGCGCGTTGCGACGAACGGCCGCCAGCTCCGCCTCCGAGCGAGCCTGTACGACCCTGTCCTCGTTGTCGAGGTTGGACTCTGCGACGGCGGAGTCAACCTCGTCGGCGAAGATGGCGTAGTCCGCGAGGACTGTCACCTTGTCGCCGACAACGGAGAGGAACCCACCCTGTACGGCCGCGACGATACGCTCGCCGTCGATCGGGCGGATGGTTACCACACCGTTGTCCTTGAGCTGCCCCAAGAGCGGCTCGTGCCCAGGAAGGATACCGATCTCACCCTCCGTAGTCTGAGCGGTGACGATGCTTGCCGGACCTTTCCAGAGCAGGCGGTCAACCGAGACCAGTTGAGCGGTAAGTTCAGCCATGTTTCCTCCTACGCCTGCAGCTTCTTGTATGCAGCCTCGACGTCGTCCAAGCCACCCAGGCCGTTGAATGCCTGCTCTGGGTAGTGGTCGAACTCGCCCTCGCAGAGCTTGTCGAATGCGTCGATCGTCTCTTCGAGCGGGACGTAGGAACCCTCGTCGCCAGTGAACTTCTTTGCGACGAAGAAGTTCTGGCCCAGGAAGCGCTGGATCTTACGTGCGCGCTGCACGGTGATCTTGTCTTCCTCAGAGAGCTCGTCCATACCGAGGATGGCGATGATGTCCTGCAGTTCCTTGTTCTTCTGCAGAATGCCGATCACCTTCTGAGCGACGTTGTAGTGACGCTCGCCAACGATGCCCGGCTCAAGGATGCGCGACGTGGAGGTCAGCGGATCCACTGCCGGGTAGATGCCCTTCGACGCGATCGAACGGGAAAGCTCGGTGGTCGCATCGAGGTGGGCGAAGGTGGTTGCCGGAGCCGGGTCGGTGTAGTCGTCAGCCGGCACGTAAACAGCCTGCAGCGACGTAATCGAACGGCCCTTGGTCGAGGTAATGCGCTCCTGGAGCACACCCATCTCGTCGGCAAGAGTCGGCTGGTAACCCACGGCGGAAGGCATACGGCCCAGAAGGGTCGATACCTCGGAACCTGCCTGGGTGAAGCGGAAGATGTTGTCGATGAACAGTAGCACGTCCTGGTTCTGCACATCGCGGAAGTACTCCGCCATGGTCAGGCCGGACAGGGCCACGCGCATACGGACCCCTGGCGGCTCATCCATCTGGCCGAAGACAAGCGCGGTATCCGGAAGCACGCCCATGTCCTCCATCTCGAGGAACAGGTCGGTGCCCTCACGGGTGCGCTCGCCGACGCCGGCGAAGACCGAGGTACCGGAGAACTCGCGTGCAATACGCGTAATCATCTCCTGGATCAGAACGGTCTTACCAACACCTGCACCACCGAACAGGCCGATCTTGCCACCCTTGACGTACGGGGTGAGCAGGTCGATGACCTTAATACCGGTTTCGAGGATCTCGGTCTTACCTTCGAGGTCCTTGAAGGCCGGCGGTTCGCGGTGGATGCCCCAGCGCTCACCGGTCTGGCCGACCGACGGGTCGTCCAGGCACTGGCCAAGTGCGTTGAACACGTGGCCCTTGACCTGGTCGCCGACCGGGACAGAGATCGGGTTGCCGGAGTCCGCTACCTTGGCGCCACGGACGAGGCCGTCCGTCGGAGCCATGGCGATCGTGCGGACGAGGTTGTCACCCAGGAACTGGGCGACCTCGAGCACGATGGTGCGGGACATCTCGCCGAGGTCAATGTCGACCTCGAGAGCGTTGTACAGAGCGGGCAGCTCGCCACGCGGGAACTCCACGTCGACGACTGCACCAATGACGCGCACGACACGGCCGTTCTCAGAACCGCGCGGGTTCTGAGTGTTCTCGACCCGATCTGCGGTCTGGGTGTCGGCCTCAGGAAGCGCCGCACCCGCCAGATCGTCGTTGCGCTCATCAAAAGAGTGAGCAGTAGTCATGATTTAGTCACTTTCTCCACTACCGGACAGCGCACCAGCGCCGCCGATAATCTCGGTGATTTCCTGGGTGATCTTCGCCTGACGGACCTGGTTTGCCTCGCGAGACAAATCGTTGGCCAGTTCGGTGGCGTTATCGGTCGCATTCTTCATTGCCGTGCGGCGCGATGCCGACTCGGCGGCCGCTGCTTCCAGGAAGATCGAGTAGAGCAACCTGGAAACGTAGACCGGCAGCAGCTCATCCATGAGCGTGTCCGGGTCCGGCTCGAAGTTCATGTCCGGGCTGACTTCACCAGAGTTGGTCAGCATGTCTTCCTGTTCGTACTTAAACTCTTCCAGCACCGGCTCGATCGGCAGAAGCTGATCGACGCGTGCCTCCTGGGAAAGCATGGATACGAACTCGGTGTAGACAACGTGGACAACATCGAACCCGCGGACAGACTCGCCCGTTGCGCCGTTCTGGCGAAGCGGGACGGTGGCTTCGGAGCCAGCCATGTAGCCGTCGATGATCTGGTGGCGCACGTCGTGCGTGTCCTCCCAAGACGGCTGCTGCGAGAATCCGGTCCATGATCCCGCGACATCCATGTCACGGAACTTGAAGTGCGTCACGCCCTTATTACCGGTGACGTAACGAACCACCTCGTAACCTGCCTCGGTCAGCATGCGCTCAAGCTGCGCAGCCTTCTTCAGCACGTTGTGGTTGTAGCCGCCGGCCATACCGCGGTCAGAGGTGACCACGAGGATTGCCGCGACCCGGCCGTTCTCACGCTCGTGGAGCATGGGGTGGGCCAGGGAGCTCGCGGACGCGAGGCGTTCCATGACGTCTTTGAGCTCGTCGGCGTACGGCTTAGCCGCCTCGACGCGCTGCTGGGCCTTGGTGATCTGCGCGGTGGCGATCAGTTCCTGGGCCTTTGTAATTTTCTTCGTGGAGTTGACGGACCTGATGCGGTCACGCAATTCGCGAAGCGTTGCCATGGTGTTTCCTCCCTTCCTTTATGTAGTAGTCCTAGAACCGACTGGCACTAGGAGCGGCTGACGTTGAGCTGGTTCTTCGCAACCTGGCGGGAGTCAAGCGGCTCCTGCTCAGCCTCGCGGACAATGCGCTCGCCGGAGGTTGCCTGGAAGTTACGTGCCAGGTCCTCGTTGACGCGGCGGATTGCGGCCTGCGAGTCGTCGTCAAGCTGCTTGCCGCCAGCGATCTGGTCGTAGACCTGCGGTGCGTTGGCCTTGATAGCCTCGTGCAGCTCGGTCTCGTAGCGGCGGACGTCCTCAACGGGAACGACGTCGAAGACGCCTTCGTTGGCAGCCCAGATCGAGATGATCTGGAATTCCACCGGCTGCGGCGCGTGCTCGGACTGCTTCAGCAGCTCGACCAGGCGCTGGCCGCGCTCGAGCTGCTTCTTGGAAGCGGCGTCGAGGTCGGAAGCGAACGCTGCGAAGGCCTCAAGGTCACGGTATGCCGCGAGGTCCAGACGCAGGTTACCGGCGACCTTCTTCATACCCTTGGTCTGTGCGGCGCCACCGACACGGGACACGGAGATACCCACGTCGATAGCCGGGCGCACGCCCTGGTTGAAGAGGTCGGACTGGAGGAAGACCTGGCCGTCGGTAATCGAGATGACGTTGGTCGGAATGAAGGCACCGACGTCGTTCGCCTTGGTCTCGATGATCGGCAGTGCGGTCAGGGAGCCTGCGCCGAGCTCGTCGTTAAGCTTTGCGGCACGCTCCAGCAGGCGGGAGTGCAGGTAGAACACATCGCCCGGGTATGCCTCGCGGCCCGGCGGGCGGCGAAGCAGCAGCGAAATGGCACGGTATGCCTCTGCCTGCTTGGTCAGGTCATCGTAGATCACCAGGACGTGCTTGCCCTGGTACATCCAGTGCTGGCCCAGTGCTGCACCGGAGAACGGTGCGAGCCACTTAAAGCCTGCGGAGTCGGATGCCGGAGCAGCCACGATCGTGGTGTACTCCAGCGCACCGGCCTCCTCCAGCGTCTGGCGAACGCCAGCGATGGTGGAGCCCTTCTGGCCGACGGCGACGTAGATGCAGCGCACCTGCTTCGACGGATCGCCGGTCTCCCAGAACTCCTTCTGGTTCAAAATGGTGTCGATGCAGACCGCGGTCTTACCGGTCTTGCGGTCACCAATGACGAGCTGGCGCTGGCCGCGGCCGATCGGGGTCATGGCGTCAATCGCCTTCATACCCGTCTGCAGTGGCTCTTCGACCGGCTGGCGGTCGAGGACGCCTGCGGCCTGGAGTTCCAGTGCACGCTCTTCGTCGGATTCGATTGGGCCAAGGCCGTCAATCGGCTGACCCAGGGGGTTAATCACGCGGCCGAGGAAGTTCTCGCCGACCGGGATGGAGAGGACCTCGCCGGTCCGCTTGACTTCGTCGCCCTCGGAAAGGGTCTCGAAGTTACCCAGCACCACGACACCGATGGAATCGGTCTCAAGGTTCTGGGCGACGCCGATGACGCCGTTGGGGAACTCGAGCAGCTCGTTCGTCATGCAGCCCGGCAGCCCAGAAACCTGGGCAATACCGTCTGCGGCCGAAGTCACCACGCCGACCTCCTCACGGGAGGCCTCCGCAGAGTAGCTCGAGGTGTAGTTCGCTATCGCGCTACGGATCTCATCGGAGGAGATCGTCAGCTCCGCCATGTTCTTCCTGCTCTCGGTAGTTTTATCCAGCATATTGTTAATTATTTAGCCGCCTGGGCTGCCATATCGGTACGGAGACGCTCGATCTTGCCGCGCGTCGAACCGTCGATGACTTCATCGCCCACGCGAACCACCATTCCGCCGAGGAGGCTGGGGTCAACCTCAGAGTGGATGGCGATCTCGCGGCCGTAAATCTGCTCCAGCTTGCGGGCCAGTGCGTCACGCTGAGTGTCGTTCAACGCCTCAGCGGTCTTCACACGTGCAACCGACTTGCCGCGCATCTCTGCAACGTTCTCCGCCAGTGCGGCGAGATCGTCGACAGGGTTGTGGTGCGGCCGGCCGATGACCTGCAAGGCCAGGGCCTCGGTGAACATTGTCACCTTGCCGTAAATCACGCTAGCTAGCAGTCCGCGCTTCTGCGCAGCGGTTGCGGTGCGGTCGGACAGGAGCTGGGTGAGCTCCTTTTCGTCCTCAAGGAGGACCGACAGTTGGTAGAGCTCGTTTTCGACCTGCTCCAACTGGCCCTGTTCCTGTGCACCCTTCTGCAGTGCGAAACGGCCCAGGTTGATCAGACCTGCGCGGAACTCGCGCGGGGTCGACCACTCCTGCTCCGCTGCTGCGGTGAGGATGTTCAGGGTGGGTTCCGCCACCTTGCCGCCGAAAACGTCCTTGACAATGCCGGCGCGCTGGCCTGCTTCAAGCGACGTGTCGGCGATTGCCACGCGCAGGGCACGTTCGGTGTCGAGCTGGTCCACGATGAGGAACAGTTCGGTGCCGATCTGTGCTGCGGTGGCGACTGCGTTGTCGGCGCTGCCGATCAGCGATTCAAGCTGACCGGTGACGTGCGACTGTGCTTCGCGACTAGCTGCCTTCATCTCGCCTACTTTCTCGTCGAGACGTGATCGAGCTCGGAGAGGAACTCATCGATCGTGTTCGAGCGACGGGTCGTGTCCGACAGCTCGGTGCCCAGCAGACGCTCTGCCAGCGAGATGGAGTTCTGGCCCATCTCGTTGCGCAGTTCTGCGACAACCTGGTCGCGAGCTGCTTGCAGTTGCTTTTCGCCTGCCTCGATGATGCGGCGGGCTTCTTCCTCGGCACGGGCACGGGCTTCAGCCTCGATTTCCTTGCCGCGGGCACGCGCTGCCTCACGGATTTCAGCGGCCTCGTGGCGCGCCTCCGCAAGCTCAGCGTTGTTCTTCTCCAGGGCAGCCTTGGCTTCCTTTTGGGCGACTTCAGCACGCTCGATGCCGCCCTTGATTCGGTCTTCGCGCTCTGCCAGCACTTCCTGGAACTTCGGAATAACGTACTTCCAGAAAAGTAGGCCGATGATGATGAAAACGACAAGAGACCAAACCACGTCGTACGCGGCCGGGAAGAGAATGGATGGTTCATTCTCGAACGGCAGCTTCTCGGAGCCTTCTGCGGCTGCGAGGAATGCAGTGACGTTAGTCATTGGTTGCTCCTGATCTAAAAATGGACGGGGTTATTCGTTCTTGTTTTTAGAACAGGAAGCCGGCAACGAGGCCGATCAGGGCAAGTGCCTCAACGAAGGCGATACCCAGGAACATGGTGGTACGGAGCTGGCCAGCCATCTCCGGCTGACGTGCCATGCCCTCGACGGTCTTGCCGACGAGGATGCCGATGCCGAGGCCCGGGCCGATGGTTGCAAGGCCGTAGCCGATGGTGCCGAGACCCTCGTAGCGGTTCACGGTCTCCGCTGCCTGAGCAAGAATGATGTCGTTCATGTGAAAGTCGTTCCCTTTCTAGGTGCCTCCCCGCTAGGCCGCGGGAAAGCGTGTGACAGATGTTGGGGGTTATTCAGTTGGCCGTGTGTGGTCGCGCTTTGTTAGTGCGCATCCGCGTGCAGCGACAGCTCGATGTACACCGCAGTCAGCAGGGCGAAGATGTACGCCTGCAGGAAGATGATGATCAACTCGTATGCGGTGAACAGCAGTGCTGCGATCAGGGTCAGGCCACTCACTGTCGTCCATGCGTTCAGCTGCCAGAAGAAGAAGTTCGTGGCGGAGTAGAGCAGGACAAGAATGATGTGGCCAGCCAGGAAGTTCGCCATAAGACGAAGTGCCAGGGTGACCGGACGCAGAATGAACGTCGAGAAGAACTCGATCGGCACCACCAGAAGGTGGAGCACCGGCGGAAGGCCGGGGATCACGGTCGAGTGCTTGAAGTACGCCACGCCGTAACGCTTGACGCCGGCGTAAATCATTGCGATGTAGGCCGCAACTGCCAGCACGACCGGCATGCCGATACGCGCGTTAGGCGAAATGTTGAGGCCCGGGATGATCGTCGCCGCGTTCATGAACAAAATGGAGAAGAAGATGGTGCACAGCAGCGGCAGGAACCGCTTGCCGTCCTTCTTACCCAGAGTGTCTTCCGCAATGTGAATGCGGACGAAGTCGACGCCGATCTCGGCGAAATTCTGCAGGCCCTTCGGAACCAGCTTCGGGTTCCTAAAGGCAATAACAAAGAGGAGCACCAGGATCGCCGCAATCAAGAGGCGGACGAGCATGATGCGGTCCAGTGCGAACCACCCATTGGCAAATTCCTCACCAATGATATGGCCGTACGTTTGCCCCGGGAAAAATTCTGGACCAAGCGCAGGTGCGTGAAACTCACCCTTCATGGCCAAAGTTGTAACGCTCAGCGTTCTCTCCCGTTCTCGGGCCGCTCCCCGGTTCCCCGGAGGGCGGTGCGATGGACGTCTTCATCAGGCTGCCTCCGCGGCGGACTCCGTCGCACATCTGCTTCCGCGGGGCAGGGGATGTCGTTCCCCGGCCGGTTTCGCCTGCACATCAGGGGTAACGCCAGCCTGGAACAAACCCAGCGGATATCCTAACAGGACATCAGGAGAATGTGGGTTTTACCTGTGCCATTGTCCCCCCACCAAGGTGACTTTTAAGGGTTTTTACCCCTAATCACCCAGCTTGCACGGCTTTCTAGCGGATTGTTAGGTCTGTCACAGGGTCCCCACACTCTGTGTTAGTTGAGGTACGTGGTGCGTGTGGTGAGCACACCCCAGGCTTCGGCGGCGAGTGCAACGACGAGTGCTGCGATCGTCGTCACGCCAAATGCTCGATGGTCGTAGAAGTCGAATCCACGGATCCACAGCAGGAAGATTGCGAGCAGCCCCATCTTCAGTAGCCAGCCGCCGAGGACAACTGCCATGGTGGTGTTTGGGGATGAGTTTGAGGTTGCGAGGACGGACACCGTGGTGGCGAGCACGAACGCACCGCCGACGGCGACTCCCATCAGCGCGGCCCAGATGCCGGGCAATTCGCGGGTCGCGCCCCATGCCATGAGCGAGACGACCGTAAGCACGACGAGTGCCCATCCCGCGACCTTCAGTGCGCGGATGAGCGGCTGACGATGATCACTGACCTGGGACGTGTCATTGACTTCGAGCGGTTCCATACTGGGTCATCCTACAGACTGAGCAGGGTTGCTTTTCGACGACGCCACCGCACCGTCCCCACCACGCCGCGGGCCAATCTTGCCTTCCGCAAGTGGAACCAGAGTGAGCACGAAAGAAAAAACAAGCGCGACAACGGTGAAGATCACTGCGATGCGCACCGGCACGACGGAAAAACTGACCGCGCCGAAGGCGACGGCGGAGACCCACAGGTACAGCACCAGAACAGTGCGGCGGTGCGTATGCCCAAGGCGGAGCAAACGGTGATGGATATGGCCTGCGTCTGCCTGGAACGGGCTTTGGCCGCGGGCTGTTCGTCGCACAACGGCCCAAATCAGGTCGAGGACCGGCAGGGCAATCGCGGCGAGCACGACGATGATCGGGCTAATGAGTGCTACCAGGTCTGCGGCCCCGTAGAGCGACATGTTGATCTTGCCCGATGCGGAGATCGACGCTGCGGCAAGCAGCAGCCCGATGAGCATGGCACCGGAGTCCCCCATGAAGATGCGCGCCGGTTCGAAGTTGTGGGGCAAAAAGCCGGCGCAGATACCGACGAGCAACGTGCAGATAATCGCCGGCGGGTACGCGGAGACCGCCCCGCCCTGGTCATGGAGAACTGACAGCGAATAGACGAGGATCGCCATCCCGGCGATCATGCCCAGCCCTGCGGCGAGTCCGTCGATGCCGTCAACGAAATTCACTGCGTTGATCAGCAGCACAGTAAACAGTGCACTCAAGACCATGCCCTGGACTTCATCCAAAATCAGGGTGGTGCCCTCCCCGATTGGAACGTAAAACACCGTAAAGGCAATCCCCAAGATGGACATGATGATCGCAGCAGCGAATTGCCCGATGAGTTTGGGTAACGCGCCGAGCTCGTAGAGGTCATCAACAATTCCGACAGCAACGACGGCGGCACCGCCGACGAGCACTGCAGTCATCTCTGGAGTGACTGGAGCGAACCCGCGGGTCAGTGCGGGCAGTTGCTGCGCGAGAACAAACGCGCCAGCGAACCCTGTAAACATGGCCAGCCCACCGAGCGACGGTGTTGGCTGCGTGTGAACGTCGCGCTGGCGGATCTCCGCGACGCGTCCTGTGCGCACGAGAGCTGAACGCACCACACCTGTGGCCAGGTACGTGATCGCAGCCGCGACGAGTAGCACGAGTGCGAGCTCGCGAAGTGGCACACCAGCTCCGGACATCCCCTGAAAACTCCCCCGCTACTTTCGACGCAACGACTCTGGGTCAAGCCCTAAGACTTCACCAATGCGCTCGACCGGGATCGCGCCTTCGCGCAAAATCACCGGCTGAGGCTTCGAAATATCAATGATGGTCGAAGGAGTGCCAACCTCGGCCTCTCCCCCGTCGAGGTACACACCAATCGCATCGCCAAACTGCGCCTTGGCCTCTGCTGCGGTCTGTGCCGGCGGGTTGCCGGAGATGTTGGCAGACGACACCGCCATCGGTCCGGTTTCTTGCAACAGTTCAAGTGCGAGCGGTTGGTTCGGCATGCGTAGCAGCACGGTGCCACGTGTATCGCCAAGGTTCCACGGCAGACTCGGTGCCTCAGGCACGACGATGGAAAGCCCACCCGGCCAGAACGCCTCCACGAGTGTCTTCGCGGTGTCGGAAAACTCCCGCACGAGCCCCTGGATGGTCGACCAGCTGCCCACGAGCACCGGCACAGGCATGTCGGGGCCACGGCGCTTGGTAGCCAACAGCGTGGCTACGGCGTCGTTGTTGAAAGCGTCGCAGCCGATTCCGTAGACGGTGTCTGTCGGCAGGACGACGCAACGGCCGGCTCGCACAGCGTCCGCGGCCGCGCGCACCGCGTCGTCGCGAACCTGCGGATCAAGGCAGTTATAAATCGCGGACATAGTGCTCCTTCATGTTCTGAAAGTTACCGGGCTAGCTTACTCGCCATGACAAACCGGGCTCGGCCGGTCAGGTCCTCGACCACACTCGGCGGGCCGAATGCGCCGTGGTCGCGCACCACATCTTGTACGGCCTCCGACGTGGAATCATCATGCTCAATGCCGAGGTGCCCTCCCGGACGCAGCAGCCGTGCGGCGACCGGAACGAGCCCCCGAATTGCATGCATCCCGTCCGCGCCGGAGAACACCGCCTCATGAGGGTCGGCGTAGACCTCCACATCTAAGTCACCGGTTTCTGGCACGTACGGCGGGTTGGTGACGACGAGGTCAACGGCACCGTCGAGTTCCCGAAGCAACTCCGGATCGGTCATATCCCCTGGGACAATGCGTATCGACGACGCGTAGTCCCCCACATTTCGCTCCAAGTACTTCCGCGCCTGAGGCGAACGCTCGACCGCGATCACCTGTGCGCGCGGGCACGCCCGGGCGATCGTGATGGCCAACGCACCCGAGCCGGAGCCTAAGTCCACGACGGTTGGGGATTCGGGCGAGGTGGTGTCTTCGCTAAGCAAATGCACCGCCCACTGAGCGAGCACTTCCGTTTCTGGCCGCGGGATGAATACCCCGGGCCCGACGGCGAGGTCGATGTCAACAAACGGTGCTGTGCCGATGATGTGCTGCAACGGCTCGCGAGCCGCGCGTCGGGCAATGAGTTTGGCGTAGGCCTCGTCGAAGTCCGTAGGCGCGTCGGCGAACATGAGCTGCATCGGCGGCACCCCGATCAAGTGCGCGGCGAGCAGGCGTGCGTCGACTTCAGGCGACGCAACGCCCGCGCCAGCAAGGGTCTGCGTGGCGCGGGCGATGGTGTCGCGGAGGCTATTCGGCTTCAAGGCGCTCCTGGCGCTCGTGCGTCTGCAGCGCCGTGATCAGATCGTCCATGTTGCCGTCGAGCACCGAGTCAAGGTTGTTGGCCTTGTAGTTAATGCGGTGATCCGAAATGCGGTTCTCCGGCCAGTTGTAGGTGCGGATGCGCTCCGAGCGGTCCATCGTGCGCACCTGCGATGCGCGGCCCTCGGCCTCTTCGGCTTCCTGCTTCTCGCGCTCAATCTGGTCGAGACGAGCCTGCAGCACCTGCATCGCGCGGGCACGGTTCTGGATCTGAGAACGCTCGTTCTGGCAGGTCACCACAATGCCGGTGGGCAGGTGCGTGATACGCACGGCTGAGTCGGTGGTGTTCACGCCCTGGCCGCCCTTACCGGAGGAGCGGTACACGTCGACGCGCAGATCCTTCTCGTCGATGTTGACGCTTTCGATCTCGTCTGGCTCTGGGAATACGTATACGCCTGCGGCAGAAGTCTGGATGCGGCCCTGCGATTCCGTCACCGGAACGCGCTGGACGCGGTGCACGCCACCTTCAAACTTCAGCATCGACCACGCACCGTCACGCGACGGGGTCTTCGCCTTCACCGCGACGGTCATGTCTTTCACACCACCCAGGTCAGACTCGGCAACGTCGAGGACCTCCCAGGTCAGACCATGCTTTTCGCAGTACTTCTGGTACATGCGAGCCAAATCGCCAGCGAACAGCGCGGCCTCTTCACCGCCTGCGCCTGCTTTGAGCTCCATGATGATGTCATCACCATCGTGCTCGTCGCGCGGCGCCAGCAGGTCAGCCAACTCCTCCTCGAGGCGCACAATCTCGTCCTCTAAGCGCTTGGCCTCCTCCGCGAACTCCTTGTCCTCGGAGGCCATTTCGGATGCCGCCTCGTGGTCATCGCGCGCCTGGTTCAGGGCGTTATTGACGTTGATGATCGGCTGCAGCTCCGCGTAGCGCTTGGAGAGCTTGCGGAAGCGGTCCTGGTCACCAGCAACCTCCGGATCGCCCATTTGGGCCTGGATGCCTTCGTATTCGGCGACGTAGTCGTCGACAAGCGAAACATGCGATTTTTCTGCCATTAGGAGTAGTCCTCCTCAGTTTCGGCCTGCGCCATTGGTGCCGAGTTCGCCACACCAATGAGGAACTCGCCGTTCGTCTTGGTCTTCTTCAACTGCTTGATCAGCATGTCAATGGACTGCTGCGGATCAAGCGCAGACAGGATGCGACGCAGCTTGTGCATGACGCGCGCCTCCTCCGGGCTCATCAGCAGCTCGTCCTTGCGGGTGCCGGACGGGTTGACGTCCACAGCCGGGAACACGCGACGCTCCGCGATCTTGCGGTCGAGCTTGAGCTCGGCGTTGCCGGTGCCCTTGAACTCCTCGAAGATGACGGTATCGCCAGCGGAACCGGTTTCTACCATGGCCGTTGCGATAATCGTCAGCGAGCCACCCTCCTCGATGTTTCGGGCAGCGCCGAGGAAACGCTTCGGCGGGTAGAGGGCGTTGGAGTCCACACCACCGGAGAGAATGCGACCCGATGCCGGCGAGGAGTTGTTGTACGCACGGCCAAGACGAGTAATCGAGTCGAGCAGCACCACAACGTCTTGGCCCATCTCCACCAGACGCTTCGCACGCTCGATAGCAAGCTCGGCGACAGCAGTGTGCTCTGACGGCGGTCGGTCGAACGTCGAGGCAATGACCTCGCCGTTGACGCTGCGCTGCATGTCGGTAACTTCCTCCGGGCGCTCATCGACAAGCACAACCATGAGGTAGCACTCCGGGTTATTCGTGGCGATCGCGTTGGCAATGTTCTGCAGAATCGTCGTCTTACCAGCCTTCGGCGGCGACACGATCAGTGCGCGCTGCCCCTTACCGATCGGCATGACCAGGTCGATCACACGCGTGGTCAGAATCTTCGGCTCAGTTTCCAGACGCAGACGACGGTTCGGGTACAGCGGGGTGAGCTTGTGGAACTCCTTGCGTCCCTTCGCATCCTCCGGAGTCTGGCCGTTGATCGTGTCGACGCGAACAACCTGGTTGTAGCTACGACGGTTACGGCCGTTGCCCTGCTGGTGCGACTGCCCGTTGGCGCGAACCTGACCGGTTACCGCGTCGCCGGAGCGCAGACCCGACTGGCGGACCAGGCGCTGCGGCACGTAGACGTCCGAGTTGGACTGGCGGTAGCCCGTGGTGCGGATGAACGCGGAGCCGTTGTCCTGCACATCCGCGATACCCGCAACCTCCTGCAGGTCCTCCGGATCGAAGTGCTGCTCGTTGCCGCCACCCTGGTTGTTGTTGCCGCCGTGATTGTCACGGTTGCGATTACGGTTACGACGACCGCGACGCCCACGACGACCGCCACCCTGGTGGTCGTCATCGTTATCGTCGCGGTGGTTGTTGCGGCCGCCACGGTTGTTGCCGTTGTTACGGCCACCGCGGTCGTTATTGTCACGGTTGTCACGGTTGTCACGGTTGTCACGGTTATCGCGATTGTCGCGGTTCTCGTCGCGGTTATCCGTGGTCTCGGATTTCTCGGACTGCCCGTCCTTGCCGTCCTTCGCGTCGCTCGCGTCGCCACCCTGCGCATTGTCCTCATGCTGGTGACGCGCACGGTTTCGACGAGCACGGCGCGCTGCGGAACGCGAAGCTCCCCGCGAATCGTCGTCATGAGAATTGTCGGCCGACTTGTCAGCGTTTTCTGCAGGCTTGTCGGTCTTGTCGGCATTGTCGGCCTTGCGCTCTGCACGCTCGGAAGCAGCTGGCGCCTCCGCGTTATCGGCCTCCGCCTTCTGCGGTGCAGCCTTCTTGGGAACCTGGCCGGTAGTAATTGCCTGGATCAACTCCCCCTTACGCAGCCCCGAAACGCCCTTCAGGCCTTTCTCGGCGGCAATTTTGCGCAGCTCCGGAATCTTCATAGCGGCCAAGTCTGCCGCGGTACCGGTGTCGGTCACGTGTGTCCTTTCGTCGCTCAACCAGCAGGTTCTCGCGTAGTTAACACGCGACGGTGCATGCTGGAAGCGGTGCGTTTCATCGGGATTGGACTGAAGTAAAACTTTGTAGCCCTGCCGGATCTCACGGGGTGCGGGAGCAAAAATCGCCGCTGTGCCCGCCATCGCATCCCCACCTGGGACAACCCCTGCCGGGTGCGGTTCGCACGATCCTGCGCAAAGTGTAGCGCATTTGCGTCCGCGGTTTAATCCGGGGCGTGTCGCATTGCTTCGCTAACATTGCCAACATGCTTTCAACGATGCAGGAAGTGCCCTTTTCCGTCGCACGCATTCTCGAATACGGCAGGACTGCGCACGCGACAACGAAGTGCACCACATGGCGCACTGATGGCGCGGAAGAAACGACGTTCGCCGAAATCGGCGCCCGCGCTTCGGCCTTCGCCCACGCCCTGCATGATGACCTCGGCATTGATAGCGATCAACGCGTCGCCACCATGCTGTACAACTGCTCTGAGCACCTCGAGGTGATGTTCGCCGTCGCTGCCAAGGGCGCTGTGTTTACGCCGCTAAATATCCAGTTGATGACGGACCAGATCGCCTACGTTGCCAACCACTCCGAGGCTGAACTGATCGTTGCCGATCCGCGGCTTGCGGAGAAGTTAGGCAACGTTGTGGAGCTTTGCCCCAAGGTTCGCGCGGTGGCATTTACAGGTGCCGAACCGATTACAGACGCCGCGGCGTATCTGCCAGAGCATGTCGCTGTGTACAGCTACGAGGAGCTTCTCGACGGCCGCTCGACAAAGTACGACTGGCCCGAACTCCCGGAGAACACCGCCGCTGCCTTGGTCTATTCAACAGCAACGACCGGCGCACCGAAGGGCGTCGCCTACTCCCACCGCGCGTTGTGGCTAGAAGCGACCGGTCTTCGCGCAACGGACTCACTAGCGGTCACTCACGGTGAGACGTTTTTGTGCTGCATCCCGATCTACCACGTGCTCAGTTGGGGCGTACCGTTCGCAGCTTTTCTCGCGGGCACTCCCCTGGTTCTGCCCGATTCGGACGTGTCTGCCCCGACACTGGCAAAACTTATCGCAAGCACGCACCCGCGCGTGGCACACGGCGTGCCCACCTTGTGGATCCAGCTGATGGTGCATTACCTGCACAATCGCCCGGAACGAATGAGTCTGCAGGAGATCTTCGTCGGCGGTTCTCCTGCCCCACCGGCGCTGATCAAGATGTGGGAGGAACGCTACGGCGTGGACATCGTCCACTGCTGGGGCATGACGGAAACCACCACGGTCGGCACAGTGGCGCGTCCGCCATCGGGCGCTTCTGGTGAGGCCCGCTGGTCCTACCGCATTTCCCAGGGACGCTTTGCCCCGTCACTGGAATACCGCGTGGTCAACGATGGCCAAGTCATGGCGTTTAACGACTTGACCCAGGGTGAGATTCAGGTCCGCGGCAATATGGTCGCCGCAGGCTACTACCACTCACCCACGCAAGAACCGGGCGAGATCGCTTCCACCTTCCGGGGCGAAGAAGTTGATGACGTGCGCGCACACTTCACTGCCGACGGCTGGCTGCGTACCGGCGACGTAGGCACCGTCACCAACGCCGGGTTTATGACGCTCTACGACCGCGCCCGCGACGTCATTCGCTCCGGCGGCGAGTGGATCTACTCCGCACAGGTGGAAAACCTCATTATGGAGTCCGAGGAAGTCGTCGAATGCGCAGTGATCGGAATCCCGGACCCCAAGTGGGGTGAGCGACCGCTGGCGGTAACCAAGCTTCTCTCGGGCATTGAGCCGACAAAGGAGACTGCGGCACGACTCCGCGAATCGCTCGCAGACACGTTGCCGAAGTGGATGGCGCCTGAGTATTGGACGTTTGTGGATTCAATCGACAAAACGTCCGTAGGCAAGTTTGACAAGAAGGACCTGCGCAAGCACCTGCAGCGCGAGGAGTTCGACATCATCGCCTTGCCCGGCCCAGGCAGCCGGCCGAAGGCGACATCATAATGCCGCACAAAAACGATGCCCCGGGGTACGCATGTGCACCCCGGGGCATCAAAGCATTTGCGCTAGTCGCGCAGCAGTTCTGCGGTCACCGGCCCTGCGACGTCGAGTTCGATGACGCGGAGGCCGGCGGCGCGGGCGTCGTCGAGAAGCGCAGGCTCGATGGACTCGGTGATGAGCACGAGTGCGGTCGGGCCAGCACCAGACAGGTATGCCGCGTAGCCGCGGTTGCGCAGGCGGTTGACCCACTCCGCAGTCACCGGAAGGACGTCGGCGCGGTACGGCTGGTGCAGACGGTCGCGGGTGCCTTCAAACAGGAGGTGCGGGTGGTGCTGCAGCGCAGCCGTCATCACAGCGGTGCGCGAGACGTTGAACCGCGCATCGGTGTGGGTGACGTGGCTCGGCAGAACCTTGCGCACCGCATTGGTGGATGCGTGGAAGTCCGGGACGAGGGCTACGGCCTTGATGGACTCGTCGACAGGAATGCGCACGGCACGGTAGGAAGGCTTCGAGCGCCCATCGACCGGAATGTCGGTCCAGGACACCACTGCCCCGCCGAGCACGGATGCACCCGCGTTATCCGGGTGGCCCTCAAACTCGGACGAGAGCTGCACGACGGTGTCCTCATCCAGCGGCGAGCCCGCGAGCGTATTCGCAGCGACGACACCTGCGGCTGCCGCGGCAGCAGACGAGCCTAGACCGCGCGACTGCGGGATCTGGTTGTGGCACACCACGCGCAGACCCGGCACCCGCACATCCGCGGCAATCAGACCAGAGTTGATCGCCTTGACGATCAGGTTCGAGCTATCGCGCGGCAGATCGTCGGCTCCCTCGCCGAAGATCTCCACTTCGAGGCCAGACTCGATGACTTCTACCTCGAGCGTGTCGTAGATGCTCAGCGCCAGGCCGAGGGTGTCGAAGCCGGGACCAAGGTTCGCGGACGAACCTGGCACCTTCACTCGTGCTTTCAGGCCTACTTCAAGATCGGTTGCCATGACGGAGTGCTCCTTTAAGCGTCGAGGCGGATGACGGAGTTGACGGCCTTCACATCATCGTGGCCGGTGAGCTCTTCGACGATGCCGTTCAGGGCAGCTTCACGTGCGCCGTGCGTGACGACGATCAGGTGTGCCTCGTCGCCAGACTCCTCCTGACGGACCGCGGAAAGCGACACCCCTGCCTTAGCAAAGCGAGCCGTGAGGTCTGCGAGCACGCCGACGCGGTCGTTGACGGTCATGTTGATGTGGTAACGCGTGGTCACATCGTCAAACGCCACAATCGGGTAGTCCGCGTACGGGTTCTCCGCCGGCGCACGGCCACCGTGGACCTTGTTACGGGCTGCACCGACCAGGTCGCCCAACACGGCGGAAGCGGTTGGGGCACCGCCGGCGCCGTTGCCGTAGAACATCAGGCGGCCGGCTGCTTCTGCCTCGACGAAGATGGCGTTGTAGCTCTTGTCCACCGTTGCCAGCGGGTGCTCGTTCGGCACCAGCGTCGGGTGCACACGTGCGTTAATGCCGGTGGTGTTGCCGTTTTCGTCCAAGAGACGCTCACAGATGGCCAGCAGCTTAATCGTCTGGTTGGACTTCTTCGCTGCCGCAATGTCGTCTGCGGTGATCTTGGTGATGCCCTCGCAGTGGACGTCGTCGAACGTCACACGGGTGTGGAAGCCCATGGACGCAAGGATCGCTGCCTTGGAGGCCGCGTCGTGGCCTTCGACGTCCGCAGTCGGGTCAGCCTCGGCGTAGCCCAAACGGGTTGCCTCAGCCAGCGCCTCCTCGTAGCTCGCGCCGGTGGAAGCCATCGCGTCCAGGATGAAGTTCGTGGTGCCGTTAACAATGCCGGAGATGCGCTGCACCTGGTCGCCCGCGAGCGAACGGCGCAGCATGCCGACCACGGGGATCGCGGCAGCGACGGCTGCTTCGTAGTACAGGTCGACGCCGGCTGCGTTCGCAGCATCAGCCAACTCGGAACCGTGCGCTGCGACGAGCGCCTTGTTTGCCGTCACCACCGACTTTCCAGCGTTGAGTGCTTCGAGGACCAGCTGGCGCGGGTAGTCAATGCCACCGATAAGTTCGACGACAATGTCTACGTCGTCGCGTGTGACCAGTTCGCTCGCATCCGCAGTCAAGTAAAGTCCCTGGACTTCAGGCGCGTCCTTGTGCTTGTCCACGTCGGAGACAGCCACGCCACGGACCTCGATCGGGCCACCGATGCGATTTTCCAAGTTCGAAGAGAATTCGCTGAGCAGGCGCAGCACTTCCGTGCCCACGGTGCCCTTACCCAACACGGCAATACCCACCGGGGTGCCGATGCCCTTGCCGGGGTAGTTTCCGTTGATGCCTTCAGCGCTGGCAACTGTCATGGTCAGGATGCTCCTTTTCGTTGCTGCAAAGTACAGGTTTGAACCGCTTGGTCTACTATCGCTTAAGCAAGCACTCAGGTCAATTAATATTCGCGGGCCAACAGGTCTTCCACAGTCTCGCGGCGCACCATCGGGGTGATCTGTCCGCCGCGCACGGACACGACAGCCGGACGTCCAAACGCGTTGTAATTCGAAGCCATGGAGTAGCAGTACGCGCCAGTCGCAGCCAACGCAATGAGATCGCCGGAGGAAATATCATTCGGCCACTTCGCATTCTCTACGAGAATGTCGCCGGACTCACAGTGCGAACCAACCAGGCGGGTATCGGTGTTGTCACCGTCGACGAAGCGGTTGACCACGCGGGCGTCGTAAAGCGCCCCGTAGAGCGCAGGGCGAATGTTGTCGCTCATGCCACCATCGACCGCGATGTAGCGACGAGATGTGGTGAACGAGGTATCGACTTCCTTAATCACACCCGCGGTGTACACCGTCACCGCAGAAGGACCAGCAATCGCACGTCCCGGCTCCACAACCACAGTCGGCGCGGCGATGCCGAGCTCGTCAGCGACATCCTGCACGGACGCAAGCAGGTCGCGCGCAACAGCCGCGACGTCGAGCGGCTGCTCCCCTGACATATAAGCAATGCCGTAGCCGCCGCCCAGATCAAGGTAGCCAAGCGCGACACCGCAGGTCTTCCACACTTCTGCGTACAGACCGAGCACGCGCTCTGCAGCCAGCTTGAAGCCTTCAGCGTCGAAGACCTGGGAACCAACATGGCAGTGCAGGCCGGTCAACTGCAGCGAATCTGAGTCAATTGCTGCCACGGCCGCAGCAAGTGCGTCGCCAGTGGCCAGGGAAATGCCGAACTTCTGGTCTTCGTGGCTCGTCGCAATGAACTCGTGCGTGTGCGCATCCACGCCGGGCTTCACTCGGATGAACACATCTTGGATGACACCGGCCTCGCGGGCGACAGCTTCCAGCTGCGCTAACTCCTGGTGAGAGTCGATGACCACATGCCCCACGCGCGAATCCACGCATAGGCGCAGAAACTCGTCGGACTTGTTGTTGCCGTGAACAGTGATGCGTTCCGGCGGGAAATCGGCTGCAAGTGCGATGCGGAGCTCGTTTTCACTCGCCACATCGAGGGCAAGACCTTCCTCATCCACCCAACGTGCAATGTGTCGGGTCAAAAAGGCCTTCGACGCGTAGTGCACATTTTCCGGCGCACGGAATGCTTCCGCCATGTCGCGGCAGCGAGAGCGGAAATCGTCCTCATCCACGACGACAACCGGGCTGCCGTATTCGGCGACGATCTCAGGCAGTGGCACACCGGCGATGGTCACTACCCCATCCTCTTCACGCTTGGCGTTTCGCGGCCAAACGTGTGCGGGCAGTTCGTTGAAGTCGCCCTCGTCGGTGCTGTACGGGGTGGATACGAAAACAGTCATTACATCCGCTCCGGGGCGCTCACGCCGATCAGGCCCAGCGCGTTTGCAATCACCTGGCGTGTCGCCATCGCAAGTGCGAGACGTGCCGTGTGGATCGGCTCCGGCGCCTCGCCGGCCTTCGGCAGGATCTGGCAGGAGTCGTAGAACTTGTGGAAGGCGCTGGCCAACTCTTCGGTGTAGCGGGCAATGCGGTGCGGCTCGCGCAGCTCCGCGGCGGCGCGCACGACTGCAGGGAACTCACCGATCGTGCGGATCAGGTCGCCTTCCTTCTCGTGGGTCAGCAGGCCCAAGTCGATGTCCGCGACGCCGGGCAGCGTCACACCAGCTTCCTTCGCCTTGCGCTCAATCGAGCACAGCCGCGCGTGGCCGTACTGGACGTAGTAGACGGGGTTGTCGGAGGACTGCTTCGTCCACAGATCTAGGTCGATATCCAGCGAGGAGTCCACAGAGGAGCGCACCAGCGAGTAGCGCGCGCCATCCACGCCAATGGCGTCGACAAGATCCTCAAGCGTGATCACGGTGCCTGCACGCTTGGACATCTTCACCGCCTGGCCGTCGCGCACTAGGTTGACCATCTGGCCGATGAGCACTTCGACGGCGTCCGCGTTGTAGCCCAGCGCCTGCGCCGCAGCCTTCAGACGTGCGATGTAGCCGTGGTGGTCCGCACCCAACATATAAATGGCAAGTGTGTGGTCGCGGTCGAACTTGTCCGCAACGTAGGCGATGTCGCCGGCGATGTATGCCGCGTCGCCGTCGGACTTGATCACCACACGATCCTTGTCGTCGCCAAAGTCAGAGGAGCGCAGCCACCACGCGTTGTCAGCCTCATACAGGTTGCCGTTTTCCTTCAGGGTGGCAATCGCCTTATCCACCGCACCCGATTCGAACAGCGAGTTCTCGTGGAAGTACACGTCGAAGTCCACGCCGAAATCGTGCAGCGACTGCTTAATCTGCGCGAACATCATCTCCACGCCAGCAGCGCGGAAGGTCTCCTGCACTTCAGCATCAGTGCCTTCGAGAGCATTGGGCTGCTTTTCGACGACCGCCTGAGCGATCTCGCGAATATAATCGCCCCCGTAACCATCCTCCGGGGTTGGATCCCCCTTGGCAGCAGCAACCAACGAACGCGCGAAGCGGTCGATCTGGCCACCGTGGTCGTTGAAGTAGTACTCGCGGGTCACCTTCGCGCCCGAAGCCTCAAGCACGCGGCCCAGCGAGTCACCCACCGCAGCCCAGCGGGTACCGCCGAGGTGAATCGGGCCGGTCGGGTTCGCCGAGACGAATTCCAGGTTCACCTTCTCGCCGGCGTAGATGTCGGAGTTGCCAAACGCGGCACCCTCCTCGAGCACCTTGGCTACCAGCTGGCCCTGGGCGTCTGCGGCGAGGCGCAGGTTAATAAAGCCGGGCCCTGCGATCTCAGCGGCGGCGATGGCCGGGTCCTCTGCCAAGACCTCTGCAAGCCAGCCTGCGAGTTCGCGCGGGTTCGTGCCCGCCTTCTTCGCCACTTGCAGTGCAATGTTGGTGGCGTAGTCGCCGTGCTCCGGATTTCGCGGGCGCTCCACAGTCACGGTGTCGGGGACAACAGAGGCGTCGAGATCATGGTCTGCAAGCACGCGCTCTGCGGCGGCTTTTACGGTGGTGGCAAGTTCTGCTGGCGTCATGGGCATGCAGTGTAATTGAGGGCTTTGACACGGGCGCATACGGATGGTCGTCGATACGCAAAGTGCGCTAATTCACATCCCCCTTGAGGGGCAAATCTTTTCACTTCGCTGCCTTGTTTGGCATATTTAGCCCATCGGGTCTCGCACGCCGAGGCCACGGTCACCCGTTTCTTTTTCCGTTCCTGTCTCGAAAGAGCCCTGTTTTATGGACCAATTCCAAATCTTCACCGACGCAGTCGGTGGCAGCACTGGTCTGTCGGCATTGGTGTCTACCCTGCCGCTGTTAACCTTCTTCATCATGCTGCTCGGCGTGAAAGCTCGCGCTCACACCTCGGGTTTTGTTGCACTTATCGTTGCAATTCTCGTGGCCATCTTCGGCTTCCATATGCCGACCGCGTTTGCCATCTCTTCCGCGTTCCGCGGTGGCCTGTTCGGCCTGTTCCCCATCGTATTCGTCATCCTGACGGCCATCTGGTTCTACCAGATCACGGTCGCTTCGGGTCGTTTCGAGGACCTTCGTCTTGTGTTCGACAAGATGGGCAACGGTGACGTTCGCATCCAGGCGATGCTCATCGCTTTCTGCTTCGGTGGCCTGCTTGAAGCCCTCGCCGGCTTCGGTGCCCCGGTTGCTATTACCGCGACGATGATTCTCGCGCTCGGCATCCCGCCACTGAAGGCCGCCACCGTGGTGCTTATTGCGAACACCGCTCCGGTGGCATTCGGCGCCGTCGCTATTCCGATTACCACCGCAGGTGACGTGGGTGGTCGTACGCTGGAGCAGACCGAGAACATCGCCGCCATCGTCGGCCACCAGACCCCGGTTCTGGCGTTCTTCGTGCCGTTCATCATTGCGCTGCTTATCGACGGCTTCCGTGGCGTCAAGGAGACCGCCCCGGCCGCAGGTGTCATCGGTCTGGCTTTCGCGATCGCCCAGTGGTGGACCTCCAACCACTTCGCCTACCAGCTCACTGACGTTATCGCCTGCATCGTCGCACTTGGCGCCGCGTTTGTGCTGCTGCGTTTTTGGCAGCCGCGCGGTGTGGAAGCCATGCGTGAGCGCCTCGGCCTCGAGCCGTACGCCGACGAAGATGGCGACACTGAAGCGCTCACCGGCAGCCGCGTCTGGATGGCACTCATGCCGTACGCAATCGTCGTTGTCGTGTTCGGCCTGGCAAACCTGGGCACCACGATTCCGACCTGGCTCAAGCAGTTCAAGATCTCGTTCCCGTGGCCAGTCATCGATGGCCAGCTGCTCAATGCTGCGGGCGAGGCGGTCAACACCGACTACTCATTCGCCTACATCAACAACCCGGGCTCGCTGATGGTCATTTCCGCCATCATCGTCTCCATCGCCTACATGGTGTTCAACGACAACGGTCGCTACAGCCTCACCTGGGGCCAAGTTGGTAAGGAGTTCGTGGACACCGCATGGAAGATGCGCTGGTCCGCCGTCACCATCATGCTGGTGCTCGCACTGGCATACGTGATGAACTACTCGGGTCAGACCGTGACCATTGGTGAGTTCTTTGCCAACCTCGGCCCGGCATTCGCGTTCTTCGCTCCGATGCTTGGCTGGGTCGGCGTGGCTGTGACTGGTTCCGACACCTCGGCCAACGCCCTGTTCGCCAACCTTCAGGTCACCGCCGCGAACAACCTTGGCCTCAACCCGGACCTCATGCTGGCTGCTAACACCACCGGTGGTGTTGTGGGCAAGATGATCTCCCCGCAGTCCCTCGCAATTGCCGCTACCGCGGTGAGCATGGAGGGCAAGGAGTCCGAGATTTTCAAGAAGGTCGTGGGCTGGTCCTTCGGCTTCTTGCTCGCAGTGTGCGTGATAGTCTTTCTGCAGTCGAACGTTCTAGAGGTCCTTGCTCCGGTCGTTCCGTAACTGCCATCCTTTTACGGTGCTCCCGAGGTCCAAGTGACCTCGGGAGTTTCGTCGTTTTCCCTGAGATTTCCCATGATAGGAGCCCGAAATGCGAGTAGCTCTGTTTTCTACTTGTATCGGCGACGCCCTCTTCCCTGACGCGCATAAGGCCTCGGCCATTGTGCTTTCCCGTCTCGGCTATGAGGTTGTCTTCCCCGAGCAACAAACCTGCTGCGGCCAGATGCACGTCAACACTGGCTACAAAGAACAAGCCGTCCCAATCATTGAGACGTACGTCGATGCCTTTGCAGACTCGTCGATTGACTACGTTGTGGCTCCTTCGGGCTCCTGCGCGGGAGCTGTCCGCGAGCAGCACGTCGAGCTTGCGGAGCGTTTCGGCTCCAAGGCGCTTGTCGACGGCGCAAAGATCGCCTCGAAGAAGACCTACGATCTCTCCGAATTCATCGTTGATGTCGCCGGCACCTACGACGTGGGCGCATTCTTCCCGCACCGCGTGACCTACCACTCCTCTTGCCACTCCCTGCGCTTCCTCAAGGTCGGCGACCGTCCGACCGAGCTGCTGCGCCACGTTGAAGGCCTTGAGCTTGTGGATCTGCCGAACTCCGAGGAGTGCTGCGGTTTCGGCGGCACATTCTCTGTGAAGATGCCTGAGGTGTCTTCCGCGATGGTGTCCGACAAGGTCCGCCACATCAAGGAGACCCAGGCGGAGTTTGTCACCGCTGGTGACTCCTCTTGCTTGATGAACATTGGTGGTGCACTGTCTCGCCAGCACCAAGGCATTCGTGCCGTGCACATGGCTGAGATCCTCGCCTCCACCAAGGAGCACCCGCTGACCCCGACGTCTGCGGTGTACACGAAGGAGAAGATGCTGTGAAGGTTGCACTCGGACAGCCCACGATGCCGCCGTTTGCCAACGGCCCGGCTCACCTGCGCGGCAAGGAGAAGTTCCAGAAGGCTGCGCACCACGAACTTAACGACGTCACCAAGCGCCGTAATTACCAGTACGCCACCACGACCATTCGTGTGAAGCGTCAGAACGTTGTCGACGAGCTGGATGACTGGCAGCAGCTGCGCGAAGCAGGCTCCACCATTAAGCGCGACGTTGCGGCACGTATGCCCGAGCTGCTTGAGCAGTTCGAGGAGAACGTGACCAAGCGCGGTGGCCACGTCCACTGGGCTCGCGACTCCAAGGAAGCCAACGAGATCATCCAGGGCCTGATCAAGGAGACTGGTGAGGACAAGGTCGTCAAGATCAAGTCCATGGCAACCCAGGAAATCGCTCTGAACGACGAGCTGGAAAAAGCCGGCATCTTCGCTCAGGAGACCGACCTGGCTGAGCTTATTGTGCAGCTCGGCGAGGACTTCCCGTCCCACATTCTCGTCCCGGCGATCCACCGCAACCGCGCGGAGATCCGCGACATCTTCGCCGCGAAGATGCCGAACACGGACGAGACGCTGACCCAGGAACCTGCCGAACTCGCAGAGGCTGCACGTCAGTACCTGCGCCAGCAGTTCATGGAGGCAAAGGTTGCCATTTCCGGCGCCAACTTCGGTTGCGCCGATACCGGCACCGTCTCCATCGTCGAGTCTGAGGGCAACGGCCGTATGTGCCTGACGCTGCCGGAGACGCTTATCACCGTGATGGGCATTGAGAAGCTCCTGCCGAGCTTCGATGACCTCGGTGTGTTCCTGCAGCTGCTGCCGCGCTCCTCTACCGGTGAGCGCATGAACCCGTACACCTCCCTGTGGTCCGGTGTGACCGAGGGCGACGGCCCGCAGAACTTCCACATTGTTTTGCTGGACAACGGTCGTACCGCCGCAATGTCTAACGAGATCGGCCGCGAGGCACTCAAGTGCATCCGCTGCTCGGCTTGTTTGAACGTTTGCCCGGTCTACGAGCGTGCCGGCGGCCACTCCTACGGCTCCACCTACCCGGGCCCGATTGGTGCAATCCTGACCCCGCAGCTCACAGGTATCGATTCTTCGGACGACCCGAACGGTTCCCTGCCGTACGCGTCCTCGCTGTGCGGTCGCTGCAACGAGGTGTGCCCGGTGAAGATCCCGATCACCGACATTCTGTTGGAGCTGCGCTACCAGAAGGCAAAGAACGAGCCGAACCGCATGGAGCAGGCTGCGTTCGCGTCGCTGGCTCAGGTGTGGGGCCGCAGCAACGTGTGGAACCGTCTGGTCCGCATGGTTGCGCTTGGTCGTGTGCTCGGCGGCTTTAACGGCAAGATCGAGACCATGCCGCCTCCAATCTCCGGCTGGACTGGCTACCGCGATGTTGCGGTGCCGCCGAAGAAGTCCTTCCGCCAGTGGTGGGAGACGGACGAGGCGAAGCGTCTGCTGTCCGAGGCACGTGAGCAGGGCATTCCGAACGGCCAGAAGGTCAACACCAAGCCGATCGAGGAGGAGAAGTAAATGACTACCACTACTGGTAATGCTGCAGGCTCCCCCGCCCGCGAATCCCGTAACGAGGCTGCGAAGCGCGAGATTCTCAAGCGCATCCGCAACGCGCACAAGCTCTCTAACGTTCCGGAGCATGTCGAGGTGGTCCGCGAGTACCGCACCACGTCCGACATCAAGGGCGACGAGCTGCGCAAAATCCTTATCGACCGTCTTGTGGACTACAAGGCTGACGTTGTGGAAACCACCGAGCAGACGCTTGGCGACGACCTGCTGAAGGTGCTTGCAGACCGCAAGTGCAAGGACGTTGTCTACGCACCGGGCCTGGATGCCTCCCTGTTCGACGGTTTCTCCGGCACTGCCCGTCCGGATGACGTCACGTCGGATCCGCGTGCGCTGGGCGATGTGGACGCCGTGGTGACGGATTCCCACGTCACCTCCGCGCAGACCGGCTCGATCGTGCTGGAGGCTGGCGACGTGTGCGGCCGCCGCGCGCTGTCTCTGGTTCCGGACCGCCACATCTGCATCGTGCGTGCAAATTCCGTGGTCTACGGTGTGCCAGAGATGATCGCCCGTATCAACCCGGAGCACCCGGCCACGATGATTTCTGGCCCGTCCGCTACTTCTGACATCGAGCTCGTGCGCGTCGAGGGCGTGCACGGCCCGCGTGACCTCATCGTCATGGTCGTGAAGTAACACTCCCTCTTCCCCGGCGCCTTCGCCGGGGCGAGATACACGAAATGGCCGGTCCCTTTTGGGGCCGGCCATTTCGCTGTCATTGTTTCCCGTGTCACGCCGTTCCCGCGGCGCACAATCATTATGAAACACCGGTGTTGAGAAACCATGGCGTGTGGCTGAGAGTGTCCTGAGGGTTTCGTCGTGAAGCGCTGCACCAATTTCTTCTGCCCACACACGGGGTGCTAGTGTGATCGGCATTGTCTCCGTAGCTCAGTGGATTAGAGCATTGGTTTCCGGTACCAAAGGTCGCAGGTTCGAATCCTGTCGGGGACACGCTGTGTTATCTCGAGACATCGTTCCTTCGGTGTCTCGAGATTTTTGTTTGTGGGGTCGTTCCGGGAGTGCAATTCACAGCCCCCTCTTTTGTCGCGCCCGTTGACACGCGGGCGGTATTAGACTTTTTGTTGTCAGGAGGCTTCGGAATGGGCTCTCGGTTCGAAATGGGCTTTGGCGGCGCACTTGCCGCAAGAGAAGAGAATGGAGCGCCATGGGTTCCGCCATGGTGGCAGAGATTCGTGATCGTCCCCTTGGCCGTCCCCGCCATGTATATCGTGTTTCCTGTTGACAGGGATAATTTCAACCTAAGCAACTTACTCAAACCGGCCGCGTGGACACTGGGGGTCTACTACATCGTCATTTTGCCAATCTTTGACCTCCGCAGGTATCGCTGGGATAAGAAACACGACGAGTAGCAATAAAGGTGACATCTTGAACGCTTCGACATCCATCGCCTACCACCTCCTCGGACGCGCGTATCGACGACCCGCCACACCGCCCAACACTGACAACCCCACTCCACCCCGGCCGGCATGGTGGCGTCCGTTGATTGAACTCGTCATCGCTCTGGTGCTTTTGGTCACGCTAACGAGCGCGGCGATCGGCCTGTTCTACCTGTACGAGAAGATCGCCCATCCTGAGGTCAGCGCGTTCGCGGAATACTCGTTTTTGGAGCATCCGTATCTCGCAGCTGCAACATTTATTGGGTGGGTGGCGATGATCCCCGCGGGGTTCATCGCTGCCCGAGTGACAGGCCGCGACCCCCGTGCGCTGTGGTCCAGGGAACTGCGCTTTAGGTGGCGCAACTTCGGGCTCGCCTTGCTACCCGCCCTGCTGTTCCTCGGCGCCGAGGGCATCTACGCGGTGGTTATCTCGGACCGGTCCCAGGCGACTTTTACTCCTATGAATGTCGCTGCACTGGCCGTCATCGTCGCGATGGCACCGCTCCAGTCGCTGTCCGAGGAACTCTTTTTCCGCGGCTCGCTTGTGCAGATCACCGGCCAGTGGTTCTCCCCCGCCGTGATTGCGTACTTGATTCCGCTGCTGTTTTTCTTGTCAGGCCACCACTACGAATGGCAAGGCATGGTCAGCGTTACCGTGTTCGCGCTGTGCGCCACCTTCCTCACTCACACAACCGGTGGTATTGAAGCGGCGGCTGCGGTGCACGCCGTTGGCAACACGTTCGCCTACGCGCCGGACGCATTCGGTGTGGACGGGGTTGACTTGGCGGTGTCGTCGTCAAGCGATCTTGCGATCTCTGTAGTGGCCACCGTGGCGGCGACCGCCGGAGCGTATCTGCTCATTAAGCGAGCTACTTCTCAACCAGCAAATTGCCGGTCAAACAATTGTTGACGTGTCACCATTACTCCGTTACAGTCGGCGCCACACGTAACGACATCGAATAAAGGAGACGCAATGACTAACCTGACCGGTACTTACAACCTCGACCCTGCCCACTCCACCATCGGCTTCACCGTGCGCCACGCGATGGTGACCAAAGTCCGCGGCGAGTTCACCGACTTCGATGCAACACTAACCATCGCCGAGAACCCGGCCGAGAGCACCGCGACGGGCACTGTGCGCACCGCGAGCGTCGATACGAACAACGCTGATCGTGATGAGCATGTGCGTGGCGACGACTTCTTCGCCGTCGACAAGCACCCGGAAATGACGTTCACCGCCACCGAGTTCAACGTCGATGAGTCGGGAAACGGCTCCGTCACTGGCGACCTCACCATCAAGGGCACCACCAAGCCGATCACGTTTGACGTCGAGACGTTTGGCGTCGAAGAGGATCCGTTCGGCAACACACGCATCGGCTTCGAAGCTCGCACCACCATTAACCGCACGGACTTCGGCATCGACTTCCAGGCACCGCTGAACTCCGGCGGCATGCTGGTCAGCGAGAAGGTCGGCATCGAGATCGAAGGCTCCGGCATCAAGCAGTAGGCCTTATACTCGCCGCCATGGAGCGGAAAGTGTTTACCCGCCATCCAGGCGGTCTACCCGCGGCATTCGTCGCGGGTTTCGTCATTGTGGCAGTCGTCGTTGCAGCGTTGAGCGGCGAACTCTACGGTGCGCTGTTGTTTGGATTCGTGGTGGTGCTTTGGGGGCTCTGGATTTTCTCCCGCAAAGTGGCGCTGGTTCTTGACCACGACTCCCTCACCACCACCCTTGGCAGCCGATCCAGAACCATCTCATATTCGGACATCAAGGACGTGCGCCCCGGAGAAGAACCCAGCCTGATCCACTTCACCGGTATTGCCATGCTGACCGACCAGCCGGACCGCTACGCCGATGCGGACGCGTTCACCCTCGGCGGGCCCACGGTGCGCATCTGTGTCCGCAATGCAGATGACTGCCTCGTTGCCGTGGCGGATCAAGACCACGTGCAGCGTGCAATTCGCGAAAGAATCGGCGCGTAGCGTGGCGATAGCTGACAACTCCGGTAGATTCGGTTAAGCGAAACCTTAGGTATGGAGAAAAGGAGCCTGGCTATGTTGAAGTCGGTCACGAGACGCGTCGTCAAGCGAAGTGCTGCAGCACTCGGCGCGCTGGCACTCACCTTGTCACCACTGACCGCAACCCCTGCTCACGCGCAGCCGACTTCCCCTGTCATTACGTGGGAGTCGTGCCCGTTCTACGTTGATGCCAAGGGCGCACAGTGCGGCCGCATTTTGGTGCCCATGCACTACGACAACCCCACGGCTGGCGACATCTCCGTTGGCTTTATCAAGATCCCGGCTCAAAATCCGGGTGCACGTCGTGGCGCGATCTTCGGCAACCCAGGCGGGCCTGGTGGCGATGCTTACAGCTTCTTCGGCATGAACGAAGGCATGAAGTGGCCGCAGGAGATGCGCAACGAGTGGGATCTCGTAGCGGTACAACCGCGTGGCCTGATTGGTTCTACTCAGTTGAAGTGCGCTGACCCTGCAATGAACGGCCCTGCCGACATAGCGAAGCTGACATGGGACGCCACGGTCACCCAAGGCGGACTCACCCGCGAACTGTGCGAGAAGCCTCGTCCGGGCTACACCAAGACGATCACCACCTACAACAACGCCCGTGACTGGGACATGGTCCGCTGGGCGCTTGGATACGACACCATCTCAATCATGGGCTTGTCGTACGGCACGTACTTGGGCTCGGCGTACGCGTCGATGTTCCCCAACCGCACCGACAAGGTCGTCCTCGACTCCGCGATGAACCCGAACGACCAGTGGTCGAAGATCCTGCTGGACCAAAAGGGCGGCTACGAACGTGCACTAAACGAGTACTTCGCGTGGGTCGCCGCAAACGACGCAAAGTACCGCATGGGCAATACCCCACTGAAGGCGTACCAGTACTGGTCGAACGTGGTCGTCGCACAGTCCGGCACTAACCCGACCGTGACCCCACCGCCAGCCCGTGTGGGCGACCTTCCGCCTGCACTCGCGTTTGCCGGCCAAGCGGGCGCAGACGCTATGTCGGCTGCCGGCAAGGCCCGTGTAGAGGGCGAAGGCATTATCTCCCGCATGCTCAACCCGGGTGCGAACCAGGTGTCATCACCGCTGCTGCTGGCCACTCGCAATGTGCTGCCCTCGCCTGCGGACTGGGACTCGCTTGCACGGCTCACCAATGGCTCGCTAAAGCAAGACCAGGCCAAGCCGGCGCCTGAGTTGATGAAGTTCCTCCAAGACGAGTCCATCGCCCGCAACGAGTTGCTCGCCGTGCAGACCTGCAACGAGAACATCGCTGCGCCGGACTACGGCCTTATTCCGGAAGCGTTTTGGGCCAACCAGACCGGCGAGGTCATCACCGCCCCTGCTCTGCAGTTCGGCTCTGGTGTGACCTGCAACGGCGCAGCGCCAGTCACGGGCAAGGTGGCGCTCAACGGTTCGAAGCTGAAGACTCGTCCACTGCAGATCAACGCCACGCGTGATCCGCAAACCATGTATGCGGGACGCTTCGGCATCGCCCAGCCGATGGGCTCGCACGTGGTGACGGTTCACGGCCCGGGCCACGGTCACGTCGGGCGCGGCAACCAGGCTGTCGACCGTCAGGTTGTCGAATACCTGCGCACCGGCAACCTTGGACCGGTTGATCAGCCGGGGTACTTCAACCAGGGATAGCCCCGCGCATAGGCGTCAGCCCGTGATGGAGTTCGTAGCGACGAACCACATCACGGGCTGCATTATTTTCTAAAACTCTGTGTTTTAGAACTCTGCCGGCATGATCATCCAAGCAACGATGTATGCCAACAGGCCCGGCATTACCCCGGCGAGTACCAGCAGGATGAAGACCACGCGAACGAGGGTGGAGTCCACCCCGAAGTATTTCGCGATGCCACCGCATACGCCCGCGATGTACTTATCAGTCATCGACCGTTCAAGTCGTTTCGGAGTGTTACTAAAGTTCTGGGAGCTATTCATATAAGACATGCCTCCATCAAACTCCGCTTCCCTCGCTCCGGCAATGGCTCTGGAAACATGTTGCGAGATTTTTACGAACCGTCAGGGGTACGTGGGTCGACTGCGATGACATCGTTCAGCCAGGTTTGAAGTACGTGCCTTTGTTCGTCTGTCAGTTGATCAAAGATCAGACGGCGGACGGTTTCGACGTGATCCGGCACTGCAGATTCCAGGCGTGTGAAGCCTTCATCGGTGATAGTCACCAATACGCCGCGCGCATCGCCCGGACACACCTTCTTCGACACCAATCCGCGCTTTTCCATGCGTGTGACCTGGTGCGACGCACGCGAGCGGTCCCATTGCAGCTCGGCACACAGTTCGCGCAGTCGCATTGTCCGTTCTGGGGCTTCGGAAAGCACCACCAGGATTGAGAACTCGGGAGCAGACATGGCTGCGGTTTCCTGCAGCCGCTCATCGATGGCGTTATTTACCTTCTTCGAGGCAGCCAGGATCAGTCGCCAGAGGTGTTGCTCGTCCTCAGTAAGCCAGCGCGGTTGAGTAGCCATAACCGATGATGTTATCCAATCCCCTTATGAATCCCCTTTAAGTCATCCACTGCGTAGGTCCGTGCAGCCGATACGCGGTCGAATCGTTGCGGGAAACACGTGAGCACGAGCACCTGTGAGTGCTTGCCTACCTGGCTAAATAGCGAGTTCATGCGAGCGAGGCGCTCCGGGTCGGTCGCACCCAACGCGTCATCAACAACTACCGGCACAGGAGCACCTGTCCCCTCTCCGGACACCAGGTCTGCGATGGCAAAGCGGGTCAGGATTGCTAACTGCTCCTTGGTGCCTCCCGAGAGTTGATCGAGTGGCACCGTGACGCCATCGACGGTGCGGTCCGTAATCGTCAGGTCATCGCCATAGTTGAAATCTACGCTCGGGCCGAACAGGATTCGGGCACGCTCGCGCACTGCGGCATTAAACGGCGCCGCGTAGCGCGAACGGGCAACGTCGCGGTGGCGGTGCATAGTCTCGCGTAGGAGTTTCACCGCCTCTGCCCGTCGCGTTGCACGGTCAAGGGCGGCTTGGGCGATCTCGAGCTCCGCAGCAGCATGGTCGGCTTGCTCGGCAGTACCGGTGGCCATGTCGATGTATCCGGTGAGCTCGCGGATTCGGTTCTGTGCATCGTTCTTGCGCTTCTCCAGATTGCTCAGACGTGTGGTGGCTCCCTCCAGCAGGGATGCGGCGAATTCGGGATCCGCTTCCGCCAATTCCGCCTTTAGCGCGTCAACAACCTGTTGGGATTCGGTTTCGTCTTCACACGCTTGCTGGAGAGTTTTGTCCAAATCTTCGGCACGTGTTGTTTCCTCCGCACGGGACAGTTCCGCGGCTGCTGCAGAGGCTTCTGCTGTTTTTGCCTCCAGACGGGTCTCCAGGACGGTCAGCGTGTGTGCTGCGGTTTTGTCTACGTAGGGTTTCAGTGCGGCTTCGGCAGCGTCCACGTCACGTTCTGCGTTAGCGAGCGCCTTTTGCGTCTCGCGCAACGCTTCCTCTGCGTCGGCTTCGTCCACCTCCGCTACGACATCGGATGCAGCAGTGTCTTTCAGCGCTGCCGCAAGCTCTTCAGCCTGTGCCGACAGTTTGGTCCGCTCGGCACGCAGTTCGTCGGCGGATGCACCGGCGAGGGTGTCGTCGAGACGCTGGCGCGCCACCTTGAGTTCGGAGGCGTACTCCTGCGTGGCGTCGCGGGCGGCACGGGCCTCATCAACACTGTCGCAACCGGTGGCGGCAAGTGCATCAGCAAATGCGCGTTCTGCCTTCTCTACGGCGCTTTGGGGATCTGCAGAGCCTTGGGCTGCGCGGAACACCACGCCGAATTCACCCAACTGCAACGTGGAGCCCTCGAAGACCGCGACGGTTTCCGTACCGTTGATGGGGCGATCATCGCCATCGACAGTGATCGTCGCATGATCTGCGGTGATCTCTAGTTTTGCCGAGGATGCGTCGCGCAGACGGCGCTGGAGTGTGACCTCGTTTTCTGCCTGTTCAAGGTCCCGAATGTGTTTGTCAGTGACGTCGCGCTCTGGCGCGTTGGAGAGCAGTTCTTTATACGCCTGCTCTACCGTGCCAATGCGTTCGAGCTGCTCGTCGATGGTCTTGAGGCGACGCTTCGCCCGTGCAAGATCCCGCAAGGTCTCTGCATGTTTGGATGCAGTGCGTGCGTCTGTAAGTCGTGTCTTCGCGCCCTCGACATCCGCAAGAAGGGTTGCTATCTTCTCCCCTTCCTCGTTACGGGCTTTTCGTGCAGGCTCAATCTCTTCACGGAGCTGAGCTTCCTCATGTTTGACCAACTCCACGCGCTTCTTCAGGGCGTTGCGGTCTGCTACATCCTGCTCAGCACGTTTGCGAGTGATCGTCGCTCGCTCGAGGCGCTCCTGGGCGGTAGCTGCCTTATCGCGGACCTGGTTCGCCGCAGCGCTTGCCTGCTCGCGCTCACGCAACTCTTGCTCGGCATCAGGCAGTTCCTTGTCGATGCTGTCGATCTCACTCTTGCGTCGCTCAACCTCATCGACGTACTGCGACAGCTGCTGCACTTCCGCTTCGTGTGTTCGCAGCTTCTCGCGGGCATCCTCTACGGCGGTAAACAACGCCGCATAGGGTGCTTTCTTCTTCGGTGGCTGCGCGTTGGTCCAATATTTTCCGTATTCGGCATCAATGGCGCGGGCGAGGTCTGAATCTTCCTCACCGGTTTCGCCTTCTCCGGCTTCCGCGTCAAGGGCACGAGAGATCGTCGGGATACCGGCAGCAGCGATCGCTGGATCGAGGTCCCCCTGGCGGAGAAACAGCGTCTGAGTAAGCGCTGTATCCAGGTGCTCGTCCAGGATCCGCAAAAGCTCATCGTCGGCTTCGCGGCCGGTGAAGTTAGCGCGGACCGGCGTGTGCACCGTCAGCTCTGATTTCTTTCCCTTGAGCCATCGCTTGCGCACGGTAAACGTGGTGCCGCCAATCGTGGCGTTGAGTTCTACCTCTGGTGATTCGTCACGTCCTGCGGGTGCAAGAGCGCGAATCTTCTTGCCGCCGCCAGTGTGACGCTCGTTGAGTACTGCATCAAGCGCGTCCAAGATGGTCGACTTGCCGGCCTCGTTGCGTCCGTGGACAACGATGACGCCTGTATCCGGCAGGTCACGCAGCTCCAGGTGCTCAATCGCACGAACATTGTCGAGGGTCAGCGAATGGATACGCATGATTAGTGGACCTCCTTAGACAGACGGAACAACAAGTTCACGGCATCGCGCGCTGTAGCCTCATCGCCAGCAACACCTATAAGCTCGCGCATCGCCTCCTTGGCGTAACCCGTCAGCGGCAAATTCTCTAGCTCTTCCTCGTCTGGCTCGAGGTGCAGGCTCATCAACCGCTCCCGCTCGTAGAGAGCGGCAAAGACCGGCTCTAACTCGTCTAACTCTCGTTGCAACGTACGGGTTGCTTCCAGGCCAAGCGTGCCGGAGAGCGCATACTTGATCACGGTCCGATCCTTCGCAGGATAGGCCTTCAGATCGTCGATAACCGCGGCAACATCGTCGGCATCGTTGACCTCCCAGAAGCGTGCTTCGAACGTCCAGGTGCCAACCGGAACCTTCTCAACCTCGACTGTGGATGTCAGACTGTCCTTCTCCACGGTCACGACTAGCGCGTTGCCGGAATCCACTTCCCCGCCCTTCGCGCCAGGTGAACGGTCGAAGTAGTCGGTGGTTTCCGGGGAGCCGGAGAACCACACTCGACCTGAGTCCGACAGTGATTGCGTGGAGTGGGTATCTCCCAACGCCACGTAATCGATCACGCCGCGATCGATTGCCGCATCAAGTTTGGCAATGTTGATAAGCGCCGCCGTCTCCTCGGTGCCATAGTCTTCTGCCTGGCCGTGGCCGACCAAGATGCGCACGTTTTCTGTCGGCTCCAGATTCCGAATCGCCTTCGCGCACAAATCCTCGGAGGCATGCTTGGCCAGCAGTGGCGCACCGACAATCTCCACGCCTTCGCGGCCCTCCACGGGCGTGGAGTCTCCCAAGACCGTCACCCCATCAATGTCAGAGGTGAAATTAAAGATGGAATCCGCCACCAACGGATCGTGGTTTCCCGGCAACAGATACACCGGCACCGGGAGATGCCGCAATGCTTCGAGTGCGCGCCCCCGCGTTTCGCGCTTGAGCGAATTGTGTTCGAACACGTCGCCTGCAACCACGATAAATTCGGCCCCGCGCTCTTCAGCGATCTCGCCGAGGCGCGTTACCGCGCGGAGCCGGGCTTCGTTGAAACGCGATTGGGCGTCGGCGGACAGGAACTTCCTTGTCATGCCCAACTGCAGGTCGGAGGTGTGAATGAATGTCGTGCGCGTCATACCCACAACAACTACCACCCCATCACGACACAGCACACAATATATTCGAACATATGAACTATGAACGCGTGAGGTCGTCGTAAAGATCCTCGATATCTGCTACCGCGCGCAATTGGTCGATGTTGGTAAACGACACAGATTGCATCGCACGGTGCAGCAAGTGGATGTCCGAGTCCTCGATCATCGGCGCGATCTTCGGGCGTGGCAGATCGGGCAGGTCGTGGCCATCCCAGAAGTACGGCGAACCCGGCGCGGAGTTCTCGAGCGCCATGTTGTGTGATTCGCGCCGTTTGCGGTCTTCGAGCGCGTTAAGCGTGATGCCACGCATGGAGAGGATGAGGCTCGGGTCGTCGTCGATAAGTTCGGCTGCGCACTGCGCGAGCGCGACAGCGTGCTTGCAAACTTGGGCGTTGTCCGGGCAGTCGCAGTAAAACCGCACCTCGTCGGGTGAGGAGCAGAGCAGGATGTCAAGGACGTCGTCATTGAGTTCCCCGGCACGGAGGCGCTCGAGGGAACCTGCTTCGCGCACAAGCGATCCGATGGCTGTTTCGATGTCTTCGCGGCTGCGGTGTGGCAGGACGAGTGTGGTGCGGAAGGGCTCGTTTTGGCTGCCAACAACGTCTGCGTGCATTCCGTTGGTTACGGCGGTCAGCCCAAGGACGTGCCCGCCGTCGGCGTAGGTGCGGCCGCGTTTGGCGCGCGCGACGTCGGTTTGTCGCACTGCAGCGTTGAATATGCGCATCGCTGGTGCGGATAGCCTGTTGACGCGCGAGGGTTCGCTGGTCTGCGCCCCGGTTTCGGCTGGGCTGGAGACGCGTGTGCGTGCGCCGAAGTTGGCGTAGATGACGTTGTCTTCGCGTGGGCGTTTAGTCATTTTGCCCCCTGTAGCTGATCAGTTGTGCCAGATCATCGGTGTCCAGCTCGGTGATCCAGCCTTCGCCTTGGCCGACGACGGTGCCTGCGAGCTGGGTTTTGCCGTCGAGGATGTCTTGGATGGATTCTTCCATGGTGCCGCGGGTGATGATTTTGTACACGGTAACGTTTTTGTCTTGTCCGATGCGGAATGCGCGGTCGGTCGCCTGGTTTTCTACGGCTGGGTTCCACCAGCGGTCGAGGTGAATGACCATAGAGGCCGCGGTGAGGTTGAGTCCTGTGCCGCCGGCCTTCAGGCTCAGGATCATGGCGCGCGGGCCGTTATCAGTTTGGAAATCTTCCACCATCTTGTCGCGCGCGGTTTTGCCCACGCCGCCGTGGAGGAATGGGATCTTCCCGCCGAGGCGCTCCGAAAGGTAGGGCTGGAGGATGTCGCCGAAGGCCTTGTACTGGGTGAAGATCAGGACGCGCTGGTCGGTTTCGATAGCGTTGTCCAGCAGTTCCATGAGTTTTTGTACTTTGCCGGAGCGGTGGACGCCTTTGATGGTGACTGGGGAGCCATCGCCAAGAAAGTGCGCCGGGTGGTTACAAATCTGCTTGATGCGCGTGATGGTGGACAGCACCAGGCCTTTGCGCGCAATGCCTTTTCGGTTCTGCAGTTCTTCCTGCATCGTGTCCACGAGCGCCTTGTACAGTGCGGCTTGCTCGGCTGTCATGTCTACGGCGATGACATGTTCGGCCTTTTCGGGCAGGTCGCTGATAATCGCCGTGTCAGTTTTCAGCCGGCGCATGATAAACGGCGCGGTGAGACGCTGAAGCCGCTCGCTCATCTCGAGCGCGACAGGAGCTTCGCTGTGGGCCTCGATGACCTTGGCAAAGTGGTTGCGGAAAAACGACTGGGAGCCAAGCATGCCGGGGTTAACAAAGTCGAGGATGCTACGCAGCTCCGACAGTTTGTTTTCAATCGGCGTGCCGGTCAGCGCGATGCGGTGGCGTGCTGGCAGGGCGCGCACGCTTTTCGACGCCTGCGTGCCCGAATTCTTAATCGCCTGCGCTTCATCCAGCACCACGTGATCCCAACGCACCTTGGCCAGGTCTTTCACGTCGCGGGCAACCGTGCCGTAGGAGGAAATGACAATGTCCGCTTCTTCGGCCGCAGCGAACAACTCGTCACCTTTGAGCCGTCCCGTGCCGTGGTGGACCCGCACCTTCATACCCGGCACGAAGCGGGCTGCTTCGCGCGCCCAGTTGCCCACTACTGAGGTCGGCGCAACCACAAGCGTCGGTCCGGTCTTCCTGCCGTTCGCCTCTTCCACCGCGAGCAGGGACAACAGTTGGAGGGTTTTGCCAAGCCCCATGTCGTCTGCAAGCACAGCCCCAAGGTTGTTGCGGGACATGTAGTACAGCCAGTCCACACCGCGGCGCTGGTACTCGCGCAGCTCGGCGTTGACAGTCTCAGGGACCTCTACGCGCTCAGGCGCGGGGCGGTCGGTGCCGCCGACAAGCGAGGTAAACCAGGGTGAGCCGGTAAACGCGATCGGGCTATCGTCGCCAGTTTCCAAGGCGAGCTGACGCAGCTCCGCAGCGGAAACCACGCCCTCGCCCTGCGCTTCTTTTAGCCGTTCGTACTCCGCGCGAGCCGCACGTGCGATCTCTGCAAGTTGTTCGGCATCTTCGCTGCCACCGGCTTCTGCAAGACGCGCGTGGATCTCGGCGGCTTCCGCCTCGGCGAGCGCGTTCTTCAGCGTGCTTTCCTTGAGCTTGTTCAGATACTTCGCGGACTTAGACAGATGCTTGGTATCGGCCAGCACCCACTCCCCGCGCAGTTTGATCAGGCCGGTTTTGGAGCGCGCAAGTTCCGCCATCTCATCGTCAGTCAATTCCACTCCGCCGATGGAAAGGCGCCAGTCGTACTTGACCAGCGTGTCGAAGCCCATGCGAGTGACCGTGGCGGAATCGTGCGGGTCCTCGTGACGGGCAAGTTTCAGTTGCGACGATGTCTCCGCCGTCGCCCACGTTCGCGGCAGCATGACGACGAAGCCTTCCGCACGCAACGCGGGCGCAACGTTTTGGACGAACTCGACGATCTGATCAGCCGTGAGCAGCACATCCCAATCACCGTCAGTACGCCCTTGGGCACCATGCAGTGAGGGATCGAGCAGCTCCGACACTGCGATTGCGGAGCGCAACTGGCCACGAAGGTGATCCGCCGACGCGCTATCAAAATCCGCCATGCGAACCGGGCGGGGTGAATCCGCCTGCGAGCGGACCTGGATCCGCACCGGCCACAACGGCTCCGCTGCAGCGGCGTCACTGTTGCCACTAACGTCGCCGTCGCGGTCGTCGTCAAGATCCATCAACGGTTCTTGCGGGTCTTCGGCAATGAAGACCAGCTGCAGATTCGCCGCGGTGATCGTGCCGTTCCAATCACCGATCTGCTGCGCCAGGCTCGGTCCGCCGCGACGAAGCGGGGTGTCGAACATCAGCGACAGCACAAAGTCGTGGCGCGGAAACGGACGGCCAGCTTCTGACGTCGCCGTATCACGCAGACGAGTCGAGGCAATCCAGTGCGTAAATGTCGTCGTACAATCCTCGCTTAACTTGTGGTTATTGGCCGTGAGCACGCCCGGCGCTGCGGCGATCATCTCCGCGAGCCAGCCCCTCTCCTCAAGACCTGTGCCCAACTGCCACTGTGCAAACCACTGGTTCTCCCGGTACGGCACATGGATGGACACTCGCCCGGCTCGGATGAACTTGGTCAACCCCGCATACATGCGGATGAGCCAATACAGATCTGGTGCGATCGATTGGCGCTGCGACGGGGTTGCTGCCGGTGATGGCCCGTCGAGATGCGCGATGCTCTCCAAGAACCTGATCGCATCCTCGGGCGCGAACTTTGCCACGGGAGCGCGTAGCGTTACCTGGCGCCCTTTCGGAGTTTGCAGGAGCAGGATTTCCCGGTGACGGAACCGGGAATCGTCGAGAAGCGAATGCACAATTGGCGGAAAAGTCCCTTCCGGAACTTGACCAATCGTCACAATTCTGTGGCCTTCTACCTGCTCAGCCCAAATGACAAGTCCAGCGTCGGACGTCCAGAGCCCGTGCAAAACGTATTTAGGCATACCCACCCTTATACCACCCACCCCGAAATTGACCCCTAGAAGTTTTTAAGGATTATGTGCAACGTAGAGCACCCTTACGTTAAAGTGTGGCGAACGTTACAAGAAGATTGGAGAAACTATGTCAGAGAGTTTCTGGCTTGTCCTCGCGATCGTCCTCTACTTCGGTGTCATGGTAGCCATCGGATTCTACTCATGGCTACAGACCGAGAAGTACGACGACTACGTACTAGGCGACCGTGGCCTCAACCCGTTCGTCGCGGCGCTTTCTGCCGGTGCTTCGGACATGTCCGGCTGGCTGCTGATGGGCCTGCCCGGCGCGCTGTTCGTCTCCGGCCTCAGTGAGCTCTGGATCGCCATCGGCCTCTTCCTTGGCACGTGGGCGAACTGGAAGTGGGTCGCACCCCGCATGCGTGCGTACACAGAAGTGTCCAACGACTCGATCACGCTGCCGAGCTTCTTCGAAAACCGCACGCACGACCAGTCTCGCGCGCTGCGTTTCACTTCCGCCGTGATCATCATCATTTTCTTTACCTTCTACGTCTCCTCCGGCATGGTCGCCGGCGGCCGCTACTTCGAGTCCACCTTCGACGGCGACTACCTGACCGGTGTGCTCATCATCGGCTCCGTCACCGTGCTCTACACCTTCATCGGCGGCTTCCTGGCTGTGAGCTACACCGACGCTGTTCAGGGCACCCTGATGTTCCTGGCTCTGCTGATTGTGCCGGTGCTCGCGCTGTTTGCACTCAATAGCCCGTCCGACGTCCTCACGTGGCCGACCTCCCAGCCGTACGGTCCGTGGGAGAACGGTAACCCCGACTTCTTCAACATGGTCGCTGGTGTCTCCGCAGCAACGATTATCGGCAACTTGGCGTGGGGCCTTGGCTACTTCGGCCAGCCGCACATTGTCACCCGCTTCATGGCGCTGCGCTCCCCTGCACAGGCAAAGACCGCTCGCCGTACGGGCAGCATCTGGGTATTCATCTGCTTCGCCGGTGCAACAATCACCGCCCTGGTGGGCACCGCCTACTTCGGCCAGAAGTCCGCATCGGTGACCGACCAGTCCGGCTTTGAAACGGTCTTCCTCGACCTGGCTCGCATCATGTTCCACCCGCTGATCGCAGGTATCGTGCTCACCGCCGTGCTGGCGGCGATTATGTCCACGATGTCCTCGCAGCTGCTGGTCACCTCCTCGGCGCTGATCGAGGACCTCTACCGCATCTTTAAGAAGAACCCGAACCACACCACCCTGCTCGTGCTCTCGCGCACGATGGTGGTCGTCGTTGCCGCGATCGGCATGGTCATGGCGCTCAACCCGTCCGACACGATCCTGGGGCTCGTCGGCTTCGCCTGGGCCGGCTTCGGCGCCTCCTTCGGCCCGGTAATCCTGGCGTCGCTGTACTGGCGCAAGCTCACCGCGCCGGGCGCACTGGCCGGCATGATCGTCGGTGCTGTCACCGTGTTTGTGTGGGGTACCTACCTCAGCGACATCATCTACGAGATCGTCCCGGGCGTCGCCTTTGCCACCATCGCCATGGTCGGCGTGTCCCTGGCTACCCGCCCGAAGGAGGGCGTGGCAGAAGAGTTCGATGAGGCTATCGCTGCTACCGACTACGCCCTTGCACACCCGGACGCGACCTTCCAGGAGGCCCTTGAGGCAACCCGTGGGAACCAGGCAGGCTCAACCGCCGTCTAAGGAGGTATGCGTACCTACCTGACAATCCTGGTGATTCTCACCCTCGCGATCGTGCCGTTTCCCACGGCACGATCGCGTTTTTCTATCCCGACTCTCCCTCAGCGCGCGACTGTGCTGGGCTACGACCGCACCGCGTTTGGTTCCGGCTGGGCCATTGATGGCACCGGGTGCACGACACGCGAGCGCATCGTGGTCCGCGACCTTGACAGCACGCAATGCTCACCGGATATGCTGCCCGTCGCCCAAGCGCGTGCCGGCGCCGGCGCTACCGGCACCGACCCGTTTACCGGGGACGTGATGCGTCGCGAAGACATCGAGATCGACCACATCCTCCCTGTCTCCGCTGCGTGGGACCTCGGTGCGCACCGTTGGGACGACGCCACCCGCATCGCGTTCTACAACGATCCGCTCAACCTCATCGCCGTATCTTCCGCAGCGAACCAGGCCAAGTCCGACAAACTGCCCTCCGAGTGGATGCCGCCGAATCGCCGAGCCCGCTGCGCGTACGGCACCCGTATCGTGGAGGTGGCCACCCAGTACCGCCTTCCGTTACCGGCAGAAGATGTGAAAGTGATCAAACGTGCATGTTCCGGCGTTATGGGACTCGTCGCCAATCAACAACTGTGAGGTAGAGTAGCGCCATATGAATACATTGCTTGTCTTCCTGCACGTGGCCTCTGCCATTTTGCTGCTCGGCCCAGTTGTCGTTTCCGCCTCCATGTTCCCCCGCCAGGCTGAAGAAGCCCGTAACGGTGGCGAAGAAGCGATGGGTCGCGCGTCGGTGCTGTACCGCATCACGAAGACCTACGGCTTGCTTTCCGCGCTTGTTCCGCTGCTCGGCGGTGTTGTCATGTTCGCTGATTGGGCGAGCTACAGCACCAACTACTGGCTGCACTCGGCCATTATCCTGTCCGTGATCGCATGGGCGATCCTGCTGGCTATGGTGATCCCGCAGCAGCGCAAGATGCTGGGCACGATCGGTGCGCTCTCTCCCGATGAGGCCGATCCGACTGATGTCACCGAGGACTTTGAGAAGTCCAAGGCAAAGGCGAACGCTGGTGCCGGCGTGTTCAACGTGCTGTGGGTTCTGGTACTTGTCCTAATGTTCCTGCCGACGGACCTGTTCTAAACCTCCTCAGCGCAAGCAATCGCCCCGCATCCGCACCGCGCGGATCCGGGGCGATTTTCATGTGCGCAGGTTAGAGAAACTGCATCGCAACGGGGATGGCGGCGATCAAGATCGAGACGATGATGCCGATGATCTCGCCGGTAGACAGCGAGCTACTGCTTGTCGACGACCCCTTCTCCCCCTGGGCATCCTGCTTCGCACCCGGCTGGGTGCCTGCCTGGTTGCTCGTTTGGGTGCCCGGCTGCCCAGGCACTGGGGCCGGGGCTGGCTTCGTTGGCAGATTCGGCACAGCAATCGGCGGGCGTGTAGTGCCTGGTGTTCCGGGGTTGCCCTCAAACATGCTGGTGTCCAGCCCGCCTGCCTTGGCAAAGTCAATCTGGAACTGATAATCCGACAGCGTCTCGCCGTCGTGGATTGACGCGGCCCAGCCCACTGGTTTGCCCGTTTGCCTCTTCCCGCCAATCACGATCGAAGGTGCTTTGGTCTCTCCTAGTGCCGCAGCCGACATCACGCCGAGGAAGCCCCGTCCCGGTACCCACACTGGTCCGCCGGAATCGCCCTGCTGCCAGCCTTCGAGCTGCACGCCAAAGGATTCCGCAGACCATCCGGCAAACGTGCCGCACAAGATGTTGCGTGTGCCCATGTGGCTGGTTTCGCCGTGTGAGCAGACCTCGTCGCCGATCTTCACGTCGTCCTTGATCAGCACCTTGTCGCCGGAATACGAGTTACCGGCAATCGCCACACCGGCGTCCCATTCGATCCAACCCCAGTCGTTGTAAGGCAGGCGGGTGAAGTTCTTCGACGGGTGGAACGTGCCCATCTCTTCGCTAAATTCCATTGTCGCGCGGTCCATGAGGGACACACGCGCGCCCTCGCTGCCGCAGTGTGCAGCGGTGTAGCTCTTTCGGTTTGCCACATCGTTATAGCCGATGGTGCAGGCCCCGTGGCCCTCGATGTAGATGGCCTTGCCTTGCTCGACAACGGTCGGCGTTGCCGCGGTTGCAACCGCTGGGCTCAGCACCAGCGCGGCTGCACCAGCGGCGGCTACGAGGCTACGGACCTCGGTGTTCACCGTGGCGGCGAATCCCAATTTTCTCATTTGTATGACTTTCCTAGGGCACGGGTGACGCGCATTAGATTACCTGCTCACACCGCATCACGCAGGCAAATTCCACGTTCAATCGCACGGCGAAACACCTAGCCGTAGTGCAGCGACGCAGGACCATGAAAGCCAAGCCCGGTGAACAGGCGCAAGATGGTATCGATAACTGCCCGGATCCCCTCAGCGACAGGACCAGTCAGCCCCGGTAGGAACGTGTTCTGCGCCCACAGTCCGACAAGGCGCGCATCTGGTACCGGCGGACCGTCCTGCGGCACGACCCCGACGACGAAGTTCTTGCCTTGCACGAGCGGCAACTGACGCGAGGTCCACATGCTGGAAACCACTCCAACGAAACCACGACCGGGCACCCACATCGGCCCGCCCGAATCACCGGGGCGAGTCAAAGGTGCGTTAAGGAGAAACGTGTTATCCGCCGACCCGCCAAAAGAACCGCAGGTGCGTCCACCACCCGCATGCGAGGTTCGACCGAAGTAGCACACGGTCTCTCCCATTCGAATGTCGTTGGGGTGCACCCAGGCATCGCCTGTGATGCGGTTGCCGTCAAGGCGCACACCTGGATCCCACTGGATTGCAGCCCAGTCGTTACCCAGGTGGCCGTCGTACGCCCGCGAACGGTACAAGGTGCCCACTGCCCCGCTGCGTGCATTGGTAGCGGGGTCGACGATTTCCACCCGTGCTCCGTTCCGTCCGCAGTGCGCCGCAACAAAACTGCGGTGACGTGCCGGATCGTTGTAACCCACCGTGCACACACCGGTGCCATGCACCACTACAGATCCACCCTGCGTGACAGTGCGGGTTTGCGCTGACGCCTCCACTGGAAGCACCCCAACCCCAGCGACGAGCGCAATCACGAATGCAGCGATGGTGGACAACAGGCGCGGTTGAAGCATGAAGGCGTGCTCTCTTTACAAACAAAACGGGGCCACCCCGGCCGGGCAAATGCTTTCCACACTGTACCCGGTTCCGAGATGGCCCCGTGTCGTTGACGCGCTAAGAACTAGTCGCGATATCCACCGCGATCCCGGTCGCCACGGCCACGGCCGCCGTAACCGCGGTCATCACGGTCGCGCCCGCCACGGTATCCACCGCGGTCACGGTCACCGCGGCCACGGCCGCCGTACCCACGATCGTCACGGTCGCGCCCACCGCGGTAGCCGCCACGGCCACGTCCGCCACGATCACGCGGCGGTGCACCATGGTCACGCTGGATGTTGATCAGCTGACCGGAAATGCGGGTGTCCTCCAGACGGTCCAGTACAGCGCGGTCAAGGTTCTTCGGCAGTTCCACCAGAGTGAAGTCACCGCCGATGGTGATGCGACCGAAGTCCTTGGAGCTCAGGCCACCCTCGTTGGCCAGGGCACCCACGATCGCACCCGGGCGCACGTGCTGGCGCTTACCCACGTCGAGACGGTAGGTATCAAAGTTCTCGCTGTCACCACGACGACCACGACCACCACGCTCGCCACGATCAAATCGGTCACGGCCACGACGGTCGTCGCGGTCGAAACGATCGCGGTCACGACGATCACGACGGTCACGCTTGTCGCGCGGCGGCTCCTTCATCAGGAACTCGTCGCCAGCCAACGCCTGGGTAGCAAGCGCTGCGGCAATGTCATCCATCGGCACGTTGTTGGCCGCGGAGTACTCGCGCACCATGGTCTTGAAGATCTGCAGTTCAGAAGCCTCAAGCGACTCGGTGATGGAGTCCATGAACTTGGTCTTGCGGCTCTCGTTGACCTCGTCGACAGTCGGCAGTTCCATCTCTTCGATGGTCGCGTTGGTCACGCGCTCAATCGAGCGCAGCATGCGGCGCTCACGCGGAGTGACAAACAGGATTGCCTCGCCGGTACGGCCTGCACGGCCGGTGCGGCCGATGCGGTGGACGTACGACTCCGTGTCGTTCGGAATGTCGTAGTTAAGCACGTGAGAGATGCGCTCGACGTCCAGGCCGCGGGCTGCGACGTCGGTGGCCACGAGGATGTCCAGGCGGCCGTCGCGAAGCTGATCCACCGTGCGCTCGCGCTGCTGCTGCGGACTATCGCCGTTAATGGCAGCGGCGGAGAAACCGCGTGCGCGCAGCTTCTCTGCAACGTCCTCGGTCTCGTTCTTGGTGCGAACGAACACGATCATCGCTTCAAACTCGGTCACCTCAAGAATGCGAGTGATCGCGTCGAGCTTGTTGCGGTGCGCCGTAAACAGGTAGCGCTGGGTGATGTTCGTGTTGGTGCGGGTCTCCGACTTAACGGTGACCTCTTCCGGATTGTTCAGGTAGTCGCGCGAAATCTTGCGGATCGCGTTCGGCATCGTCGCTGAGAACAGCGCAACCTGCTTCTCATCCGGAGTGTCCTCGAGGATGCGCTCGACATCCTCCTGGAAGCCCATGTTCAGCATCTCGTCTGCCTCGTCAAGCACGAGGAAGCGCAGGTTGGAGATGTCCAGCGAGCCCTTCTCCAAGTGGTCGATGACGCGACCCGGCGTACCGACGATCACCTGTGCGCCACGGCGCAGCCCTGAGAGCTGAATGCCGTAGGCCTGGCCGCCGTAGATTGGCAGCACGTTGATGCCGCCCAGGTGATCGGCAAACGACTGGAAGGAGTCCGACACCTGCAGTGCCAGCTCACGCGTCGGGGCAAGCACGAGTGCCTGCGGGTGACGCTTCTTGGGATCAATCTGGGACAGCACCGGCAGCGCGAATGCTGCGGTCTTGCCGGTACCCGTCTGCGCAAGACCAACGACGTCGCGGCCTTCCATCAGCAGCGGGATGGTCTGTGCCTGAATCGGCGAGGGCTGCTCGAAACCGACGCGCTTGACGGCCTCTACAACCTTGTCTGGCAGGCCGAGGGTTTCAAAGCCGTTCTCCGGCTTTACCTCTTCTGCCTTTTCCTCTGCGGTATCTGCAGCGTTATCGCCGTTGTCGGACTCTTCGTCCGTATCCGCGATCTTTACCACGTTGTCTTCAATTTCAATGGCCGCTTCTTCTTGTGCGGCGCCGGTTACCTCAGAAATCTCCGCATCCCTGGTGTCCTCTACTACGGCCTCAACAATCTCGGCCGCGACATCCTGCGGGTTTTCCTGATTTTCCGACACATTCATATCCGGCTCGTTCTCGCCGCCGGTGGCGTTTTCGGAAATGCTCATCGCCTGCCAACACTACGGCATTACCCCCTCAATCTGCTATTTCAACGGTTTTTAAAGAATCAAACCCGCTTTTTCTCAGCAATCATTTAGTATCCAGCCATGACTTCTCCCCTCGCACTGACAGTGCTTGGCCTTGCCATCATCGTGGTGACGGTCGGCCTGCTCCTCAAAGGCAAAACCCATCCGATCGTCGCAATGACGCTGATCCCGATCGTCGGTGCGATACTCACCGGCGCAGGCGTTGCGGAGATTTCGGACTTCTACCTCGACGGACTCGACAGAGTCATGAAGGTCGTGGTGATGTTCATCTTCGCCATCATCTACTTCGGCATTCTTTCGGACGTCGGCCTGTTCGAGCCGGTGATTAAGGCGTTGATCCGCGCGACTCGCGGCAAGCCGATTTTGGTCACAATCGGCACTGCTGCCATCGCGATCGTCGCGCACTTGGACGGCTCTGGCTCCACAACATTCCTGCTCACCATCCCCGCGTTGCTGCCGCTCTACGAGGCGATGCGTATGTCGCGCTACGTCCTGCTCACGCTCGTCGCTCTGTCGGCGTCGGTGATGAACATGCTGCCGTGGGGTGGCCCGGTTGGCCGCGCAAGTTCCGTCATCGGCCCTTCCCCGAACGAGATCTGGGCCCACCTCTTGCCGGTCCAGGGTGTGGCCATTGTCCTCGTGTTCGTCGTTGCCGCGATCTTCGGTGTGATCGAGCAGCGTCGTACTGCCAAGCAGGCTGGCGACCACCCGCTGGTGGATGTTCACGCGGTTGCAGAAGACTTTTCTCGTCGTCAAGCAGAAGAGCGTGCAAAGTTGGAGTTCACCCAGCGCGGCGGCACGTGGGTGACGTGGGCAAACACCCTGATCACACTCGCACTCATCGGCGTGCTGGTTGCTGGTTTGGCATCGCCAGCATCCGCGTTCCTCGTCGGCACCGCGCTGCTCATGGCGCTAAACTTCCCGTCGCTCGACGATCAGAGCGATGCTTTGCGACGACACGCCCCCACCGCCCTCTCCATGGCCGGCGTCATCCTCGCTGCCGCAATGTTCCTCGGCATTTTGGACGGCACCGGCATGCTCGAGCAGATTGCACTGTCGCTGATCGCCATCCTGCCGGCGTCTGTCGGTCCGTACATCCACGTGATCATCGGTCTGCTCGGCGTGCCGCTGGATCTGGCAACGTCGACGGACGCGTACTACTTCTCCGTGCTGCCGATCGTGCAGCAAACCGCAGAGGCGTTCGGCGTCTCCGGTATGGGTGCAGCGTCTGCCATGATCGTGGGTAACGTCATCGGCACCTTCGTCAGCCCCTTCTCCCCTGCACTGTGGCTCGCGCTCGGCCTGGCGCGTGCGGAGATGGGCAAGTACCTGCGCATCGCCTTCCCGATCTGCTGGGTGTTCTCGGTGATTTTGGTGCTCGGTTCCTGGGCGGTGGGCGTCTTCGCCTAATAGGGTCGTGTGCATGAACACACAACGCGCAACGCCTGCAACAGCCCTCGCCGCTGCTTTTGTTGCCTCACTGGCGCTTTCTGCATGCTCCACCAGCGACGACGTCCAGGAGGCGGAACTGAACGAATCTTCAGTGGACCCCTCCGCACAAGCAACAGAAGCTGCCCAAGCAACAGAAGCTGCCCTCGTCGAGCGTGATCCCGCCGACTTCACAGAAGGCGGCGAGTACCCGGCGTACGCCGTGGAGTTCGAATCCAAAACCACCTGTTCGTACTTCCCCGCCGGCGGAGATGACGACGGGTATCTGGGGTGCGTAATCGCACCGGCTGGGCAGATGCCGCCCTTAGACATTGACAACAGCCAGGGCACTCCCGTTGACCGGTTGATGTGGGTGTCAGAGATTGGCTTTGCCACGACCCACGATGTCGGCGGCGGTGACGCACAACCCGTGGGCGACGTGCTTCACCCCGGTGAACAGGTGACCATCAGCTATTACACCTTCACCCACGGGGCCGACGGCACAATTCGCGGCGAGCGCGACAACTCCTGGTTTGAGATCTCCCCCGACGGGCAATACTCCTCCGACCACTTCACACCAGGGGCGTAATTCCCTATGAGCACCACGTGGTGTTCCTAAACTAGGCGGTATGCAGTTTTCCCGCGCACACCGCACCACATCGATTCTCGCCGCAGTACTCGTCACCGCCGCAACCTTGACCGGTTGCGGCGATAGCTCTGAGCAGGCCCTGCCTGAGCCAACCGTTTCGGATTCGGCACAAGACACCGAATCCACGACGACCGCTTCCGACGCACCGGAAACGTCGGCCGAGGACACTCAAGACAACTACACGGATGTCGATCCTTCGCGGTTCGAACACAATGTTGTTGGGCTCGACTCAGGGGTGTTCGGGTGTCGGATCGGCAGGAACCCGGATGACACTCCAGTGTTCTGCCAGGCCGCGTTCGTCGATCCGATTCCTCCCGTAGAGCACACCGGTGGCGATCCGAACACCAAAATCCCCAATGTCATTTGGTACAAGCCGGACCGCGGTGGATTCATCACCGCAGTCTCTCCCGGCTCCCAGGGTTACGACATCCAGCCGAACCATCTCAACGAAGGCGAGCGTGTCACGATCAATGACGTCGTGATCACCAACCTCAACGGTGGCGGTGTCCGCGTCGAGTATGGCAACGACACCTTCGAGGTCCACGACGGCGTGTACTCCCGCCCGGGCAAGACCCAGAGCATCACCGAAGAACACACGGTGGCAAAGGGCGAACAGTGCGGCACCTCCGACATTCTTGGCACTGAGATGGGCGTGTACGCCCTGGAGGACAACACCACGTGCGATGTCGCAATGATGACGCTTGAGGGATACAAGGAAGCCGCGAAGAACGGTGAGATCCAAGGCAGTGTGTCCGCATGGACGAATGAGAAGAACGGCTGGGGTTGCATTGGCCGTTACCGACTTGGCGACGACGAGGACCTTCCCGAAAACCGCAGAACCGCCTGCACAGATTCGCAGATGAACGGCGCTAAAGCGTTCGAGGGCTCAGGCGGCGTGATCCTGCTCAACCCCTCCGAAGCACACCGTCTGAAAAATTAATTTCGCATTTTCGCCCCAAACTCAAGACAGCCGTGTTATGGTTCTCCACGTGATGAACCGCAACGCATTTTCCGCCACGGCCGACCAGGCCGTCGCTTTCGCGTTGCCGAATACCCAGCCGGCCCGCCTGCATCATCATCTGTAGCGCGGTGTCGGCCGACTTTTTCGCCCCTGCGCTAACTGCCCTTCGCAGCAAAGCGCGGGGGATTTTTCGTTAGCGTCAAGGATTCGTCGGAACACGCCGCGCACCCGGAGACCCTCCCCCGCGGCGAGCCCCCAATCACTGTGCCACCGCCGGAAGGTCAAACCGGGAAGACGCAGCCCAGCCATGGGCAATGTCATCACCAATATTTTCCCGTAGCGATTCGATTCGCACTTCGATTCGCACATTGTCATTTGAAAGAGCACAGTTAATGTCCACCATGACTGCACCTACGCAACAAGACACTCCCAAACCGAAAATGCCGGGCCTAACGGCCCGCCACATCCACTTCATCGCTCTGGGCTCAGCGATTGGTACCGGCCTGTTCTACGGTTCCGCCGGCGCAATCCAGGCGGCTGGTCCTTCTGTGCTCCTCGTCTACCTCCTGGGTGGCGCGGTGATGTACTTCATCCTCCGAGCTCTCGGCGAGATGAGCGTCCGTCACCCAGTGCGTGGCTCCTTCGCGGTCTACTGCCGCGAGTACCTGGGCGGCCTCGGTGGCTACATCACCGGTTGGATGTTTGCCTTCGAGATGATGATCGTGTGTCTGGCTGACTTAACGGCAATCACGATCTATATGAAGTTCTGGTTCCCCACAACACCCGCATGGGTCTGGATCACCGTCACACTGTTGATCATCAGTGCAGCTAACCTGGCCGCTGTCCGCCTGTTTGGCGAGCTCGAGTTCATGCTCACCCTGATCAAGGTCGGTGCCGTGATCGCGATGATCGTCGGCGGTGCCGCAATCCTGATCTTCAACCTTGGTGAGTCCCCGGAGGCAATGGGCATTGACAACCTCTGGAACGACGGTGGTTTCTTCGCTAACGGCTTCTCCGGCATGGCAGCTTCCTTCATCCTCGTCCTCTTCGCCTTCGGTGGTACTGAGATCATCGGTGTCGCAGGTGCTGAGGCTGAGGATCCGGATCGTGCAATTCCGAAGGCCGTCAACACTGTCCCGATGCGCATCCTGATCTTCTACGTGCTGTCCATCCTGGTCATCCTGATGATCAACCCGTGGCGCACGATTAACGGTGATGATTCCCCGTTCGTTCAGATCTTCGACACTCTCGGCGTGAGCTGGGCCGCAGCGCTGCTGAACGTGGTTGTGCTCAGCGCTTCCCTGTCGGCGATTAACGCTGACTTGTTCTCCACCGGCCGCGTGCTCGCCGGCCTGGCCAAGGAAAACCTGGCGCCGAGGTCCATGGCAAAGACCTATCGCGATGTTCCGGTGATGACTGTGGCCATGCTTATCGTCGCCCTGATCGTCGGTGTGTACCTGAACCAGCGTTACCCGGACATCTTCGGCACCATTGCAGCACTTGCAACCTTTGCCACCATCTTCGTCTGGTTGATGATTCTGATCGCACACATCGCTTCCCGCCGCGAGATGACCGCCCAAGAGGTCAAGGCGTTGAAGTTCCCGGTTCCGTTCTGGCCTTATGGTCAGTGGTTCGCGGTGGCGTTCATCCTCTTCACCTTCGGCACCATGGTGTGGCTGCCTGATTACCACGTTGCACTCGCCGTCGGTGTGGGCTTCCTGATCGTGATGACCATCCTGTACTTCGTTACCGGTCGCCCACAGGCTGTCGCCCAGACGGAATATGAGTATGAGGCGAAGTAGCAACCTCGCCTCCGGCGGCTAGCCCCGCCTTGCCTTGATGGCCTCCCCGTGCGCGGGGAGGCCTTCTTCGTCTGCAAGGGTGATCACGGCATCCGCGACCTCTTCCAAGGCGTCGGCGGAGTACTTCACGATGTTCATTGGTTTGAGGAAGGTGTGGGTACTCAGCCCCGGCGCGAAGCGCGCGGTTCCGGACGTTGGCAGCACGTGGTTCGAACCTGCTGAGTAATCCCCCAGTGGCACCGGCGAGTACGGACCGACGAAGATCGCGCCGGCGTTGTTGATCTCGCGCGCCACAGCCTGCGCATTTGCGGTGTGGATCTCCAGGTGCTCCGGCGCGTACACATTGGTCACGCGCACCGCGGCTTGAATATCGTCCACAATCAAAATCCCGGACTGCGGGCCTTCCAGCGCGTCGCGCACGCGGTCAGCGTTGAGCGTGATGCCGTAGCGTTTCGCAATTTCCTTATCGACGAGACCAGCCAGCTCCGGAGAATCCGTAATCAGAATCGATGCGGCCTGCTCGTCGTGCTCTGCCTGGGAGATCAGATCGTAGGCCAGGTAGACGGGGTCGGCGGTGTCGTCGGCAATGATCGCGATCTCGCTCGGACCGGCTTCCGCATCGATGCCCACTACGCCGTTGACCAGGCGCTTCGAGGCTGCAACGAACACGTTGCCGGGGCCGGTGATCATGTCGACCGGCTCGAGGTCGTCGTCACCGTAGGCCATCAGGGCCACCGCCTGCGCGCCGCCAACGGCCCACGCCTCGTCGATACCAAGCAGCGCACATGCGGCGAGGATCGTCGGGTGCGGCTGACCGTCAAAGTCTGCCTGCGGCGGGGTGCACACCACCATGGACTCCACGCCCGCTTCCTGGGCCGGAATCGCGTTCATCAGCACGCTCGACGGGTACACGGCCTTACCGCCGGGCACGTATAGGCCAACGCGGCGCACGGGGCGGAACACCTCGGTGACAACCGCGCCCGGGGCCAGTTTGGTGGTGCGCTCGGCGGGCTTTTGCTCCGCGTGCACCTGACGGATCCTCGCAATCGAGGTCTCCAGCGCCGCACGAACATCCGGATCCAACCCGTCCAACGCGGCACGCATGGCCTCCGCAGCAACGCGAACCGTGTCTGGGCGCACGCCGTCGAAGCGCTCCCCGTATTCGAGTGCGGCTTCAGCACCGCGGCGCCGGACGTCGTCGACAATCGGCGCGACCTGTTCTGCTGCGGAGCCGACATCGGTACCTGCACGAGGAAGAATTGCACGCAGTTCTCGTACCGAGGTCTCTCGTCCTCGCAGGTCTGTCACGTTTAGCATGATGCTCCTTTGATTGTCGTGGACATCAATAGATGTTATCCAGCATTCGCCCTTTAAAAAGCGGATTGACGAAGTAACCTCGAAGCCGCCAACCCACCCCGCTCCCCGTAATCAACACATGGAATAATGGTCGTATGTTTGTCACTCAAGGTTCGAAAGTTGTCATCATCGGTGCAGGCGCTGTCGGCATCGCATACGCCTACGCAGTCTTGAACCAAGGGCTGGCAGACCACCTGGCCATCATCGACATCAACGAGGACCTCGCCTGGGCAGAGGTAGAAGACCTCAATCACGCGATCCCGTTTTCTGGCCACCACATGGATGTCACGGTTGGCACGTATGAGGACTGCAAGGATGCGGCACTCGTGGTCAATTGCGCGGGTGTTGCGCAGCGCGATGGCGAGACGCGTCTGGATCTTGTGGCGCGCAATGTGAAGATTTTCGATTCAATCAACAAACAAGTCATGGCCGCCGGCTTCAACGGCATTTACGTCGTGGCCACCAACCCGGTCGATGTGTTGACGTACGTGACCTGGAAGCAGACCGGGCTGCCATCGAATCAGGTCATCGGCGCAGGCACCGTGCTGGATACGGCGCGCTGGCGCCACAACCTGGGCCAGTACTTCGACATCGCTCCCTCTGCGGTGCACACCCACATCATCGGCGAGCACGGCGACACCGAACTGCCGGTGTTGTCCTCCGGCTCCATCGGTGGCGTTCCCCTCCCCGCTCTGCTTGAGACGGAAGCCACCCGCAATCCGGATATTTACACACAGATCGACGAGATGTTTGTGCAAACCCGCGACGCCGCCTACGACATCATCAAACGCAAAGGCAACACGTCCTTCGGCGTCGGCAACGCGCTCGCCCGCATCACGCGCGCGATCCTGCGCAACGAGGACGTCGTCCTGCCGGTCTCCGCGCTTCTCGAGGGCGAGTACGGCCTCAACGACATCTACATCGGCACCCCAACCGTGCTCAACCGCAGCGGCGTGCGCAACGTCGTCGAGCTCCGTCTCGACGACACCGAGACCGCCAAGTTCCACCACTCCGCCCAAACCCTGCGCGACGTGATCGACAAGGCAGAGATCTAAGAGCATTTGCGTATGGACGAGGGTCCGCGGGGCTACCGCGGACCCTTTTCTTGCGTGGGACCGAAAATTCACCATCGCACACATTTTCGATATATTCGTTTCCTTGTCCCCCAACCTCTCTAACGTGTTTTTCGCCCACAAAACGTAATGACGTTTCTCTAATACGCTTTCAACCTATAGGCTGATGCTTAATGAACACTCCGTTTTCTTCCGTTGAGATTTGCGCCGGCGCAGGTGGTCAGGCACTCGGACTTGAAGAAGCAGGTTTCAACCTTCGCGCTGCGGTGGAACTTGATCCGCATGCCGCGGCGACTCTCCGAGCAAACCGACCATCCTGGAACGTGATTGAGGGTGACGTACTCAACTTCGATATCACTCCTTACTCCGAGGATCTAGACCTACTTGCCGGAGGGGTCCCATGCCCGCCGTTTTCCATTGCAGGCAAACAACTTGGTAGAGATGACGAGCGTGATTTGTTCCCACGTGCGCTCGAACTGACGCGAATCGCGCATCCCAAGGCCGTAATGCTGGAAAATGTCAGAGGTTTGTCTCAACCAAGATTTGCTGCCTACCGCAGTGAATTGATTCGCGAATTTGAGACATTAGGATACAGGGTATTTTGGGAACTCATTACGTCCGCTGATTACGGTTTGCCACAATTGCGCCCTCGTTTCATATTGGTAGCTCTAAAAACTGAGTATGCGGATTTTTTCGATTGGCCCGAACCTGTCGGCCGATTTTTCACGGTTGGAAACGCTCTCTACGACTTGATGGCCGCCAATGGCTGGCCTGGAGCAAAGAAGTGGGCAGAAAATGCCCAAGATATTGGGCCAACGCTTGTCGGAGGAAGCAAGAAGCATGGTGGCCCAGATGTGGGACCAACTCGCGCACGTGAAGCATGGGCCAAACTCGGCATCAAAGGTTCGTCCATCGCAGAAGACGCACCGGGACATGACTTTCCCATCGACCCCGCGATTGAGATGCCGCGGCTAACGGTCAAAATGGGAGGAGTATTACAGGGATTCCCTGAGGATTGGAAATGGCAAGGCGGTAAAACTGCAGCTTGGAAGCAAGTAGGTAATGCTTTTCCGCCGCCAGTCGCCGCTGCTGTCGGACGGTCTATTACCGCCGCACTAAACAAGCAGTCGGTATCGTCCTCCAATTTCACTGCACAACCCGAGCGACCAGATTTAGCTCTGTTAGAGTTCCCCTCATGACCGCAAATGGCCAAGCCAACAAGTCCATAATCACAGCTAACCGCGAGCTGTTCCATCAGCGGCTTGTCCTCCAGGGAATTGTGTCAATTTCACCTTCAGGAGTCGCCTCCATCGCAGACAGCAATAGCAACGCAAGTAAGAAAATCGCGTTTCACATGGCTCGTACTCTGGGCGCCAAAACCCAAGCGAAAATGAAGGGCCAATCCTCAGGTTCGCTCTTCGAAGAAGCCGTCGCTTCTTTTATCAGAGGAACGTTTCCTTTTCTTCAATCAGTTCGTCCGGGTGATTGGAGCGCTGAAGCGATTGGCAGCTCGCGACGTAGCGGACATGTAGAAAACTATGAACCTTATCGTCATCTAGCGGACCTAACCCAGGCAGTTCGCGAAACGCCAGAACTAGCTGCTGCGCTTGGCAATTCCTACACCATTAGCCCGGATATTCTCGTCACCCGAACAGCAATCAATGATGAATCGCTAAATAGCCAACACGTTATGGTCGACTCGCTCTCAGGTCTCGCTTCCCCGTTTCGAGCGGCAAATTCTTCCGAACCGATTGAAATTCTTCATGCAGTTATCAGCTGCAAATTGACTATGCGAAGTGACCGAGCACAGAACACACGCGCGGAAGCACTTAACTTAATTCGAAACCGCAAAGGACGTTCACCGCACATCATCGCAGTCACTGCTGAGCCAATGCTTTCAAGGATTTCTTCACTGGCTTTGGGAACCGGTGATATCGACATGGTCTACCACGCAGCGCTGCCTGAGCTGAGTGCCGCAGTTCAAGCCGAGGGGTCTGAAGATGCAAAAGAACTTCTAACCATGTTGACCGAAGGTAACCGACTTCGAGACATATCGGATTTACCCCTAGACCTCATCGGTTAAACGGAGGACGTAAAACGCCAGGACGACAAACCAATCAGACAGTAAGTTTTCCTAAACAGCGGGCAGCTGGTAACGCTGCTGGCGTTTACGAAAGGCCTCCTCGCCACCATCCAAGATTTCCACAACGTGATCTCGAGTACTCAGTCGATCAAGCTCAAACTCTGCATTCTCAACAATCTCAATTGACTCCAATGGCCCGGAAGCGTAATCGAACACCCTCGCATCTTCATTAGGCCGATCGGCTCCGTGTCGGTTAGCTACAATGACCAACTCCGCATCCGCTCCGACGACCAAATTCGCATTGTGAGTCACCATTAAAATTTGCCGCCGTTGCTTCTGCCGACGCAAAAACTTAACCACCGATTCGTAAATCGATTTACTATCGAGATCATCTTCCGGTTGATCAATTAACAGGGGCCAGTCTTCCCCCACGTCACTCAGAATAAGAGTGAGGGCGAACAATGCCTGTTTGCCTGGAGTCATTGTGGAGGAGCCGAACCCTCCGATGGTATCTCCATCCATTTCTGCTGCAAATCTAATTTCCGGCTTAGCCGATAGAACCATTCGAGCGAGCATCTCGGGTTCGTATTCTTTTCGAGCCTTGAGACGTCCTGAAGCGACCTCATGCAGAAAAGTAGCAGCCTTCGCCTGCGCTAAGGGAACATCTAAGCATCTGTCTTCCGTAATGAAATCGGATTTGCTGCGTGCGTTAAAGCCTGCCGAACACCTATCAATTTGCTCAGATGAGAAGGCTTTTTCTATCTTGAATATCAACCCATCGACAAACGGCGTGACTCCCGAATTAAACTCCTTCTCTAGAAGTGATTCCTTGGCGCTACGCTCGATAATCTTCGAATCGATTTCCTGCTCAAGGTACCCCATCTCTTTTCTAAGATCATCGACTTTGCCAGCACTTTTTTCCCGGCCACTAAGGTCTAGTTCAATCTTGGATATTCGTTTCTGGAGATTAACTAAATCAGCATTCTTATCGAATCTTTCGAAAAGCTCTTTATTATCACTCTGAATTCGCGCCACGTCCGCCTTTAGGCCTACAAGCGTGGAGTCAGTAATTTCCGACATCGCATCCAATTTTTTTCGGAATTCGCTATTAAGCAGACGCTGCTTTTCCGCTCTCCAAGCTTCGATCTCCTTAATATGGCCGACCGACAGCTCCCCACGCATGGTTTCGATTGCCACGCTAACTTGCACTAAGCCATCCGTTTGGACCCCTGCTCCTACATGATCGGCACCGGTGAGACATCCTCGGATCGCCGCCCTACGCGCCTCGAGATCTTCAATCGACTTACGTTTCTCGCCGAGCAGCTCTTTCACCTTTGTCACGCGCTCTAACTCTTTTTCATCCAAATTGGCGAACGCGGACATCTCAGCCATCTCTGATTTGAGTTTCTCATGTTGTGAACTCAAGGCATCAGAATCTGCGAAATTCTCTAGTTCCGCTTCACGTGTGCCAAATTCTTGATATTTTTGGAACCACTGCTGAACTATTTCCTCTATTTGCCGAGATATAGTGTCCCGCTCCTGTACCCGGGAGTCAAAGGTTCTCATTAGCTCCTCATTTGCAGACCGTACGGCGGGACGGATTCGATTAGTCACCTCGGCAGCATTGTCGCTCAAACTATTCAGGAAGTTCTGCGGAACGTAAACGATGTTACCCCGGCCTCTGTTGTCGCCCCTCCAGTTAACCTTGCACAACTGGCTGTTCTTGGTTTCCCAAACAAAGCCTGCTGCCGGCCCTGGTTTATCCATCCCGGCCAGTTTCTGCTGCTCCTCCGTTTCAGCGGGACGAACACTGTGCGCAATATGCGCGAGCAGAGATGACTTACCTGAAGAACGACTGCCGATAATGGCGTTCAGGTTAGGATTGAGTTTTATTTTTGCAGGAAAAAGTTCTTGGTCGGTAAATTCGACAGAATCGATGATCAGGTAGTCGTTCTTAGCATCCGGAATAGTGGGCTGGATACGGACTCTGTCAGCAGGTTCGGCGAGCGTCTGCCGAAACCCCTCCCATGTGGGTTCTGCTTTGACCCACGTAGTCTCCCAACTACGAGCATTATCACTGCCACTTTTGCCCAGCATTTTTTCAAGTTCTTCAAAAGAATGTGCATCCGAGCCGTAGAAAGTTGGATGCGGTTTCAAGTTCCGGCCAGTCCCCTCCCCACGTGAGGTATCCAGCCAGTGAGGCGCATTGGTTGAATTGCTAAAAATGATATGACTGTGCAGGTCGTAATTATCAATCAGCTGCCCCTTCCGGTCGTTGAAGTAACCAGGCGACAGGCCATCCTTATTACCTGATAGGGCGATCATTACCTTTGAATCGTATTCACCTGGTTTTACATCATCGAGGGCAGCCTGAATCGCTTGCAACGATTCTTTGAAATTTACTGTTAACCCGTTCAATATTTTTTCTGAGGAGTTCTTATGCTCTAATAAGGCTTTACTCCGCGTGCCTTCGCCGCTTTGAGACGAAGTTGGGATGTGAGAAAGCAACAAATCTACAGTTTGCGGAGTTATGTCCGGGGGGAAAATCAAGTGAGCATTGATGTTCGACTCGGAGTGATGCACGGCGACATCGAGCCGCAACTCAAGGTTAGCGAAGAAAACCTTTCTTGAATCCGGATAGAGCTTTTGAAATTGATCCTTGAACTCAAAATAAGAGTCCAGGGAGAAGTAATCGGTAATGCCAAATACTTCCACATCTGATTCTTCTAAGATTTTACAAAATCGACCCCAATCCGTTTCTCCATCTACCTTCTCGAATTGGTTATTCATTCGGGTATTTGGGACGTGCACATGCATATCCCATTTGCGCCAAATTGCCCCTATGCTTGAAGCCCGAACCACTCTCAGAATACCTTTCTCTTCCGCACAAAGATTCGGAGTTAGTCTAGTACGAATTACAAAACTTCTGACAGTTTTTGCAGCCTCATGCTTACTTGCGCTTCGCAGAAGGTCGATATCGAAAGCGCTGCGCATCTCACCGAATTACCCTCCTGTTAATCAAGAAGCGAAATTACTGGGGCTGTGTAGTCGTCCACCGTTTTTAACGGTGGATCGACCCGGTTTGAAACTGAATCCGGCACCTACAGCTGAAAAGCATGCTGAACCGTTGCATACTCCCCCACCTCCGCGGCGAAGCTGGTGTCGTGGCAGGTGAAGATCACCGCCTGACCGCGTGCCAGGCCTGCTGCGATGAGTGCGTGGGCACGCTCGCGGGAGGGGATGTCGAGGCCGACGTCGGGCTCGTCGAGAAGCACAAGATCACGCCCCTGGGCAAACACCTGGGCGAGCTGTGCGAGCCGGAAATGGGCCGACGGAAGATCCAACGGGTGGGCCTCCGGGTCCAAGCCCAGTGCGGCGACGGCATCGTCGTTGCCGATGAACCGACCCACGGTGGATTCTGCGAGCTGGTCTGCGGCGCGCTGCAACGCCAGCGACACGGTCACGCCGCGAGTCTGTTCCAGGCCCGGGTTGTCGTCGAGGCCGGCCATCGCACGCAGCAGCGTTGTCTTGCCGGCACCGTTGTCGCCACGTAGCCACACGGCCTCACCGGGGAGGACGGTCAGGTGCACTGGGCCGGCCGTGAACGCTGGCTCTGACGTGGTGCGGAACTGCCACCACTTGCGGGTTGTTTCGCCGCGCACCGCGGAGACTTCTCCGAAGTCGATCGGCTCACCGGTTGCTGTAACGCGGTCGGGCAGCTGCAGGTTCGGGTTGGGGGGGACGTCCGGCTGGAGGGCGCCTTCGACAAGTCTGAGCACGGCCGATTCGATATCACGATGTCGTGTGCCCAGGATGACCACCTTCGACGGCAGCGAAGCCAGCAGTTCGGTGATGCGGGTGCAGGAGGTTGGGTCGAGGCCGGCGAAGGGGTCGTCGAGAAGCAAGGTGCCCGGCTCAAGCACCGCAACAGCTGCGATGGCGAGGCGTCGCGTTTGGCCACCGGAGAGTTGCGCTGGGTTGCGCTCGGCGAGATCGCTCAGCCCTGCAGCGTGGAGGATTGCCTGGCAACGCTGACGCATCTCGTCGGCGGGTACGCCGCGCTGTTCGAGACCGAGGGCAACTTCCTCGATGACGGTATCTCGAAGGTAGGACACGTGCGCGGTGGCGTCCTGCTGGACTACGGCGGCGTTGTCCCACTCGCGGTGCACTTGCGCTGCCAGGGTGGTCAGGCCTGCGCCGGAGTTCCCGATCACCTGCACCGCGCGGTGCTCGTCGAGCGCCTGGGTGAGCAATGTCAGATCCACAGCACGACCCCCAAACACGCAAGCGGGATGAGGATGCGGGCGGCACGCTGGATGCGGCTGTCGTGGACAGGGTGCAGCACGGTGCGAGGGCCGGTGAGGTCGTAGCCTGCGGTCTCTAAGGCTTGGCCGCGAGCACCGGCTTGGGTGAGCAACTCTGTAAGCACCGGCATGATCAGGTTCGGGACCACGGTTTTTACGGTGATGCGCTCGCCTTTGAGCCGGTTGGCGTCGCGAACGATCCGGGCGCGGTGTGCACCTTGGGGGCCGAGTTGCAGTGTCGTGCCGGCGATGTATCCGATCCGGTTGCCACCCGGTGCTGCCTGCAGCGCCTTGGCCAGGTCCGGGGTGCGCGACCATGCGACGGCCGCGAGCAGGCTGGCAATCAGTGCGGTGAAGCGTGCGGCTAACTCCCCTGCTGTGGCAAGTCCGTCGCTAGTAAGCAGCGGCGCGATGCGATGCTCACCGTAGGGCGCGTGGATGAGCACCATGGATGCTGCGACAGGGGCGGCAAGCAACGCGGCGGCCGCAATGAGCGCGACGTTGCGGGTCCGCCACGTCCCCAGCACCATTGCCGCGGCCAGCACTGCGAGTGAAACTTCTGGCCGGTTCAGCCCGAGCACCAGAATCCAGCCCGACGCCCCGATGGCCAAAGCGGTCAACGGGTTCACACGGGTTGAAGGACTCAGACGGTCTGCCACGGAAGTGCTTTACGCCTCAGGTGTCGATGCTGGTGCGACAGGTTCTTGTGGCGCGAAGGCAGCCACGGTGCGCTTCGGCAGCGCCTTCACTGTGGCGTAGGCGATGAACAGGACAATGAGCTTATCCACCGGGTCAGAGATGAACGCCTGGGTGGTTACCGATGCGATCAGGGACCCACCCATTTCGCGGAACAGGCTCACCAGTGCGCCGGTGCCCACGCCGGCGGTGCCGCCGTAGACGTACGCAGCGACAGGGGCTGCGACCATGCCGCCAACAACGCCGAGCACAAGGCCAAAGCCGACCACGGTGCCAGGGTTACGGAACGCGTTGAAACGGTGGATGAACACACCGGCGAGCCAGCCGACCAAGGCCGCACCCGCAGCAAACGGCAAGGCAGCCGGGTTGACCAGACCCCACACCACGTTGTTCAGCGCGCCGGTGGCCATGCCCGCAACCGGGCCGGCCAGGGCTGCGACCAGCACGGTACCCACGGAGTCGAGGTACAGCGGCAGACCAATCGAGCCGACGATCTCGCCGATGACGGAGTTGATGATGATCGCAATCGGAATCAGCCCAAGCGTGCGCGCCGGCAACACCGGGACGATGGCCACGAGTAGCAGCAGGGTGCCCACGCCGTAGCCCGCCAGCAACGTAATGCCAGGACCGGAGCCTGTGACCTGATCCCAGTCAGCGGGGCGGACAAGAACGAAGTAGAGCCAGGTCGCGGCGATAATCAGCGCGCCAAGGGCAACAAGAACGCGACGCAGCGGGGTCCACTGCGCCTTCTGCGAGTTTTGAGAAGTGGTGTGTGACATGGATCTTTCCGTAATTCTCACGGGCAAATGAGCAATTGCGCCCCTGCCTATGTCACCTCGGCAGGAACGTCCAGATCAGGCAGTGTAGCAGTTAGTCGTCCGCTTTGAGGTGGCGCAGTTCCATAAGACTTGCATCACCCGCCACCACGCGTGCATGGATCTCGCAGGCCCAGTCAAAGGACTCCCACGCGGCATCGATGTCCGCAGCGGTGACCAGGCGCGCGTTGGGTTCGCGCTCCCAAATGTCGCGCAGATCCGCCACTGAGGTGCCGCGGGTGAGGTCGGAATCGGCCTCGACGGCGATCGTCGTCAAGCAATGCTCAACGTCCACCGCACCAAGCGCGATGAGCACCGTGAGCAAGTCGTGAATCTGCGCGCGGTAGCCCTCCCCGACCTCCTCGTGGAACTCGAAGTAGAACCGCACAATGTCACCCAAGTGCTGGGCAATCGGGCTCGCGCCTAGCTTTGCGACGACCCCCTCCAACCGCTCAGGCTCAAGCAGCATCTTCTCCGTCACACCAAGTGAGCACAGCGTGATCGGAGTCGGCGTCATGTCGAACACATCGGCCGCGGCGTGCGGGTCGACCCAAAAGTTCCACTCCGCCGTCGGCGTGGTGTTGCCCGGATAGTTCACCGCACCACCCATCACCGTGATGTGCTTCAGGCGCGCAAAGTGCTGCGGGTGGGCGTGGGCGAAAAACGCCAAATTGGTCATGGGACCAGTGACGATAAGGTGCAGATCGTCCGTACCGCGCTCAATCGCGTCGATCCACAGCGCCTCCCAGTCGTGTTCGACGTGGCGCTCAGACGCGGTGGCATAGCCAAGCCCCGTATCGCCGTGGGTTTCCGGCGTGGTAGTCAGCTCCACCTCAAGCGGCGCCGGTACTCCAGCGGCGAGAGAGATAATCGGCAAACCACACAACGACAGGATCCATGCGGCGTTCTTGGCACACTGGTCGGCGTCGACGTTGCCGGCAGTCGTGGTCACGCACTCAAGCTCATGGATGCCTGCCTGCGTGGCCGCGGTCAGCCAGATGAGGGCTAAGGTGTCGTCGATACCCGGGTCGCAGTCCAGAATTACTCTCATCGTGGCTCCTTCACCATCGTTTCCTTACCGATGATCAGCCACACCACAGCCGCCACCGCACACATTGCACCGCATACGCCGAACGCGGCAGTAAAGCCTGCGGTCTGCGCAATCGCACCGACAACCACAGGTGCGAAAATCTGGCCCGCATCCTGCGTCATCTGGAATGTGGATAACACCTTACCGCCGGAGCGGTCATTGCCAATGATGTCCGCCAACGCTGCCTGAATGGACGGGCTCATCGTGCCGGAAGCCACGCCGGCCAGCACCGACCAGATCATGAGCGGCCAGAAACTCGTCGCCGTGCCAAGCACCACCGTAAACACTGCAGACATTGCCATGCCCGCAAAGATCATCGGGCGCCTGCCAAAATGATCCGACATACGCCCGGAAAACTGCAGCATGATCGCCATGCCGAGCGCGAACGCCGTAAGCGCGAAACCAGCCGCTGCCCCGCCTTGCTCAAACACCGCGGCGGCAAAGAGCGGCAACACCGCCACGCGCGCACCCATATTCACAAACCCATTGGTAAACGCCGCGACCAGCAATCCCCTGTAGGTAGGCACCTTCCAGGCGCTACGCAACCGCATTGCTGGCTTCGCCTTCGGCAAAGCCTTCGAACCTGGACGCGGCTGTGTAAGCCACGCAACAATGCCCGCAGCACACGCGACCGCCACGCCGTAAATGGCAAATGGGATACGGAAACCCAAATACGACAACGCTGCGCCCACGATTGGGCCGAACACATTGCCCACAAGAAACGCCGAGGCGTACAACGCGTTCGCGCGGCCACGGATCGAAGGATGCGTCACCCGCACAATCAACGCCTGCGCCGACAACGTAAACATCGTCGAGCCGAAACCCGCGATGAACCGCAACGCAAGAATCTGCCAATACGCCTGGGCAAACGCCACGAAGAACGTGGAGACAGCCACGATGCTCAAGCCTGTGAGGTAGATCGGGCGCGAGCCCAGTTTGTCCACCAACACACCCGCGCCGGGCGCACCAAGCAACCTGGCGAGAGCAAACACAGACACGACCGCACCTGCTGCGGCCATGGATACGTTGAAACTTCCCGCAAACTGCGGGAGAACCGGAGCGATTAACCCGTACCCGAGCGCAACAATGAAGGCGGCGCCCGTGAGCACCCAAATGGTGCGGGGTATCGACGGTTTCACCACCTTATTCGCACTCATAAACAGCAAGGTTACACAACGCGTCAAATAGCCGTATCGCCCATATGTTCGAATATGTACCGGGTGGTGTCGGAGCGACTTTTAGTGTTTGAGCCATGAAGTTGAACGCAAAGAATGCCCTGTCCATGTTCCGCACCTCCCCCACTGTGGATGCCGATGCATACGCCAGCGCCGATTCCTTGGCTGCCGAAATCCGAGACCTCTTCCCCGAGAAGCTGCACGCCATCAACGCGATGATCCACCACCCGCGCTCACTGTCTCGCCCGGCTGCAACCTGGCGGCCACCAGTGATATCGCTACCCCGGATAGACAACGGTCCGACGCTGTCGTTGGCGGTCACGCGGCGGCGTGTTGGCCCGCGCGCCCGCGCTCGTATTCAGGGATACGGGCAGCGCCACATTCCGGCCTACTTGATCGAACTGCGCGTGACCGATGCCGCGGGGGTTCCCGTGGACACGTTGCTTGCCGAGTCCTGGGTGCGCGCGGTCATCCCCGATGATGCTGCCCACACCGTCCACGAAATTCCGGGGGCGAAGGCAGCAAGTTACGTCTGGCTCGTCGACGGGGCGTTCACCCCGATCGAGTCGCCCTCCTCCATGTTCGAAGGACTCAGCGCGGCTTAGTCCTCGTCGAGTTCGTCGAAGTCTTCGTCGTCGAGATCCTCATCATCCTCATCATCGAGGTCCTCGTCGTAGTCTTCGTCGTCTTGGCCGAAGATGTCGTAGACGTCCGGCTCGTCAATCTCGTCGTCGACTGGAAGCAGCTGCGCCTCCCATTCCTCTGCCTGGTCGGCGGCGAGCGACAGCACGTCAAAGAGACGGTCGAAGTCGGCGAAGCTGCCCAGCTCGAGCTTCTCAGCGTCGGCAACTGCCTCATCATGGATGACGTCAAACAGACGTGCGCGGTCCTCCTCAGACAGTTCCGCATCGCCGTCGGACTCCCACAACTCGCCCTCGGCGTCCTCGATGACATCGTCGTAGTCATCCGGGAGTGCAACGAAGGTCACTGTGGCGCTCGGCACGCCGTTGACGGCTTCGACGACGACCTGCAGTTCGGCGTTCGCACCAACCTCTGCGCGCACCTGCTGCGGGTTGACGTGGTCCTGGAAGAACTCGAGATCCCCAATGCGCTCGTCCGTGCTTTCCAGCAGGTCGCGCAGCACTGTTACCACCTGGTCGGTCGCCATGTGCTCAGCAACAGCAGTCACCGCTGCCTCCACGGAGAACACCACAGCGACTAAGACGGCCTCAAACTCTTCGTCGTCCTCGTCCACGTCAGCCGCGGCGATGTATACGTTCGCTGCCGGCAGGTGCGGATCAATTTCCACAAACTGCAATTCCAACGCCGCAGACATGGGGACAAACATCGTGTCCCCGCCTACACGCGACTCAATACCGTCGCGGTCCAACGCGGCCGCGATGTCCTCGAAAAAGCTCATGACAGTGGGTTCCTTCCGCATTGACCTTCAGACTGGCTTCAGCCTAGCCACGTTCGCTGACGCGTGCCTGGAATTATCATCGCGGATGTCACAAATCCGTCCGGCTAATTCCCCACTCGCGCATGTCAAACGACTCCCACGCGGTGCGTTGCTCCGCTTTCGGGTCGTATTCCACACGTATGCCGTACTCAAACACCGCAGTCGCACGCCCCGGGTCGTCGCCACGCTTAAACCCATAGCTGGGCCACTCCGTACCAGGTGTGCCGGTGTGGAAGAACTCGCCCCAGTGGTACTGCATGAGCCGGCTGACCTCTTGGAACGTGTCCCGCGGCCCGAAGCGATCCAGTTTGGAGGTCACTGTGGCAAAGGGATCGCCATAGACCGCAACCAGGTCAGCTGCATGAATCGCGCCGAGGCCCAACTTGCGCATCGCGGCAGATGCGTAGGCGAACCGATACATATAGGTCGGCGCAACCATGCGGTGCGCGGTGGCCAGGATGACACTCGGGGCCCAGAACACGGCGTCTGCCATCAACTCCGCAAAGTCGCCGCGTGCGCCGACATCGTCGTACGCCTCGATGACATCCAGCGCATTGTCCGGGTCAAACACGTTCAACGCCCGGCGCGCAGCACGTTGGCGCTGGCGGGAGGTTTGGTAGATGGCTTTGGTGAAACTGGCTTCGTCGGAGTTGGTTCCCACGATCAGTGGCACGCGGGCTTGCTCGCCAGCGTTGAACGTGTCAATGGGGTGTTGGGGCAGGCTGGCACTGTCCAGGGTGGGCATGAAGCTGATGTTGAATTGCAGCGCTTCCTTGCTGTTAAACATCAGTGATTGCCCGGCGCGCACGAGGGTTTCTGCGGGGATGTCGCGCAGCTGGTCAAGGGTGGTGTCTGGTGCGAGCCCGAGTTTCCTGATGAGGGCTTGGACCCACCTGGCGGCTTGGCGCCTCGAGTGGACGCTGGCCGGTGGCGGGGACTGCGCGATTGCGCGGTGGAACAGGCCGCGGGCATCGGGTGCGCACATGAGATGCAGCACGGCAGCACCGCCTGCCGATTCGCCCATGATGGTCACAGCATCTGGGTCGCCGCCGAAGGCTGCGATGTTGTCCCGGATCCACCGCAGGGCGAGGATCTGGTCGCGGATAGCGGGGTTGGCCACGCAGTCGTCGCCAAGCGATCGCACATCGAGGTAGCCGAGCACGCCGAGGCGGAAGTTTAAGGAGACGTAGACAATGTTCGTCGCGGCGGTGAGGCGATGACCTTGGAGGACTTTTTCGTGGCTGGCGCCGGTGACAAAAGTGCCGCCGTGGAAACAGACAACGACAGGCAAGACCTCATCAGTGTCGGGCCTGACGATGTCTAAGTTGAGGCAGTCCTCCGAACCAAGCACCGTGCCACGGATGCCGAAGGTGCCTTGCATGGCGGGTGGGCCGAAGCGTGTGCAGTCGCGCACCCCAGGCCAGGGTTGGACGGGTTTCGGTTCGCGGAACCGGTGAGTACCAGCGGTGTTGGCGCCGAATGGCACGCCACGCCAGGTGCGCATTCCGGTGTGCGGGTCGACTTGACCGCGCACGGCTCCGACCGTTGTCTGTACGACTGGTTGGCGGCGCGCATTCATGCGTTCAAGCCTAGATCGTTTCCGCCCGGTCTTCCCGGGATATGAAGTCGTTCTATGCTGTACCAATTACCCATCGCCAGTTCACGGCAGGAGGATAAACGTGTTCGGTAAGAAGAAATCAACGCAGATCGACGAGACGGAGCTCCGCAAGGAAATCAAGGTCGCGCTGCAGGAAAATTCAGCGCAGCTGGAAAAGGACGCGGGCAAACTCGGTCGTGTTTTCATCGGCGCGGTGGACAAGGCCGTGCGACTGCAGACCTCTGTGATCCGCGGATATGTAGATTGGTTGCGCCGCGACAACCCGGATAAGTCGCCGGCACAGATCCAGGCGATTATGGATAAGCATCTGAAAAACACCGTCACGGGCACCGGTGCCGGTGTGGGTGCCGCTGCGGCAGTACCAGGCGTTGGCCTGTTCACAGGTGCTGCTGCTGTGGCCGGCGAGTCCGCCCTCTTTCTGGATCTCGCGGCGTTTTACGCCATGTCATCGGCATATTTGCGTGGCGACGACATCTCCGACCCCGAGCACCGCCGCGCCATCGTGCTGACCACGCTGATGGGTACGAAGGGTCTAGCAATCGTGGATACGCTGCTCGGCGAAAACTCCCGCAAGCTGCCTGGCAAGGCCACCCTGTCGCGCTTTTCTGGCCCGACGCTCAATGAGACCAACAACGTGCTGCAGCGCATGGCTATGCGTTCGCTGCGTCGTTCCATGCGTCGCGCCTGGCTGGGCAAGATGCTGCCGCTCGGCCTGGGTGCGATTGCCGGTACGACGGTGAACCGCAAGCTGGCCGGCAACATCATCGATAACATTCAGCAGGCCCTCGGCCCGGTGCCGCTGCAGTTTGCTACCCCGCTCGAGCCTGAAGACAAGGCCGACGAGACCGGTCGCATCAAAGGTGGCTTCAACCCGAAGGAATTCGCTGCGTGGATTTTGAAGATCTTCCGCGACGGTAAGGACAGTAGCGGGAAGGACAGCGACGACAAGGAACATGAGGACCACTAGCCCACTTCTTACCCAATCGCTCAAGGCGAACCGCGCGCCTGCCGCCGTCGCGTTCGCCGCTGCCATCTTGGCGGCGCTCACCCGCGTGGCCGAGCCCGCTCTTACTGGCCAAGCGATTGATATTGCCACCGGGAATGCGGACGGTTCCGTTGCCCGCGTGGCGTGGCTGATGGTGGCAGTCGCAGCGGCCACCTACGTCCTAAGCATCATCCGGCGCACCACCTCCGGTCGCCTTGCAACGACCTCGCAACACTGGTTGCGCACCAAGATCCTGCGCACACTGCACCGCCTGGACGGGCCGGGACAGGACAAGATCGTGACGGGCCAGATTGTCTCGCGCTCGATCTCGGATCTGAACATGTACCAGACGGTGCTGGACACTCTGGCGATGATGCTCACACGCATCGTGCAACTGGTAGCCACCTTGATCGTCATGCTGAGCATGGACGTCGCACTGACCGCGATGTCGCTGGCACTGTTGCCTGTGCTCCTTTGGGAGGCCAACCGGTCGCGCAAAACGCTCTACGCAGCAACGTGGGTCAACCAGCACGCCACCGCAGAACTTGCAGAGCACGTCGAACAAACCGTCTCCGGCGTGCGTGTGGTCAAGGCGTTCGGGCAGGAACAGCGAGAGATCGACCAGCTCGACAACCTTGGCCGCCACCTTTACGCGGTAAAAATGCGGGCGGCGAAACTCACCGCACGCTTCCAGCCGATGCTCTCCCAACTGCCCAAGGTGGCGCTGGTGGTCACCATCATCGCCGGCGGCATGCTCGCCATCCATGGAAGGATCTCCATCGGCCAGTTCGTCGCATTCACCGCGTACCTGACCACGATGACGTCCACCCTTTCCATGCTGACCAACCAGTACGTCCGTATGCAGATGGGTATGAGCTCCTTCGACAGGCTCGCGGATGTGCTGGCACTCGCACCTGAAGAGTCCACCGCAAACTCCACCGTGAATTCCACCGAAAACTTGCCTGCCGAACCCGGCCTGCACTTTAGCGACGTGCACTTTTCCACCGGCGGCCACAACGTCTTAAACGGCTTCACCCTTTCGGTCGCGCCGGGCGAGACCGTTGCAATGGTCGGCCCGCCCGGCGCGGGCAAAACCATGGCGGTGCAGCTAGCTGGCGGGTTCTACGCCCCGGATACGGGCACGGTCACCGGTGGCGATGTGGTCTGTGTTTTCGACGACGCCTTCCTTTTCTCTTCCTCCGTGCGCGACAACATCGCCATGGGGGCTGCCGATAACATGTCGCCGGACGAACTTGATGCCGCGGTGCGCGAGGCGGCACGTCTCGCCCTGGCAGACGAGTTCATCGAGCGCCTCCCCGACGGTTACGACACCCAAGTCGGTGAGCGCGGTCTCACCCTTTCCGGTGGTCAGCGCCAGCGCATCGCGCTCGCCCGCGCCCTCATGTCGACACCGAAGGTGCTCGTGCTTGACGACGCCACCAGCGCCATCGACTCCATCAACGAAGCCCACATCTTGGCCAACCTGCGCGAAGCACTCAGCGACATCGCAGTGCTGACCGTGGCCCACCGCCAGTCCACAGTGGATCATGCGGATCGGGTAGCGGTGGTGCGCGATGGGGTCGTCGTCAAGCAAGGGCCCCGCGACGAGGTCATGGCAACCGACGAGTATCGCGCCTCCATGGACCCCGAGTCCGAGACGCTGTACGAGGAGATTGGCGACCTGTGGCCCGAAGTGGACACCGAACCGCAGGAGCGCGTGATCGTGCCGACGAGCGGGCGCGCCTCCACCATCAACGCCACCCCGGAACTGCTCGCACGCGTGGAGCGCCTCCCGGAAGCGCGCGAACTGCCAGATCTGGCCGAGCAGACACTGACCCGCCTGCGCACCCCGTCGAGCGAATTCCACATCCGCGACATGTTCAAGGCCGTGCGCTGGCTCATCGCTGGCACCGTCGCCCTGCTGATTGTGGGCGTGCTGGCGGACTTGGCCTTCCCCACCATCGTGCGCGCCGCCGTGGACCGCGGCATTACCCCAAGTAACCAGGAGAACCTGATCAACGCGGGGCTCATTGCGCTCGGTGTGGTCGCGATCGCCTGGGCCTCGGATGCACTCATGACTGTTTTGTCGTCGCGCTCCGGCGAACGCCTCCTCTACGGGCTGCGCCTGCGCTCCTACGCGCACCTGCAGCAACTGGGGTTGAGTTACTTCGAATCGCGACTGTCCGGCAAGATCATGACGCGCATGACCACGGACATCGACACCTTGTCGAGCTTCCTACAAACCGGGCTTGCCCAGGCGATTGTCGCCGTCGGCTCTCTCGTGGGCGTGATCGTTATGCTCGTTGCCACAGACGGCGAACTCACCCTCATCGCGCTGACCGCCGTCCCGGTGATTGTCGCCGCTACCTGGGCGTTCAGAGTCTTCTCCAAGCGCTACTACCAGGCCTCACGCGAACAGATCTCCACGGTCAACGGCGAGTTCGCGGAACTCATCGGCGGCATCCGCACCACCCAAACCCACCGCGCGCAGCCCCACTTCGAAGCGCACTTCACCGCCCTAAGCGACGAATGCCGCCGCCTGCGCATGCGCTCCGTCACCCTGGTCGCGCTGTACTTCCCAGGCATGCACTTCATCTCCCAAACCATGACCGCCGTCATCGTCGGCTTTGGTGCGGGACGCATCGCCGACGGATCGCTGTCCGTCGGTGTGCTCGTCGCATTCACCATGTACCTCGGCCAGCTCTACGGCCCCATCCAGCAGCTTGGCCAAATCTTCGACTCCTGGCAGCAAGCCACCGTCAGCTTCGACCGCATCCGCGCTCTACTTGCCCAACGCACCACCGTCCCCGATACCGGCACCAACCCGGGTGCTCACAGCGCCGCAAGTGGGCCATTGCTTTTCGACGACACCACCTTCTCCTACTCCGCCTCCACCGATACAGACGCCTCCCCCGTGATCGACCACATGGACCTGACCATCGAGCCAGGTACCACCGTGGCACTCGTCGGCCCTACCGGCGCAGGCAAATCCACCGTGGTCAAACTGCTCGTCCGGTTCTACGACCCCACCTCCGGTGAGGTGCGCGCATCCGGCACAAACATCGCGGAGTTCCCGCTTGCAGACTGGCGCCGCGCACTCGCCCAGGTCCCACAGGAGTCCTACCTCTTCCCTGGCACCGTCGCAGACAACATCGCCTACGGCGCGCCGGGCGCGACCCCAGAGGAGATCGAGGCGGCGGTGAACCGCATTGGCGCGCTTGGTGTCGTCGATACGATCCCCGGCGGCTTCAACGCGCGCGTCGGTGAACGCGGCCGAGGCTTGAGTTCCGGGCAGCGCCAGATCATCGCGCTCGCACGCGCGGAGATGCTCTCCCCTGCCGTGCTGCTTCTCGACGAAGCCACCGCCACCCTTGATCCCGCAACCGAACGCGCGGTACTCGACGCCGCCGACCGCGCAACCTCGGGGCGCACGTCAGTGGTCGTCGCACACCGCCTCGCAACCGCTGCGAGGGCCGACCGAATACTCGTCATCGACGAAGGACGTATCATTGAGGACGGTTGCCACGAGGACCTCCTCACCGCCGGCGGTAGGTATGCCCAAATGTGGGCTGCCAACCGCTAACGGGGGTGAAAGACGGAAACCCCGTGGACAGGAACAACCCAAGTTCGCGCCATATCAGCGCGGACGATTACAGTCAAAGAAACGTTCCGCGAAATCGAAACAGAAGGAAGGCGAGAACCTGCCGTGAGCAGCGAAAACACGTTCGGCCAGAACAGCTGGCTGGTTGACGAGATGTTCCAGCAGTACAAGGACGACCCGAACTCGGTCGACGCCGAATGGCGTGAACTGTTTGAGAAAAAGGGTGCACCGAAGACCGCTAATGGCACGTCCAACGTCACCCCTTCGCAGGCAGGTGCAAGCCAGGCGAAGACCGACCCGAAGGTTGCCCGTTCCACCGGCGCACCTTCGCAGGATGGTCGCGAGACCAAGGTCGACGAGGCCGCAGCAAAGGTCTCTAACCGCCCGCAGCGCACCCTGCCGAAGCCGAAGGCCTCCCCGCTGGACAAGATCGCACAGGTCGAGGTCGAGCCGGGCGAGTTCCAGCTCAAGGGCGCATTCCGTGCGATTGCGAAGAACATGAACGAGTCGCTCGAGGTGCCGACGGCGACGACCGTGCGAGACATGCCGGTCAAGCTCATGTTTGAGAACCGCGCGCTGATTAACGACCATCTCAAGCGCACCCGTGGCGGCAAGGTCTCCTTCACCCACATCCTGGGCTACGCCATCGTCCTGGCGACGAAGCTGCACCCGGACATGAACAAGAACTACAAGGAGGACGGCAACAAGTCCTTCGCCATCCAGCCAGAGAACGTCAACCTCGGCCTGGCTATCGACCTTCCGGGCAAGAACGGTTCCCGCTCCCTCGTCGTCGCTGCGATCAAGGAGTGCGAGAAGAAGTCCTTCTCCGAGTTCGTTGACGCATACGAGGACATCGTCGCTCGTGCACGCGACGGCAAGCTGACCATGGATGACTTCTCCGGTGTCACCATCCAGCTCACCAACCCAGGCGGCATCGGCACCCGCCACTCCATCCCGCGCCTGACCAAGGGCCAGGGCACCATCGTCGGCGTTGGCGCTATGGACTACCCGGCAGAGTTCGCCGGCGCGTCCGAGGACCGCCTCGCTGAGCTCGGCGTTGGCAAGCTGGTCACGCTGACCTCCACCTACGACCACCGCGTCATCCAGGGTGCAGAGTCCGGCGAGTTCCTGCGCGACATTTCGCAGCTGCTTATCGACGACAAGTTCTGGGACGAAATCTTCCAGTCCATGCAGATCCCGTACTCCCCGCTTCGCTGGGCACAGGATCTTCCGAACACGGGCATTAACAAGGACACCCGTGTCATGCAGCTCATCGAGGCATACCGCTCCCGCGGCCACCTCATCGCAGACACCAACCCGCTGCATTGGCACCAGCCTGGTCTGGCGAAGCCGGATTCCCGTGACCTGCTCATGGAAACCCACGGCCTGACCCTGTGGGATCTGGACCGCACCTTCCACGTCGGTGGATTTGGCGGCAAGGAGCAGATGACCCTGCGCGAGGTCATGTCGCGCTTGCGCTCCGCCTACACCCTCAAGGTCGGCTCCGAGTACTCCCACATCCTGGACCGCGACGAGCGCGAATGGCTGCGCGACCGCGTCGAAGCTGGCATGCCCAAGCCGACCGGTGCAGAGCAGAAGTACATCCTGCAGAAGCTCAACGCCGCTGAGGCCTTTGAGAACTTCCTGCAGACGAAGTACCTCGGCCAGAAGCGCTTCTCCCTCGAGGGCGCAGAGACCCTCATCCCGCTGATGGACGCCATCATCGACACCGCTGCAGGCCAGGGCCTGGAAGAGGTTGTCATCGGCATGCCGCACCGTGGCCGCCTGAACGTCCTGTTCAACATCGTGGGCAAGCCAGTTGCAACGATTTTCAACGAGTTCGAAGGCAACATGCGCGCAGCCCAGCAGGGTGGCTCCGGCGACGTGAAGTGCCACCTCGGCTTCGAGGGCGAGCACATCCAGATGTTCGGCGACGGCGAGATCAAGGTCTCCCTGGCTGCGAACCCGTCCCACCTTGAGGCAGTCGACCCGGTGCTCGTCGGTATGGCGCGCGCCAAGGAAGACCAGATCAAGGCCACCAAGGGCCGCGAAGACCACCCGGTCGTTCCGCTTATGCTCCACGGCGACGCATCGTTCACCGGTCTGGGCATCGTCCAGGAGACCCTGAACCTGTCCCGCCTGCCGGGCTACACCGTCGGCGGCACCATCCACATCGTGGTGAACAACCAGATCGGCTTCACCACCACCCCGGATTCCGGCCGTTCCTCCTACTACGCCACCGACCTGGCCAAGGGCTTCGACTGCCCGGTGTTCCACGTCAACGGCGACGACCCGGAGGCAGCCGCATGGGTTGCTCAGCTCGCTACCGAGTACCGCCGCGAGTTTGGCAAGGACGTCTTCATCGACCTCATCTGCTACCGCCTACGCGGACACAACGAGGCTGATGACCCGACCGTGACCCAGCCGGTCATGTACGAGCGCATCAACAACCACCCGTCGGTGCGTACCCGCTACACCCAGGACCTCATCGGCCGTGGCGACATCACCCAGGAAGACGCAGAGAAGGCCGCACAGGACTTCCACGACCAGCTCGACGCTGTCTTCACCGACGTGAAGTCCGAGAAGGGCAAGCCGAGCGAGCAGACCGGTATCACCGATTCCCAGAAGCTCACCCGCGGCCTGGACACGAACATCTCCGAAGAGCAGTTCAAGCGCCTCGCAGACGCGTACGCCAACCTGCCGGAGGACTTCACCCCGAACAAGCGTCTGAAGTCCGTCCTGTCCAAGCGCGGCGGCTCGTTCACCGACGGCGACATCGACTGGGGCTGGGGCGAACTGCTCGCCTTCGGTTCCCTGGCTGAGCAGGGCAAGTTTGTCCGCCTCGCCGGTGAGGACTGCCAGCGCGGTACCTTCACCCAGCGTCACGCTGTGCTGTACAACCCGGACAACGCCGAGCCGTTCAACCCGCTCGACCACAACGCGCAGGAAGCCGGCAACGGCGGCCAGTTCCAGGTCTACAACTCCGCACTGACCGAGTACGCAGGCATGGGCTTCGAGTACGGCTACACCCTTGGCAACAAGGACGCGGTTGTCGCTTGGGAAGCACAGTTCGGCGACTTTGCCAACGGCGCCCAGACGATTATCGACGAGTACCTGTCCTCCTCCGAGACCAAGTGGGGCGAAGTGTCCTCCCTGATCTCCCTGCTGCCGCACGGCTACGAGGGTCAGGGTCCGGACCACTCGTCGGCACGCATCGAGCGCTACCTGCAGCTCGTCGCGGAAGGCTCCATGACCATCGCGCAGCCGTCCACCCCGGCGAACCACTTCCACCTGCTGCGCCGTCAGGCTCTCGGCGAGATGAAGCGTCCGCTGGTCGTCTTCACCCCGAAGTCCATGCTGCGCAACAAGGCTGCAGTGTCCCAGCCGTCTGATTTCACCGAGGTCAACCGCTTCCAGTCCGTCATCGACGACCCGAACTTCGTCGAGCGCGGCAACAAGAAGATCGGCGACACCGACAAGGTGAAGACCATCATGCTGTGCTCCGGCAAGATCTACTGGGAGCTGGATAAGAAGCGTCAGAAGGACGGCCGCGACGACGTTGCGATCATCCGCGTGGAAATGCTCCACCCGATCCCGTTCAACCGCCTGTCCGATGCGTTCAAGAACTACCCGAACGCCAAGGAGATCCGCTGGGTCCAGGACGAGCCGGCAAACCAGGGCGCATGGCCGTTCTACAACGAGCACCTGCGCACCCTGATCCCGGACATGCCGGAGATGGTCCGCGTGTCCCGTCGTGCACAGTCCACCACCGCAACCGGTGTGGCCAAGGTGCACCAGCAGGAAGAAAAGCAGCTGCTTGAGGAAGCATTCGCTGACTAACCTGCACACCTAAAAACTCCGGCCCGGCTTGTGAAAAGCCGGGCCGGAGTTTTTGTTATTCGGTTATTTGGACGCAGAGTCCGGGTCGATCACATCCTCTGGGTCTGCCGGGGTGTCGTGGTGGACGTCGATTTGGGCGTATTCGATCATCCACTCCGCAATCGCATCCTCCACCGTGGCACCCTTGTCCACTTCTTCCGCCATCTCCTCGAGACGGTCAGTGGACAGCACGCGGGTGATGAAGTTCAGGCGGTTGATCTCACCGCGGTCGAAGGTGCCTTTATGGAACACCGGGATGACGTTTTGCGACAGTTCGCTCTCTCCGCACGCTTGGGCGGGTGACGGGTCGACGGTGCGCATATCCCCCGGCATGGCGGCGACAGCGGCCCCATAGACCTCGTCAGTATATGCGCCATCGGTAACATCGCCGCCCGCTAGCTCCTTGGCGGCCTTAGGGTCCGACTCTTCGAGCAGACGCCCAGTGCACGTGACGACGAAGTCAATCGGCTGCTCACGCAACACCTCAAGCGTCGGCGCGTCATCCAGCCCCGTCACTGAGGTCACGCTCGTCGGCCGGCCTTGGCCCTTAAGTACACGGCTGTAGATCTCCCCAAGCACGACTTGTTCGTTGGAGGCGCCGTCGATGGCGATGGCGATATCGGCCTTCTCCGGCCGCGCCTGAGTGTAGATGTTGTCCTCCGACGCGCACCCGGACAATACGAGCGCAGCCGAGCCCAAAACGGCGGCTACGGCAGTGTGGTGGTGTGCCTTCATGGTGGTTTACTCGCCGATGACGTTTTCAGAGGCGGGAGTGCGGCCACCTGCTTGTGCGATCATGTCGCGGGCCTGCGGTGCAGCATCCGGCTCGCACAGCACGTCGTAGCGTCCAGCCACGATCGTGGTTGCAGACGCGAAGTCGCGCTTGCCGCCGGTGAACGCGTAGGCCACAGCGGAGGCCACCGTGCCGAAGATCGCACCGATAACAACCGCCCACACGAACATGGTCAGGCCAGCACCCGGAACCGAGATGAGGGAAAGCAGCAGGCCGAAAAACAGGCCCATCCACAAACCCGACAGCGCGCCGGTGCCCAGCACCTTCGGCCATGTAAGCCGGCCGGTAATCTTTTCCACCTGCATCAAGTCCACACCAACGATGGAAAGCTTCTCTACAGGAAACTCCCTGTCGGACAGGTTGTCCACGGCGCGTTGCGCCTCCGCATAGGTGGAAAAGCTGCCCACGGGCCAGCCGGTGGGCACCTCTGTGACACCAAAACGCTTATTCAACGATGGGTTCATAGGTTCAGTCATGCTGGGTAGTCTATCGGGATTCCAAAATCACCCAGGAACGGCCGTATAATTCGGTGGCAATGGCTACTGAACATCAGATTTTAGAAAGCGATGTCCACGAGGCGCTTTCGCGCGTTGAGGATCCGGAGATCGGCAAACCGATCACGGAGCTCGACATGGTGGAATCGGTCACCATCGACGGCAACGATGTTGCGGTCGGTATTTATCTCACGATCGCGGGCTGCCCGATGCGCGACACCATTGAGTCGAATGTGCGCGCAGTGGTCGAGGAGCTCGACGGTGTGGGCGACGTGAGCGTCACGCTGCACACGATGAGCGACGAGCAGCGCCGAGCGCTTGCCCAGAAACTTCGTGGCGAGCAGACCGGCCCGGCTATCCCGTTCGCGGATCCGGATACGCGCACGCGCGTTATCGCGGTGGCTTCCGGCAAGGGTGGCGTGGGTAAGTCGTCGATGACGGTCAACCTGGCTACCGCGATGGCAGCCCAGGGCCTGACGGTGGGCATTGTGGATGCTGATATCTACGGCCACTCCGTGCCAGGCTTGATGGGTTCTGAGGAGCAGGGCCCCACGCTTGTCGACGAAATGATCATGCCCCCTATCGCCCACGGCGTCCGTCACATCTCGGTGGGACAGTTCGTAGAAGGCAACGCCCCTATCGTGTGGCGTGGTCCGATGCTCACCCGTGCGATCCAGCAGTTCTTGGGTGACGTGTACTGGGGCGACCTGGACGTGCTGTTTATGGATTTGCCGCCGGGAACGGGTGATGTGGCGATCACCGTCGCACAGTTGGTGCCAAACGCGGAGCTGCTGATCATCACCACCCCTCAGGCTGCGGCAGCCGAAGTCGCGGAGCGCGCCGGCACGATCGCGCAGCAGACTGATCAGAAGATCGCCGGCGTGATCGAAAACATGTCGGGCATGACCATGCCGGACGGCACGGTACTCAACATCTTCGGCGAGGGCGGCGGCGAGCACGTCGCCGAGCGCCTGACCCAGCTGACCGACTCGGATGTGAAGCTGCTCGGCTCCGTACCCCTGGACCCGAAGCTTCGCGAGCACGGCGATACCGGCACCCCGGTTGTCATCTCCGACCCGGAGTCGCCGGCGGCCAAGGCGGTGCTTGAGATCGTCGACAAGCTAAAGGTGCGCCCGAACTCACTGGCAGGCAAGAGCCTGAACCCGCAGGTTAAATAACGTCCTCCCAGGAAAAGCCTTTGCGCTCCGGCTGCGAATCCCGCGGCTCGGGGCGCATTTGTTGTTGCGGCGGCGCCTGTGGTGGTGTCTTCGGCGCTGGAGGCTCGCTGGGGTCGTCGTCTTCGAACAACACCTTCGCCATCGCACGCTTCGGCCCCATCGCCGCATAGCGCGAGACAGTATCGATCGGCTTCTTAAACTCCTCGAACTCCCCCAGTTCACCATTGAGTTCCGCCTTGGCGTTGTTGATCGCTTTCTTGGCCGCATAGATCGCGGCGCGCACATCCTCGACGACAGAAGGCAGGCGTTCGGGCCCGATCACGATCAACCCGATGATCAGGATGAAGAAAATCTCGCCCCAACCGATGCTAGAAAACACCTAACTCACCTTACTCACGGTGCGTCAGCGAGCGAATCGCAGACTCCACTCGGCTCCGGATCCCCTTGGGGGTTTCGGGGGTGTCGGTCACGTCTTCGTCGCAAAGCATCGCCAGTCGCTCCACAAGCGACGCCGGGGCGTGCATGTCGGAGGAATTACACACCTGCAGACGCTGCGACGTCCCCCGCTGCGCCTGAACTTCCTCACAACACTCCCCACACAACCGCAGGTGCCGCTCGGCGCGCACGGTGGCAGCCTTGGACAACTCGCCGTCCACATAGGCGGCAATCGCCTCCGGATTGAGATGATCGGTGGAGTTAAACCTAGTCACGGCGCCGACTCCTTCCCTACTACCGGGCGCGGATGAGTTCCTTCGCGGCGGCGCTGTGGAGGGCTTGTTTCTCCAACGACTCACGCATCTGCGCGCGACCGCGGTGGATACGCGATCGTACAGTACCCATCTTCACTCCGAGGGTTTCAGCGATCTCCTCGTAGCTCATCCCCACCACATCACACAGGACCACGGCCACGCGGAACTCCGCCTTCAAATCGTCCAACGCCTTCTGCAACGCAGGGTCCAGGTTGGTCACGGAGTACGCATCTTCCGGGGTCATGTCGGTGCCGGGCACGCGCTCGTAATCCTCGGGCAGGGCCTCCATGCGGATCTTCGCGCGGCGACGCACCATGTCCAAAAACAGGTTCGTGGTGATGCGGTGCAGCCAACCCTCGAACGTTCCGGGCTGGTACTGCTTCACGTTGCGGAACACACGCATAAACGTCTCTTGCGTGAGATCTTCCGCGTCGTGCTGATTACCGGAGAGGCGAAACGCCAGGCGGTAGACACTGTCGGCATGTTCTTTCACCAGTTCAGACCAGGTCGGCATTGCTGCCTGGCCTGCGTCAAACGCTGCGGTACCGGTGAGTGGAACGTCAGTGCTCATGCGCAATAGTTTCGCAGACTCACTGCCCCAAAGCCAGCCAACCAGTTAACAGAATCCTGTGAACGCAACACGGCTATGATGTGGCGTGTGAGTGAGACCGCATTTACCCAGATGAACTCGTACCTCGCCGCCCGTTCCACCGAAGGCGGCCACCTTTCCGACCAGGTTGCGGAAGCTTTGCGCGCAGCGCGCGAGGACGCTGCCGAAAACGGCACCCCGGCACCCAGCCCGGTGGTCGGCGACCTGTTGACGGTGCTCGCGGCGGCAACCCCGAACGCATCCCAGGGTGCGGTTGCGGTGACCCCGGCCGCCGGTGTTGTGGGCTTGCACCTGCTCGCAGGCCTGCCGGAGAAGGCCACCATGACCTGCATCGAGCCGGAAGCCGCACTGCAGGCCGGCGCGAAGGAAGCGGTGCGCAACGCAGGGTTTAGCCCATCGCGTGTGCGTTTCCTCACCGCACGTCCCCTCGAAGTAATGGGGCGCTTGGCTAACGACGCCTACCAGATCGTCTACGCAGACGTCTCCCCCGTCGAACTGCGCCCGCTCATCGAGGCCGCCTGGCCGTTGCTGGCCCCGGGCGGCACGTTGGTGCTTGCAGGTTCGCTTCTCGACGGCACCGTGGCCGACCCCACCCGCCGCGACCGCGAAACAGAGGCCGCCCGTGAGGCGGATGAGTTCGTCGATACGCTGACAGCCGAGCGCGGCGCCGCGGTGGCGCGTCTGCCGCTTGACGGCGGCCTGACGCTGATCACCAAAATCGGCTAAACAACTTCGCTCTTACCGACGACCACAACGCCGCCGTCGGACACCGTGAACCGCTCGCGGTCGCGCTCCGTATTCACACCGACCGTCTCCCCATCGGAGACGTAAACGTTCTTGTCCAGGATGCAGTGGCGCACCACCGCGCCCTTGCCCACGCGCACACCCGGCATGAGCACAGAGCCCTCCACCGTCGCGCCTTCTTCGATGCGCACGTCGGTGGACAGCACCGAGTTACGCACCGTCGCACCGGAAATGATCGAGCCGGACGCCACAATGGACTCCTGCGCAATACCACCGAGGACGAACTTTGCCGGGGGCAGGTTGTCGTCGTCAGTCGCGTGGATCGGCCACGCCTTGTTGTACAGGTTGAACACCGGGTGCGAGGAAATCAGATCCATGTGGGCCTCGTAGAACGAATCAATCGTGCCCACATCGCGCCAGTAGCCGCGGTCACGATCGGTTGCGCCCGGCACCCCGTTGTTGGAAAAGTCGTACACATTCGCCTCGCCCTGCGCGACGAAGTACGGGATGATGTCGCCGCCCATGTCGTGGCTGGAATCCTCGTTCTGCTCGTCCTCCAGCAGCGCCTGGATTAGCGCCTCGGTAGAGAAGCAATAGTTGCCCATCGATGCGAACGTCATCTCCGGATCGTCCGGGGTACCCGGTGGGTCGGCCGGCTTTTCCAAAAACTCGGTGATCGTGCCGTCATCGTCGGCCTGGATGCAACCGAACGCGCTCGCCTCCGCACGCGGCACGCGAATGCCTGCCACGGTGGCGGCCTTGCCCGACGCAATGTGATCTTCGACCATCTGCGACGGATCCATCCGGTAGACGTGGTCCGCGCCAAAGACCAAGACGTAGTCAGGCATGTCGTCGTAAATGAGATTCAGCGACTGCACAATCGCATCCGCCGACCCGTTGTACCAACGCTTCCCGCGACGCTGCTGCGCCGGAACCGACGCAATGTACTGCTGCGTTGGCCCAGAAATGTTCCACGCCGTAGCCACATGGCGGTCCAGAGAGTGCGACTTGTACTGCGTCAACACCGCAATACGCATGTAGCCGGCGTTGACCAAATTCGACAACACAAAATCGATCAAACGGTAGTTGCCGCCGAACGGAACGGCGGGTTTGGCACGGTCAGCCGTCAGGGGAAACAGGCGCTTGCCTTCCCCGCCGGCCAGGACAATGGCGAGAACTCGAGGCTGGCTTTTCATAACCGCAAGGCTAATGCCAATTCAAGGCTCGTGCAGGGATTCCGCAACGTCAGTAGGCTCGGCGGACATGAAGGTAGGAATGCTCACGCGCGAATACCCGCCGGAGGTCTACGGCGGCGCCGGGGTGCACGTCACAGAACTCACGCGGTTCATGCGCGAATTCGCCGACGTCGACGTCCACTGCATGGGCGCCCCACGCGACGCCGCAGGTGTATACGTCCACGGCGTCGACCCCGCACTCGAGGGGGCCAATAGCGCGATCAAAACCCTGTCCACAGGCCTGCGCATGGCCGATGCCGCAGCCGGGCTCGACGTGGTGCACTCGCACACGTGGTACGCGGGCCTCGGCGGCCACCTCGCCGGGCTGCTCCACGAGATCCCCCACGTGGTCACCGCCCACTCGCTGGAGCCGGACCGCCCGTGGAAGCGCGAGCAGCTCGGCGGCGGCTACAACGTGTCGTCCTGGTCGGAGAAAAACGCGATGGAAAACGCCGACGCGGTCATCGCCGTATCTGCCGGAATGAAAGATGCCATTTTGCGCGCCTACCCGCGTATCGACGACTCCCGCGTCCACGTCGTCCTCAACGGCATCGACCCCGCCAACTGGTACCCGGACACCGGCACCATCGCCGAAGAACTCGGAGTAGACACCTCGCGGCCGGTCGTCGCGTTTGTCGGGCGCATCACCCGCCAAAAAGGTGTCGCCCACCTGCTCAAAGCAGCACAGCTTTTCGACGACGACGTCCAGCTCATCCTCTGCGCCGGCGCCCCCGACACCGAGGAGATTGCTACTGAGACGCGTGGGCTCGTCGAAAAGCTACAAGCGCAGCGTGACGGCGTGTTCTGGGTTCAAGACATGCTGCCCGCCGAAAAAGTACGACAGGTCTACACCATCGCCGACGTCTTCGTCTGCCCATCCGTCTACGAACCGCTGGGCATCGTGAACCTGGAGGCCATGGCGTGCGGCACCGCGGTGGTGGCCTCGCGCGTCGGCGGCATCCCCGAAGTCGTCGTCGACGGCGAAACTGGCGTGCTTGTGGACTACACGCCCGACGACACCACCGGCTTCGAACAACGCCTCGCCGAGGCGGTCAACGCCGTCGCCGGCGACAAAGACCGCGCGGCCACCATGGGCAGCGCCGGACTCACCCGAGCCAAAGAATCCTTCTCCTGGCGCACAATCGCGAAACAAACCGTAGACATCTACAAGGGGTTGATCTGATGACGGTCTACCGTCCCGAACTACACGTCACCGCAGAACGCGGCATTCTCGAAGGCCCAGCTGGCGTATTCCGCATCGGCAGCCGCGAGAACCGCCTGTGGCACATGTTCTACCAGTACCGCCCAACCCCCGACGCCCCGAGCCGCTGGGGCCACGAAGTCAGCGAAGACGACGCATTCAACTGGCTCGACTGCAACGACGTCATCGTCCCCTCCGGCGACGAAACCAACATCCGTGCAGGGTCCGTCACCTCCGCGGGCGACGGCGTCAACCTGTACTTCTCCTCCGAAACCCCGGCAGGAAACACCATCCAGATCGCCCACGTTGCGCACGTGGACAGGCTTTACGACGACCTCGACGCCGAAGACGCTGACGCTGACGACACTGACGTCTCCGATGCCGCCGAGCGCACCGGCACCGCAGTCGACGACACCGCCGGCGACACCAACTTCCGCTCGCCTTGCGTCGTACCCGCCTGGGACACGGAAGCCGACCGCGACCAAGGCCACGACGGCTGGCTTATGCTCGCCGTGACCGGGCCTGTCACCGACCCCAAGCCGGTCGTCCTCACCTCCCCCGACGGCCGAGACTGGGAGCTGCAAGGCCCGCTCGAGTTCAATGGCGAGACGGGCATCACCCTCGATGCCTCCCTCGTTGCCCCACGCATCGTGCGCCTGCGCGACGAAGTCGACGGCGAAATCCGCGACGTCCTCTTCATCACCCTGGAACGCGACGGCAAAGACACCGCCGTCTACGCCGTCGGCAGGTTGCGAGGCAACGTCTTCGACATCACCACGCCGTTCACCCTCCTGGACTACGGCCACGACTTCACCCGCCCACGCAACACCAACTACCCGCTGGACGAAACCACCGCGGAAAACCGCTACGAGCGCGCCTACCTGTTCGGGTTCATGACCAACACCGACCGCGCCGGTGACCCCACCCTCGAACCCAACTGGGCCGCCGAAGGCTGGGCCAACGCCCTCACCCTCCCGCGCCGCGCCACCCTGCAAGGTGGCCGCCTCTTCCAAGTGCCCGCACCAGGCCTGCCAGACGCCGTCAGCGCCACCGACCGCGCCCGCATGTGGGCCGGCCTGTGCGAAATCCCGGCCGGCTCCCAGGTCACCCTCGAGGTGCTCGACGGCAACAACGAACCGGCTGCGGTGATCACTCATAACGGCGAGCAGCTCACACTCGACCGCCTCGACGGCTCCCCCGCAACCGCACCGCTTCACGACGACGACGAAGACAACGTCACCGTCATCGTCGACGGCTGCACCCTCGAGGTCTACGCCGGCGGCGGCAGCGTTGTCATGTCGTCGCGCATCTGGCCCGAAGGCGGCTGCAACGGCATCCGCAGCCGCGCCACCGGCGAAGCATCCATCAGCGGCGAGTGGCGCCGCGGATACCCCGCCCGCTTCTAAGCCAGCCGGCGCGTGTGCCGGCACATGAGCCAGGCACAGCAAGAAGGCCCGCATCACGCGGGCCTTCTCCGTTTCTTTAGCGCGTCGTGAGCGAAGCGCCGGCGCGCTACTTCTTGCGCAGGCGGATCAACTGGGCGCGGGCGGTGACCTCCATCTGCTCCGGGAGGTCCTCGAGTCGCGCGTGCAGCACGTCCTTATCCAGGTGACGCGCCGACGGGCTCATACCCACCTGCGCGGCGATCGCGTCACGGCCCAGGGTCATCGGGAACGAAATCAACTCCGGATCGGCCACAGGGGTCAGCCACTGCGCCGACTGCTCGATCAGTCGCGCCACCTTGCCGTCCTCCACGCCGAGGATACCCAGTGGCTCACGGAGCTCGTCCAGGTGGCCTTGGTCGGCGACGAGGATGACGGCCTCGCCGTCGTCGCTAAGCACACGCGCAAACTCCGCAGGATTGCGCGGCGCGAACACCACAGTCACCACATCAACCGCCCCCGTGCGGATAGGCAGCTGCTCCCACACATCCGCCACAATCGCACCCAAACGCGGATGCGCCTTAGCCAAATGCTTCGCAGCAGGCACCGAAATATCCAACCCCACACCACGCGCGCCATCAATCAGGTCCAGCGTGTGCGCAAGGTAGTAGCCGGTTCCGGCGCCAGCCTCCAGAATTACCGGATCATGATCGCCTGCGGCATGCTCCACAACATCCGCCACACGATCCGACACCGCCTCCACAAACGGCGCGAAATGGCCATTCGACAGGAACGTTTCGCGAGAGTTAATCATCTCCAGCGAATCGCCCTCATGATTCAGCCCGCGCCCCGACGCGAGCGTGACATAACCCTGCTTGGCTACGTCATAAGAATGCCCCGATTCGGAGACGAGACGACCAAAATCGTCCTCGCCCCGAAGCGGGGTCAGGTCTACCGGGTCCGCGAGTACATCCACGATCTCGTTGAGCATGTGGTGATACTACCGCGTTTGGCCGGAACTACTCTCCAGCAGCCTCCGTGAGCAAGCGGCCAAGTTCGCCAGCCTCTTCCTTGCTCAGTTCAATGACGAGGCGTCCGCCACCGTCAGACGGGATACGCATGACGATCTTGCGCGACTCCTCCACCGCTTCCATCGGGCCACTACCGGTACGCGGCTTCATTGCTGCCATCGTCAACACTCCTTATTGCTTTGTTTCCGAAACGTGTTCTTCCGGAGATTCTACCCGTGTTTCCGGCGCAAGGTTGCCGCCCGCCAACTGTTCGATGAGCGCATCGACCTGATCCATGCGGTAACCGCGGTGCACAACCTCGAGCTGAATATCGCCGAAGTTACCTTCCTCCACGGCGCGGCGGTTGGCTTCCTTCACCTCTTCTGTTGGTGGCATGGGCGGCAGGGCCTCGCCGCGGCCGAAGACGGTGGCGAACAGTTTCAGGCCAATGATGCTCAGCAGTGCGAGCACCAGGATGAGGATGATCCAGGAAAGCATGCGGGTTAGTTTAGCTGTCGGCCCAGGCGGGGCGCTCGCTGACCTCGACGGGGAATTTTCCCGCGCGCGCGAGAATCGTCTTTGCGACGACATCAGCCATCCCAGCAAGTTCATACAGCGGCCTATTGCGGTGGGTGCGGGGGCTCAGTTGCGCTTGCTGGATGGCTTTTGGGTCGTGGGCGCGGGCGACGTCGATGAGCAAGCCCGCTTCCACCCCGTAGCCGGCGACGAATGGCAGCGAAAGCGCGGTTGAGCGTCGGATGGCGTATTCGCCGGCGAGCGGCTGGTCCACGGCGATCTCCGGGAAGAGGGCGCGCAGGAGGGGTTTCGCGGTCAGTTCGGTCACGCGACCGCCGGCGCCTTCGCGGGTGTAGGAGGCTTTGACGAGGTGGACGGTGTCGTCGATAAATGGCTCGGCGAGCGCGTCGACCCACCAGGGTTCGAGTGAGGTCACGTCGGCGTCGACGAAGACCACCACGTCGCCGCATGCGGCCTTCACGCCGCGCCACAGCGCCTCGCCCTTGCCGGGCCAGGGTGTGCGTGGGTCGACGTCGCGCCAGTTCACCACGGTTGCCCCGGCTGCGGCGGCGCGCTCGGCGGTGCGGTCGGTGGAGTCTGAGTCGATGACGATGACTTCGTCCGCTGACGAAGCCACACACTTTTCGACGACCCCACCCACCGTCGCCTCCTCATCCAGCGCAGGAATCACCACACTGATTCGTACATCGGTGCGCATGCCGGCGAGCGTGTCGGCACTCACGCGAGCCCCCGCACGGTTGCCAGCGGTGCCGCGGTGCCCTGGATCGCCTCGATCATGCGGATGACGTCGATCGTCGCCTCGACCTCATGGACGCGAAACGCCGCCACCCCGCGCGCGGCCGCCCACGCGGTTGCTGCGAGGGTGCCGGGCACGCGCTGGGTGATGTCGGCACCGTTGAGGCCACGCCCGACGGTCTCGCCCACGAAATCCTTGTTGGACAGGGCCATGAGGACGGGCCAGCCGGTGGCGACGATTTCGTCGATACGCCGCAGGATCTCCAGCCCGTGGTAGGTGTTCTTGCCAAAGTCGTGCGTGGGGTCGATGAACACCGCTTCCTCCGGCACGCCTAGCGAGACGGCGCGCTCGGCCAAGGCGGTGGTTTCCGCAATCACGTCGGCGACCACGTCGTCGTAGTGCACCCGGTGCGGGCGCGTGCGCGGCGTGACCCCGCCGGTGTGCGAGCACACGTACCCCACGCGGTGGGCGCCTGCCACCTCAACCAACTCGGGGTCGAAGCCTGCCCACGTGTCGTTAATCAGGTCCGCGCCGGCTGCGATCGCCTCCTCGGCCACCGCGGCGCGCCAGGTGTCCACGCTCACCGTCACGTCCGGGTGGTGCTCACGCACCCCGGCAATAAGCGGCACGACACGGTCAATCTCCTCGGCAACGGACACGTCGTCGCCCGGGCCTGCCTTCACGCCGCCGATGTCGATGATGCTGGCCCCGGCGGAAACGGCGTCGTCGACACGCAAAAGCGCCTTCTCAATCGCGAACGTCGCACCCTTGTCATAAAACGAGTCGGGCGTGCGGTTCACGATCGCCATGACCTCACTCATCGCGCAGGCGCTCGTCCGTCATCACCTTGTGGGCCTCCACAATGTGCGCCACGGCCTCCTCCACGGAATCGGTAACCAGGTACAACTTCTCATCCCCCGGCGAAATCAAACCACGGCCAAGCAACTGCTGCTCGATCCACTCAACCAGCCCAGACCAGAACTCCGTGCCCATGAGCACAATCGGGAAGTTGGTCACCTTGCCGGTCTGCACCATGCATAGCACCTCGAAGACCTCGTCCATCGTGCCGAAACCGCCGGGCAGCGAAATAAACGCCTGCGAGTACTTCAAAAACATAGTCTTGCGAGCGAAGAAGTACCGGAAATTCAGACCCAGATCCACCCAGTCGTTCAGGCCCTGCTCAAACGGCAACTCGATACCCAAACCAACCGACAAACCATCCGCGTTGTGAGCACCCCGGTTCGGCCCCTCCATCAAACCCGGCCCACCGCCGGTGATCACGGCGTAGCCCGCCTCCACCAGCGCGCGGCCGACCTCGTAGGACAACTGGTACTCAGGCGTGCCCTCGCCAAGACGTGCGGAGCCAAACACCGTCACAGCCTTCGGCAACTCCGACAACGCATCAAACCCAGCCACAAACTCCGACTGGATCCGCATCACACGCCACGGATCCTGGTGCTTCCAGTACCCATCAGACTGCCCCATGGACTCCAACAAACGCTGATCATAGGTCGTGGCCTGCTCAGCCTCATTGCGCAGCGCCATCGGCCCACGCAACTTCCGGTCGCGGTCCGGGCGGGGGAAATTCAACGGAGCCATATCTCTTACTCGCTTTCAGCACTCAGGTAATCGAGCAACTGCGCCGCCACCTGACGAATCTCATCGACCGGGCACTGCTCGTCCTTCTTATGGGCAAACCCCGGATCGCCAGGCCCAAAGTTCACCGCAGGAACACCCAGGCTAGAAAAGCGCGCCACATCCGTCCACCCAAACTTGGCGCGGAAGTTCCCGCCCACTGCCTTGACCAACCCGGCCGCGACCGGGTCGCCCAGGCCAGGCAACGCCCCCGGCGCGACGTCGTCGTAAATGAGCTCGAGGCCCTCTTCCAGCGCGAGTGTCTCTTCCAAGTGCGCCTTCGCGTCCTCGACGCTGCGATCCGGCGCGTAGCGGAAATTCACGATCAGTCGCGCGTGATCCGGGATCGTATTCGTCGCCACGAAGCCCTCCAGCCCGACGACGTTTAAACCCTCGCGGTACTCGCAGTCGTCGATACGCACAGCGCGCGGCTCATACGCCGCGATACGGGTGAGCACGCCCGCAAGATCATGCGCCGCATTATGGCCAAGCCAAGAGCGCGCCGAATGCGCACGCGTGCCATGCGCATCCACAAACACGCGGATCGTACCCTGACAACCAGCCTCAATGATCGCACCCGACGGCTCACCCAACAACGCAATATCACCCTGCAGCAACTCCGGATGATCACGCTCAAGGTGGTACAAGCCATTGAACTCCTGCGCCACCTCCTCGCCCTCATAAGCGATCAGCGTCAAATCATGCGCCGCCTTCCCCGGCTGCGCCAAGCGTGCGAAGGCACCCAGGTAGCAAGCCAAACCCGACTTCATATCCACCGAGCCACAACCATGCAGGATCTCACCCGACGGCGAACTCGTCAGCCGATGCGGCGTGTTATCAGCCAGCGGCACCGTATCAATATGGCCCGCCAACACGACCCGCGAATCCAACCCGAAACTCGTACGCGCCACCACGGTATTACCGAAGCGCTGCACCTCCGCATGCTCAAGGCCACGCAACGCAGCCTCAACGGCGTCCGCGATCGCCTCCTCATGGTGCGACGGCGACTCAATATCCACCAACGCAGCCGACAAAACAACAGGGTCCGCAAAAGGATCTAAGGAAGTCACACCGCGATCCTACGTTTACAATGACGGCCATGTCTTTGGGAGCACACGGCCTCGGAATCGCCAACATCGCCATAGACGGCACAGTGCTCGACACCTGGTACCCCAACCCCAAGCTCACACTTAACGACGACCACCCCACCACCACCCAACGCACCTCCGCCCACAACCTCTCCCCGGAGTTCCTGCGCCTCATCGGCGCCGACCGCGACCGCCTCGTCGAAACCGTGCCCGTCCGCACCACCATCGCCGACCTCGACGCCCCACCCATCGACGCCCACGACGTCTACCTTCGCCTCCACCTGCTGTCCCACCGCCTCGTCGAACCACTCACCATCAACCTCGACGGCGCCCTCAACCACCTCACCCCCGTCGCCTGGACCAACAAAGGCCCCTGCCTCCCCAACAACTTCGAAACCGTACGCACCAACCTCCGCGCCCGCGGCCCCATCCACGTCTACGGCATCGACCGACTCCCCCGCATGGTCGACTACGTCGTCCCCACCGACGTCACCATCACCCAAGCCGAACGCGTCCGCCTCGGCGCCCACCTCGCCAAAGGCACCACCGTCGTCCGCGAAGGCTACATCTCCTACAACGCCGGCACCCTCGGCCCCGCACGCATCGAAGGCACCATCTCCTCCGCAGTCGCCGTCGGCGCCAACACCACCCTCGCCCGCAGCACCGCCCTCATCGCCACCCCCACCAACAACAACGCCCTCGCCCGCCAACCCATGCGCATCGGCGCCAACTGCCACCTCCACCCCACCGCAAACATCAACGGCATCACCCTCGGCAACAACTGCGACATCGGCGCCGGCATCACCCTCGAACCCCACACCCGAATCTTCGACCCCGCCACCGGAGAAGATTTTCCCGCGGGAAAACTCGCCGGCCGCAACAACCTGCGCATCCAACACGAGCCCTACACCACCGCCCCCGTGCTGCGCCCCGCAGAAACCACGCGCACGTAACACACGCATATAAACCGGAAAAGAATGCACTTCACTGCATGTCGAGGTTTAAGGTGTTCGACATGTCAACCCCCGTTTCCCCCGTCGCCGATTCCACCGCGCTCGCACGCGGCCTGAAAACGCGCCACCTCACCATGATGGGCCTCGGCTCAGCCATCGGTGCCGGACTCTTCCTCGGCACCGGCGTTGGCATCGCAGCCGCAGGCCCCGCCGTCATCCTCGCCTACGTCGTCGCAGGCTTCATCACCGTGTGCTTCATGCAGATGCTCGCGGAAATGGTCGCCGCGCGCCCGTCGTCGGGCACGTTCTCCACCTACGCCGAGCAAGCCTTCGGCCGCTGGGCCGGCTTCGCCATCGGCTGGCTGTACTGGTTCATGATGATCATGATCATGGCCGTCGAAATCACCGGCGCGTCCGCGATCGTCGCCCAATGGTTCGCCATTTCCCCCTGGATCCCGGCGCTGATCGCCATTGGTTTTTTCACCGTGATCAATTTCGCCGCGGTGAAAAACTTCGGCGAGTTCGAATTCTGGTTCGCCCTGATCAAGGTCGTTGTGATCGTGGCGTTCCTGTGCATCGGTGTGGCCCTGTGGCTCGGTGTGCTGCCCACCGGCGGGTTCGTAGGCCTGTCGAATATCAGCGAGGTCGGCTTCATGCCCAACGGCTGGGCTGGCGTTGCCACCGCGTTGCTCGCGGTCGCCTTCGCGTTCGGCGGCATTGAACTGGTCACCGTCGCCGCCGCCGAATCCGAAAACCCCGAAGCCGGCGTCCACTCCGCGATCCGCTCCATCATCTGGCGCATCTCCATCTTCTACATCGGCTCCGTGCTGCTGATCGTCTTGCTGTTGCCTTTCGACGAAATCGGCGGCGCGGACTCCGCAGCCGACTCCCCGTTCACCGCAGTGCTCGAAATGGCAAACATCCCGGGCGCCGTCGGCATCATGGAGGCCGTCATCGTCGTCGCCCTGCTGTCCGCCTGCAACACGCAGATCTACGGTTCGTCGCGCTTCATGCAAAACCTTGCAGTGCGTGGCGACGCCCCCGAGATCTTCGCTAAAACCGACCCCCGCGGCGTGCCCGTCCGTGCCGTGATCGTGTCCGTGTTCTTCGGCTTCGTCGCCGTTGCCCTGCAGTACTGGAACCCGCCCGGGCTGCTCGCCTTCCTCCTCAACGCAGTCGGTGGCTGCCTGATCGTGCTGTGGATCGTCGTCGCCCTGTCGTTCGTCCGCCTGCACCCGAAGCTCGAAGCAAGCGGCGAAATCACCGACGTACGTATGTGGGCCCCCAACGTCCTTCCCTGGGTCATGATCGCGCTCGCCGGCGGAGTCATCCTGCTCATGCTCGCCGACCCCGACGGGCGATTCCAAATGTTCGCCGTCGCCGTCGTTGTCGGTGTCGTTTCCCTCGCGGGAATTTTGTGGACCCGCGCGACAGGAAAGCAACCGGCGAAGAAGAACGTGGCAGAGATTGAGGAGGTGCGGTAATGGGGTCGTCGACAAGCAATAGCGAGCTCGGCACCGGGCTGAAGTCCCGCCACCTGACACTCATGGGGCTCGGCACCGCCGTGGGTGCAGGCCTGTTCCTCGGCGTCGGCGTCGGCATTCGTGCCGCCGGCCCCGCGATTCTGGTCGCATACGCCATCGCCGGACTCATCGTCATCGCCGTGATGCGCATGCTCGGCGAAATGGCCGCCGCCCACCCGTCGTCCGGCTCATTCGCAACCTACGGACGCATGGCGTACGGCCACTGGGCAGGATTCCTCCTCGGCTGGCTGTATTACTTCCTGCTGATCATGGCGTGTGGTGCCGAACTCACCGGCGCCTCCGCCATGATGGCCTCCTGGTTCGACGTCCCCCAATGGGTGCCCGGGCTCATCGTCGTCGTCGTACTCACCGCCGTAAACCTCGCACAGGTCAAAGGCTTCGGCGAGTTCGAGTACTGGTTCGCCATGATCAAAATCGCCGTCATCGTCGGCTTCCTCATCATCGGCGTTCTCCTCTGGCTGGGCGTGCTGCCCGCCAGCGACTTCGTCGGCTTCGACAACGTGCGCGAATCCGGCTTCGCCCCCAACGGTGTCGCCGGCATCGCCGCAGGCCTCCTCGCCGTGGCATTCGCATTCGGCGGCATCGAAGTGGTCACCATCGCAGCCGCCGAATCCGAAGACCCCGCCGACAACGTCAAACGCGCCGTCAACTCCATCATCTGGCGCATCGCGATCTTCTACCTCGGCTCCGTCGCCGTCATCACACTGCTACTGCCGTACGCCACCATCGACGGCGCCGACTCCGCCGCCGACTCCCCCTTCACCGCCGTGCTCGAAATGGCAAACATCCCAGGCGCCGCAGCCTTCATGGAAGTCGTCATCGTGCTCGCGCTACTCTCCGCATTCAACGCACAGCTCTACGGCACCTCCCGCCTCGGCTACCAACAAGCGCTCGAAGGCGACGCACCAAAATGGATGGCAAAAACCAACGCCAACAACGTGCCCATGAACTCCGTGCTCGTCTCCGTAGTCTTCGCGTTTCTCGCCGTCGGCCTGCAATGGTGGAACCCGCCCGGAATGATCGACTTCATCATGTCCGCAACCGGCGGCTGCCTCATCGTCACCTGGATCATGATCACCTTAAGCTTCATCAAACTCCACCCACGCATCCGCGAATCCGCCGTCCGCGTCCACGGCGCAACCTGGGTGCCATGGGTCACGCTCGTCGCCCTCGTCGGCCTGACAGTGCTCATGCTTTTCGACGACGCCGCCCGCTCCCAAGTCATCTCCGTCACCATCCTCTCCCTCGCCCTGGTCGGCTTGTCGCTACTGACCAAGAAACGCGGTGTCGTAAGGTAGTCGCCATGACTACCCCCACGACTGCAATTGCACGCGGAATCGCGACCATCACCCACGACGGCACCGTTCTCGACGTCTGGTACCCCGCCCCCAAGGTTGACGAGGCGGTGACGGAAACAGGCACTCGTCGATTAGAAGAGCCCGACGCCCGCTTCACCAACCTCGTCGGCCCCGACGAGGCACGCGGCGTCGCACGCGTCGCAGTCGAAACCACCATCCCCGACTTAAGCGCACCGGCCATCGACGCATACGACGTCTACCTGCGCCTCCACCTACTGTCCCACCGCCTCATCCGCCCACACGGCGCCAACATGGACGGCATCTTCGGCCTCCTGTCCAACGTCGTCTGGACCAACTACGGCCCCTGCGCCGTCGCCGACTTCCAAATGACCCGCGCGCGCCTCGCCGAAAACGGCCCAGTCGTCGTTTTCTCCGTGGACAAATTCCCACGCATGGTCGACTACGTTGTGCCGAGCGGCGTGCGCATCGGCGACGCCGACCGCATCCGCCTCGGCGCCCACCTCGCCGAAGGCACCACCGTGATGCACGAAGGCTTTGTGAACTTCAACGCCGGCACCCTCGGCGCATCCATGGTCGAAGGCCGCATCTCCGCAGGTGTTGTCGTCGGCGACGGAACCGACATCGGCGGCGGCGCCTCCATCATGGGCACCCTGTCCGGCGGCGGCAAAGAAATCATCTCGCTTGGCGAACGCTGCCTCCTCGGCGCCAACGCCGGCGTAGGCATCTCGCTTGGCGACGACTGCATCGTCGAAGCCGGCCTCTACGTCACCGCCGGCACAAAGGTCGTCCTCACCGCACCCGTCGCCGAAGCCCTGGGCAAGGACGCCGGCACCGAGGTGAAGGCCCTCGAACTCTCCGGTGCCAACGGCCTGCAATTCCGTCGCAACTCCGTCACCGGCTCCGTCGAAGCCGTCCCCGCAAAGGGCATCGAACTCAACGAAGCCCTCCATGCCAACTAACCCCTGGTTCCCACCCGCCAACGACACTCTCACCGACGGCGAGTTGACGCTCCTGCCGTGGTCGCGCGTGAAAACCGTTCCGGGCGTGCACGACGACCTGTTCGCCGCGTCGGTTGACCCACGGATGGTTGAGTGGACCACGGTGCCATCGCCGTACACCGTCGAGATGGCCGAGGCGTTCCTCGGCGACTCAGGTGACGGGTGTGCACGGTGGGCGCTTGTCGTCGATGACCGGTACTGCGGCAGCATCGAGCTGCGCCTCGACGATTCCGGTGGTGCCGATTTTGGTTACAACACTGCCCCGTGGGCGCGCGGGCGTGGCCTGATGACTCGTGCCGTGCGCCTGGTGACCGATCACGCTTTCGCCGAGGGGGCTCCCCTGCTGATTATTCGTGCGCTGCCAGACAATGCTGCCTCGCGCCACGTCGCGGAGGTCAACGGTTTCGTCTTTGCTGGCGAGCGTGATGAACACGTGGAGTATGTCAAGCATGCCGAATAGCCCGCTCGCTGGCGGGTTATTGGCTAGTTAAAGAGTTGTTGCATGGCTCCGGGCGGATGC
>NZ_KV789288.1:0-646 GCF_001807545.1 Corynebacterium sp. HMSC08F01 | reverse complement strand
GGAGACCATTCCAACTCCATGAACCCATCTCCTGGGGCTTTATGGTCCTGCCTCCACTGCTTGACGTAGCGCTGTACCGGCGAATACGAGCCGGTATATCCATGTTCGGCGGCAAGCCGGTCACAGATGCGCTGCGCAGTGTGGCGTTGCTTGCGCGGCATGCGCTGATCTTGCTCAAGCCACCGATCAATCACGGCACACAACGTCTCACCGAGCGCTAGTGATCCTGGCTTATGTAACTTAACTGGCGGGATAGGGCTGAAATCGTCCTGGTTGACGTACTTATCGACCGTAGCGCGAGATACCGATACCGCCTTCGCGATCGCTCGTCGGGACATTCCCTCGTCATCGAGCTGTCTGATAGTTTCGATCGTGGTCATGCTGATTGTCATCTACTTTCTGGTCCCTTCCTGAAAAACCAAGTCCCGGACCTCGCAGCCAAACGAAGATGGGACATTTCTCAGGAACAGAAACCTACTGGGATGGTTACTCGGCATGGCCCTTTTTCATTCCAAAAGAGCCACACCAGTCACAGCAACGCACCAGGAAAGTGGCCTACTTTTTCACGCTGAAACGGACTAAAACAGGCCGCCGAAACGGACTACTTCCCAAGCCGAACTGGACCACCTACATCAGATCAGACACA